>NZ_POUC01000625.1 GCF_002891435.1 Streptomyces cahuitamycinicus
GGGGGCGGTGTTGTGCACCTCCACGTGCAGACCGGCCGCGCAGCGCACCCGTACCCGCGCCCGCGCACCCGGGGCGTGCTTGCGGATGTTGGTCAGCGCCTCCTGCACCGTGCGGTACGCGGCGCGTTCGACCGCCTCGGGCACCGGGACCGGGGGGATCGACACGTCGAGGTCCACCGTGAGGCCGCTGCCGCGGACCAGGTCCGTGAGGCCGGCGAGTCCGGCCCCCGGGGCGCCCTGCGCGCCGGGGTCTCCCGGCGTGCGCAACACCCCCACGAGGTGGCGCAGTTCGGTGAGGGTCTGGGCCGACAGTTCGTGGATCGTGCGGGCCGTCGCCCGCACGTCCGCGTCCCCGGGCCGGCCCACCTGAAGCGCACCGGCCTGGAGGCTGATCAGGCTCACCTTGTGGGCGACGACGTCGTGCATCTCCCGGGCCAGCCGGTTGCGTTCGGTGGCCAGCACCCGCTCGGTCAGGACCTGGTTCTCCCAGGCCCGCCGGGCCGTGGCCGCCCGCAGGCGCTCCTGGCGCGACCGGACCGACCGGCCGAGGACGACGACGCCCGCCGCCACCCCGCAGCAGTCCAGGGCCAGCAGCGCGGTCTCCCGGTCGAGGGCGAGGGAGGAGACGCCGGCCGCCGGGTGGGGCAGGAACCACGCAACCGCGACCGCCGCCGCGCCCGCCACGCCGACGAGGACGTGCCCGCGGCGGACGGCGACGCAGTAGAGCGCGATCAGCGGGGCGAAGGCGATGTGCCCGAGGTACAGCCCCGGCAGGCCGGCGAGCACGGCCGCCTCGGGGGCCCGGCGCCGCAGCAGAAGCGCGCCGGCCGCGACCAGCGCCAGCCACGTCCCGTGCCCGGAGGTGAGGCCGTTGACCACCAGTCCGTCGACCAGGGCGACCAGCACCGGAAGCGCCCCGGAGGCGATACGCCGTACGGCACCGGGGGCCGGGGGCCCGCCGTCCCGTTCCCCGGCTGAAGGCGCCCCCGGCACCGGCACCCCGCTCACCGCCGCCCCGGTCCGGTGCCGACCATGTTCGCGCGGTCCGCGACCACCGCCGCCTGCACCCGGTTGAGCCCGCCCAGCTTCGCCAGCACGGCGCTCACATGGTCCTTGACCGTGCCGTGCGCCAGGTGCAGCCGACCCGCGATGGCCCGGTTGCTGAGCCCGGCTCCCACCAGGGCGAGCACCTGCCGCTCGCGGTCGGTGAGCGCCCGCACCCGCCGTACGGCGTCCTCGTCACGACCGGAGAGCAGGTAACCGTCGATCACCTGCCCCACCGCCTCGGGCGCCAGCACCCGACGGCCTGCTGCCAGTGCCCGTACGGCGTCGATCAGTTGCTCCGGCGCGGTGTTCTTCATCAGGAACCCGGCGGCTCCCAGACGCAGCGCCTCGTCCACGTGCTCACGGGCGTCGAAGGTGGTCAGCATCGCCACCGCCGGGGGCCGCGGGAGGGCGGCGACCTGCCGCAGCACGGCCGGGCCGTCCACGACCGGCATCCGGATGTCGAGCAGCAGGACGTCCACCCGCCCGTCGCGCACGGCCTCCACCGCGCCCACGCCCGCGCAGTCGGCGACGACGGTGATGTCCTGCGCCGAACCGAGGATCACGCGTAGTCCGGTGCGTACCACTGGCTCGTCGTCCACCACCGCGACTCGTATCACTTCCGTCCCCCCACGCAGCGCGATCACCGTTCGATACGACGGCTCTCGCCCGTCCGGCGTTGCACCGGCGCCGTGTGCCACCTGCCACACGGCCGCCCGAACCCCGCCGGTCGGCGGGGTCGGTTCCCGCCCTCGGGCGGATGCCGCCGGCCGGTGCCGCGCTGCCACGATCCGTCGGGACGCCGATCATCACGGGCCCGTCCAACGGGCCGTCAGCACCATGCAAGGACGTACATGCACCACACTCAGGACCGCCCCGCCCGACGCCGACGCACCCACGCCCGCATCCTGGTGGCGTGCTGCACCGCCGGAGCGGTGCTGCTGACCGCCGCGGGGGCGCACGCCGGGACCGGCGACGACGGGTCCCGCCCGTCCCTGGCCGTCCAGGCGGCCGAGACGGTCGAGCGCGTCACCGGGACGTCCGACCTCGTCCCCGGCACGCCCGTCGCCGGCGGAGCCACCCGCGCGGAGGTCGGCACCGAGGCATCCGCCGCGCGCATCACCGCGCCGGCCACCGCCGACGGCGCCGTGGAGTTCGCCTACGGCTCCGACGTGCTGCGCCTGACCCTGCCCGGCAGCGCCGACGCGCAGGCCACGACCAGCGCCAGCGGCACGGTCGTCTACCCGGGCGCGGGCGAGGACGTCGACCTGGCCGTGCAGCCCAACCGGGACGGTGTGCGCGCCCTGATCACGCTCAAGGACGCGGACGCCCCGACCGAGTTCCGGTTCCCGCTCGGCCTGCCGGCGGACGCGGCCACCGAGACCCTTCAGGACGGTTCCGTCCTGGTCACCCGCGGCGAGGAGTACCTCGGCACGTTCGACGCGCCGTGGGCGAAGGACGCGCGCGGCGAGGCCGTGCCGACCGAGTACCGCGTCGAGGGCGGCGCCCTCGTGCAGACCGTGCGGCCGGGGCCGGGCACGGCCTTCCCGGTGGTGGCGGACCCGGCGTGGTTCATCCCGATCGCGATCGTCGCCGGGCGGCTGCTGCTCTCCCAGGGCGTCAAGAGCATCTCCAAGCACGCGGCCCAGCGCATGGCCCAGCGCGGCATCAGCCAGGAGATGGTCGCGCGTACGGTGAAGACCGGCAAGAAGACCAAGGGCAAGTCGCCGGGCACGTGGAAGTACACCACCGGCAAGATCTGGGTCGTGATCAACAAGGCCGGCAACGTCGTGTCCGTCGGCCGCAACTGAGCCCGTTCCCGAGAGGCGAAGCATGCACATCGAGTACGACCGCGAGAACGACACCGCGTATGTCTCCCTCGTCGCGCACATCGCGGACGGCGCCGCCGTCCGGCAGATCCCCGTCGACGGGGTCGGGGCGGACGCGGAGGTGTTCCTCGACGTGGACGCGTCGGGGCGGCTGCTCGGCATCGAGGTGATCGGTGCGGGCGGCGCACTGCCGGCGGAGGTACTGAAGCAGTCCTCCGCAGGCTGACGCGCTGGGGCGGCCGGCCGGGCTTACCGGCCGGGCGCCACCGTCCGGCCTACCGGGGCCGGCTGCCTCCGGCGGGGACCGGTGTAGCGCCAAATGCCCACGACCGTCACGATTCGGCCGACCGGCCAGGTGCCGCCGACGGCGGGGAGCTCCGCCTCTGCCTTCCGGCTGGCCGGCTGGCCGCGGAGCAGGGGCAGCGACGCTCCGTCACCGTCAGACCGACCGGCCCGGATTGCCACCGACGGCGGCACTGCCGCCCGGCTGCCCTCGTGGAGTGGGCCGCGCAACACCCGCC
>NZ_POUC01000626.1 GCF_002891435.1 Streptomyces cahuitamycinicus
AATCACACCCTCGGGTTCGTCGGCAGCGTCAGATGGGTATAAGAGACAGGTCCTCCAGCTCGGCGGCGAGCCGCACGGCCGCCGCCGAGTCGGGAACCTGGAAGGGCAGCGCGTACCCGGCGGACGCGGCCACCGGCCGGCCCCCCAGGTCCTTCACCTCACGCACCAGCGCATCCCGGCGTGCCCGGTGCGCGTCGTGCGCCGTGACCGCCTCGGCGCGCCGCCCGTCACCGATCCTCCCGCCGACGACGCCGTAGCCGTACACCGCCGCGTGCTCGGCCGCCAGCGCGGCCTGCAGGGCCCGCAGCTCCCGGTCCTTCTCCTCGCTCACGCGTCTCCCTCCGTCAGCAGATACACGTGCGCCGCCCCGGCCGCCGCCACCGACGCCAGCAGTCGCGCCAGCTCACCCGGCACTCCGCCCAACACCCTGGCCCGACGGTCGGCGAGCTCCTTCTCCGCCGCGGCGAGCCCGGCGAGGGCGTCCTTGTCGTTG
This sequence comes from Streptomyces cahuitamycinicus, assembly GCF_002891435.1. Lineage (GTDB taxonomy): Bacteria > Actinomycetota > Actinomycetes > Streptomycetales > Streptomycetaceae > Streptomyces > Streptomyces cahuitamycinicus. The sequence continues at coordinate 494 of NZ_POUC01000626.1, forward strand.
CCCGGCACGGCCGCGGACGCCGAGGGCGTGGCCGAGGAGGACGCCGATGCCGAAGGGGACGCCGAGGGCGATGCCTTCCGGCCACCGCCGAGGGCCCGCGCGTGCCGTACGGTCTCCTCGCGCAGCGGCCGCAGCCGGCCCGCGAGCCCTGGCCGGGCGGCGATCACCGCGTCGTAGCGCTCCACGAGGGCCTCGCTGTCCCGGGCCGCACGCGCGCGTGCCCGGTCGGCGGCAGGCCGGCCCTCCCCGGCCGGGCCGCCGGAATCCCCGCCGGTGCAGCCCGTCAGGGCGAGGGCCGCCGGGGCGACGGCGAGCAGGCTCCTTCTGCGCGGCCCCGAGCGGGCGGGCGGCGATGAGGGGAACGGCACGTCAGACGTCCTCGGGGCTCGTTTCGAGAAACATTCGAGAAAGAAGGGACTGCGAGGGCTGCACGCCCGTGATCACGGTACCCGGGCCCCCGCCCCGCATCACTCAGCGGCACCGTTCGTGACCGGGTGGACGGCAACACACCCCGCGACCGGATACCCTTTGATCAGACACGCGACCCATCCCACAACAGCACACGCGGCCGAGGAGTCACCCGGATGAGCACCACCCAGAGCGAGAGGCTGCGAGGACTGCTGGAGCCGCTCGTCACCTCTCAGGGCCTGGACCTCGAAGAGATCGAAGTGGACTCCGTCGGACGCAAGCGTGTGCTGCGCGTCGTCGTCGACTCGGACACGGGCGCCGACCTGGACCAGATCGCCGATGTGAGCCGCGTGCTCTCGGCGAAGCTCGACGAGACGGACGCGATGGGCGAGGGCGAGTACACCCTCGAGGTCGGCACCCCGGGGGCGGAGCGCCCCCTCACGGAACACCGGCACTACGTCCGCGCCACGGAGCGGCTGGTGAAGTTCCAGCTGGCCGAGGGCGGCGAGCTGGTCGCCAGGATCCTGAAGGTCGACGACGAGGGTGTCGACACCGAGGTGCCCGGGGTGAAGGGCCGCAAGCCCACCGCGCGCAGACTCGCCTTCGACGACATCGTCCGGGCGCGGGTCCAGGTCGAATTCAGCCGCAAGGACAAGAAGGAAGAGGAGGCGTAGCCGTGGACATCGACATGAGTGCCCTGCGGGGCTTGGTTCGGGAGAAGGAGATCTCCTTCCCCCTGCTGGTCGAGGCGATCGAGTCGGCCCTCCTCATCGCCTACCACCGCACCGAGGGAAGCCGCCGCCACGCGCGCGTGGAGCTCAACCGGGAGACCGGCCATGTGACCGTGTGGGCGAAGGAGGACCCCGACGACCTCGAGGAGGGCCAGGAGCCCCGCGAGTTCGACGACACCCCGTCCGGTTTCGGCCGTATCGCCGCCACCACGGCCAAGCAGGTCATCCTGCAGCGCCTGCGCGACGCCGAGGACGACGCGACGCTCGGTGAGTACGCAGGCCGCGAGGGCGACATCGTCACCGGCGTGGTCCAGCAGGGCCGCGACCCGAAGAACGTGCTCGTCGACATCGGCAAGCTGGAGGCCATCCTGCCCGTGCAGGAGCAGGTGCCGGGGGAGACCTACCAGCACGGCATGCGGCTGCGCAGCTACGTCGTCCGAGTCGCCAAGGGCGTCCGCGGCCCGTCCGTGACGCTGTCGCGCACGCACCCCAACCTGGTGAAGAAGCTCTTCGCCCTGGAGGTGCCGGAGATCGCCGACGGATCGGTGGAGATCGCCGCGATCGCCCGTGAGGCCGGCCACCGCACGAAGATCGCCGTACGGTCCACCCGCTCCGGCCTGAACGCCAAGGGCGCCTGCATCGGCCCCATGGGCGGCCGCGTGCGCAACGTCATGGGCGAGCTCAACGGTGAGAAGATCGACATCGTCGACTGGTCGGAGGACCCGGGCGACATGGTGGCGAACGCGCTGTCCCCGGCCCGGGTCTCCAAGGTGGAGATCGTGGACATGGCGACCCGGTCGGCCCGGGTGACCGTGCCCGATTACCAGCTGTCGCTGGCCATCGGCAAGGAAGGGCAGAACGCCCGCCTCGCGGCCCGGCTGACCGGCTGGCGGATCGACATCCGACCGGACACGGAGCCCGCCGGGAACAGCTCCGAGGAATAGATCCAAGCCGCGCGCCGTTCAGATCACGACAGGTTCACGCGCGCCAACTGTTCGATCCCTGCCCCAAAAGGGGTGAGGGGTGTACGGGGAGGTAGACTTAGCAGTGTCTGGCCGGACGCGCGCCCGCGCATGCCCTGAACGCACTTGTGTGGGGTGTCGGGAGCGAGCGACCAAGGCCGAACTGCTGCGGATCGTAGCGATCAAGGACACATGCGTCCCTGATCCACGCGGTACGCTGCCCGGCCGGGGTGCGTACGTACACCCCGCACCGGTCTGTCTCGACCAGGCGGTACGCCGCCGTGCGTTCCCGAGGGCACTGCGCGTCCCGGGACCGCTCGACACAAAGGCGTTGCGCCGATACGTCGAGCAGACGACAGTTGCCGAGCAGGCAACACGGTAAGACGTGCCGTACGGAACCCCGTGCGGCTAGGTACCTCGCGAGTCGAAAGCAGGTCGAGATTGCGATGAGCACTCGATGAGTACGCGATGAGTACGCCCATGAACTAGCGACGGTCCGGACGCAACCCGGACCTCAAAGGAGCGAAGTGGCTAAGGTCCGGGTCTACGAACTCGCCAAGGAGTTCGGCGTCGAGAGCAAGGTCGTCATGGCCAAGCTCCAGGAACTCGGTGAATTCGTCCGTTCGGCGTCTTCGACGATCGAAGCGCCTGTTGTACGCAAACTGACGGACGCCCTCCAGCAGGGCAGCGGAGGCGGCAAGTCCGCCCCTGCCCGCAAGGCTGCCCCGGCGAAGCCGGGCGCCCCCTCTCCCGCGCAGGCGGCCCGTCCGGCCGCCCCGCGCCCGCCGGCC
>NZ_POUC01000627.1 GCF_002891435.1 Streptomyces cahuitamycinicus
CCGCCACCTCGGCGCTTCCGACTCCCCTGGCCCCCGCCCCGACCGAGCCGAGCGTCACCGACCTGCGGATGTTCGACGGCACCGTGGCGACACCCCTGGGGGCGCCGGCAGGCGGCCGGTCGGGCAGGCGCCGGCCGCGTCGGCGCAGCACCCTGCTCCTCGCCGCCGCCGGTGCCTGTGTCGCCGTCGTCGCGGCGGCCGGGTACGCGAGTGGGCTGTTCTCCTACGAGAGCCCGTCCCGGGACACCGCACTGCCGGACGACATCCGCGCGAGCGTGCCGGACGCCCCGAGCAGCGCCGCGTCCACGCCCCCGAAGGGCAGCGCTTCCGCGGCGCCGCCGGCCCCGGCCGCGCCGCGGCCGTCGCCGTCCCGCACCGCGAGCCCGTCCGCCTCACCGTCACCGTCCGGACCGAGCGCCTCGGCGAGCCCGTCGCAGTCGCCCTCCCCATCGCCATCGCAGCCGTCGGCATCGGCGACCGGCCCCGGGCAGGCACCTCCGGACAACTCCCGCCAGAACAAGGGCCCGGCCGTCCTGCGCCTCGGCGACAGCGGCCCGGAGGTCACCGAACTCCAGCTCCGTCTCCGGCAGTTGTATCTGTACGACGACGACACCGACGGCAGCTTCGACGACCGGCTGGCGGAAGCGGTCCGCACCTACCAGTGGTCTCGCGGCATCCAGGCCGACGACCTCGGCGTCTACGACCGGGAGACCCGGGCGAAGCTGGAGTCGGAAACCCAGGAGCCGTGACCGGCCCGGCCGCCCTATCGTGACGCCGTGACTACTCAGGTGATCGTTCTCAACGGCGGTTCGAGCTCGGGCAAGTCGGGGATCGTCCGGTGCCTGCAAGAGGTCCTGCCCGGTCCGTGGCTGGCCTTCGGCGTCGACTCGTTCGTCGAGGCGCTGCCCGCGAAGCTGCAGGGCTCGGAGGGCGGGATCACCTTCGCGGCGGACGGCGGCGTGAGTGTCGGCGCGGAGTTCCGGGCTCTGGACGCGGCCTGGACCGAGGGCATCGCCGCCATGGCCCGCGCCGGCGCCGGGATCATCGTCGACGACGTCTTCCTGGGCGGCCCGGCGTCCCGGCAGCGGTGGGAGAAGGCTCTCGACGGACTCGCCGTGCTGTGGGTCGGCGTCCGGTGTGACGCCGAGGTCGCCGCGGGTCGCGAGATCGCCCGGGGGAACCGGGTCAAGGGCATGGCCGCGTCACAGGCGCGGATCGTGCACGAGGGTTTGGGCTACGACGTGGAGGTGGACACGACGCACACCGAGTCCCTGGCGTGCGCGCGTGTCATCGCCGAGCGCGTGACGCGCGCCCCGGCGCCGACCACGTGACGCGCGCACCTACGCCGCCCAGGTGACGCGCGCCCCGGCGCCGCCCAGGTGACGCGCCATCACCGCTCAAGCGTCCCGAGCGGCCGGATCACCCGACGCACAGCCGGATCACCCGACGCACAGCTGGATCACCCGATGCGCAACCGGATCGTCCCGTCCGCACCGGCCTCCACACGCACCTTCGTGAGGTCCTCCACCACGACGTCCGGCTCGTGGGCCGCGGCCCGGGGACCGATCCCGACGACCGTCATCCCGGCGGCGCGCCCGGCCGCTATCCCGGCACCGGAGTCCTCGAACACCACACAGTCCGCAGGGGCGATCCCCAGCTCGGCGGCGCCCTTCAGGAAGCCCTCGGGGTCGGGCTTGCTCGCCCCGACGGACTCCGCGGTCACCCGCACCCCGGGCTGCTCCAGACCGGCCGCGGCCATCCGGGCCGTCGAGAGCGGCACATCGGCGGACGTCACCAGCGCGTGCGGCAGTCCCCGCAGCGAGGCCAGGAACTCCGGTGCCCCGGGGATCGCGACGACGCCGTCGGTGTCGGCCGTCTCCTCGGCGAGCATCCGGGCGTTGTCGGCGTGGTTCTGCTCCATCGGCCGCTCGGGCAGCAGCAGCGCCATGGAGGCGTAACCCTGCCGGCCGTGGACGACCTTCATGACCTCGTCCCCGTCGAGCCCGTGACGCTCGGCCCAGCGCCGCCAGACGCGTTCGACCGAGGCGTCCGAGTTGACGAGGGTGCCGTCCATGTCCAGCAGGAGGGCGCGGGCGGTGAGCACGGCGGTGGCCGTCATCGGCAGCTCCAAGGCTCGGGGCGCGTTCCAGCGCGGGAGAGGGGCGGACGACGGATCGGCACCGGCACGCCCCGGGGAACAAGGCGGCCCCGCCCGCCGGTCAGGGAAAACGGGCGGAGGCCACTTTGTTTCCCCACGGTACAAAACAAGGCGGCCTTCGCGCCAGGGGCCCCCGCCGGACGTTCATCCACTGTTCGCCTCGCCAGGCTCAGCCGGTCACGGCCTCCCAGAGGCTCCACAAACCGAGCGCCAGCATGACCAGCGCCGCGACCTGCGTGATCAGCCGCAGCGGCACCTTCTTCATCAGCGCCTTGCCGCCGACGATGCCCAGCCCGGCCACGGCCCACAGGGCGAGCACCGCACCCAGTCCGACGGAGAGCGGGTCGTCGTAGCGGGCGGCCAGGTTCGCGGTCATGATCTGGGTCAGATCACCGAACTCGGCGACCAGGATGAGCATGAAGCCGGCGCCCGAGACCTTCCAGAAGGACTGGTTCTCCGGCTTGCGGACCTCCTCCTCGTCCTCGCCCTTCCTCAGCAGCAGCACCGCGGCTCCGCCGAGGAACAGCACGCCCGTGAGGGCCTGCACGATCTGCTGCGGCAGCAGCGTCAGCACACTGCCGGCGGCGACGGCGAGCGCGACGTGCAGCGCGAAGGCTGCGGCGACCCCCGCGAAGACGTAGGAGGCGCGGTAGCGGGTGCCGAGGACGAGGCCCGCGAGGGCGGTCTTGTCCGGCAGTTCCGCGAGGAAGACGACGCCGAAGACGACGGCCGTCACGGTCAGGCTGATCAAGGGTTCCTCAATCGGTCGGGGCTGCCCCACCGAGAGTGCTGGACTTTCGCTCATGACACCTCGGCACGGCAGCACACACGGCATCCGCGCCGGGGGACGTGGATGTGCACTGCTTTGCCGAAGGTCTCGCTGGCAGGTCCAGGAAAGGACCGGCCTCCGGGCGCCGGCTCAGGCGGGCTGAGCAGTATGTCGACGGTCCGGCGAAGAGCTACTCCCCTTCTGCGCCGTCCATCGTACGCGACGCCCCGGGTGTGAAGACTTTGCGCCTGAACCTTGTCATGTCATGCACGTGTCACTAGCTTCTCACCGGGCGCACACCTGTGCGCAACACGGCACCGCGAGCATTCCCCTCGCTCGCACGCCACACCCCCCTCTGCCCAGGGAGTTCGCATGCCCAGGTTCTACGCGCGTCGACGGCTGAGCGTGGCCGCGGCCGCCACCGCGCTCATATCCTCCGTGGCCCTCTTCAACGC
>NZ_POUC01000628.1 GCF_002891435.1 Streptomyces cahuitamycinicus
CCTCACGCCCCCAGGACGCCCGCCATGCAGACCGCGACCCTCTTCGACCTCCCCGCCATCCAGACGGCGCCCCTGAGCGCTTCCAAGGCCGCCCCGGCGAAGAAGGCGCGCCGCCCGCGCAAGGTGCACGCGTCCGTGCCGCTCACGCCGTCGACGACCATCCCCGACGAGCTGATCCGGGACGCGGACTGGATAGTCGTCTCCAGCTCGGGCGGGAAGGACTCGCAGGCGATGCTCTCGTACGTCGTCCGGCGCGCGAAGGCTCTCGGGATGCTGCACAAGGTCGTCGTCGTCCACGCGGACCTCGGCCGGGCCGAGTGGGAAGGGACGCGCGAACTCGCCGAGCTGCAAGCGCGTCTGTCCGGGGTCCGCCGGTTCGAGGTGGTGACGTCCGGCGTCGATTTCCTTGACCGCGTCGAGATCCGCTACGGCAAGCTCAAGGCCAAGGCGGAGAAGGAGGCCCTCGAGCGGGGCGAGGACCCGACGCAGGCGAAGGTCGCGCCGGCCTGGCCGTCGAGTGCAGCACGCTGGTGCACGAGTGGTGAAAAGCGGGGGCCGATCCGGACCCTCTACACGCGGCTCACCGCGGAACTCGCGCACCTGGGCCGTCCCGTGCGCATCCTGGCGTGCATCGGGCAGCGTGCCGCAGAGAGCGACCAGCGGGCGAAGCTCGCCGAGGTGGAGATCGACCTCGGGGCGAGCAACGGCAAGCGGCACGTCACCACATGGCGGCCCATCCACGCCTGGAGCGACCGGAAGGTGTGGCGCGAGATCGCCCGTTCCCGCCTGCCGTACCACCCGGCATACGACTGGGGAAACCGGCGCCTGAGCTGTGTGTTCTGTGTCCTCGGCTGCAACAACGACTTGGTGAACGGCGCGCGGCGCGTGCCGAAGCTCGCTGCGGCGTACGCCAAGACCGAAGTCAAGGTCGGGGCCGACTTCAAAAAGGGCCTGTCGATGCAGGAGATCATCCGGCGCGCGGCAGCTCTGGAAGCGACGGAGGGGCCCGCAGCGCGGCCACCGGTGGGCACCGCGATGGCCGCGCACGTCGGGCGGGCCATGACCGCCAAGTACCGCAACCGTCAGGCCGTGCTGTACGGCCTGGCCGCCTGACCCCGCACCCTGCCGACCTGCACCTGATCCTTCGAGGGAGAAACGAACCATGTCCGGCGCCCACCTGCTCTACAGCTACGCCATCACGAAGATGACGAAGGGCCAGCGGAAGGCCCTGCTCGCCGGCGTCGACGCCGGTGGGCGCCTGCCTGACGGTGTGGTGTCCGCGCGCGTGCTGGGGTCGATACCGGAGGCGTGGGCGCGCACCGACGAGGAGACCGGCAGCCGGTTCCTCACCCCCGAGGGGCGTGCAGCGCTCATCCCGATCGACCGCTACCGGCACCTGCGGCGTGCGAACCCGGAGACGGGCGCGGTATACGGGCTGAGCCACTACGACGGCCAGGGGCTGAGCCGTGACGGACTGGTGATCTTCCAGAACTGTGACGGCCGGATCGCGGAGGCCGCCGACCACTGGCGGACGGACGCCTACCCGTACATCACCACCCGCGGCCGGAAGCTGGTCGGGATGCCACTGACAGCTCCCACGTCCGCTGCTCGCCTGCCCTATCGCTCCCGGGCCGTTTGGAGGCGGGAGGGGCGGCCGGATGAGCTTGTGCAGGTCAACAGTTGGCCGTTCTCGGACGGCATGGTGATCGTGCACCCCTTGCAAACCAACGGGCTGGACTACCGGGAGACGGAGGCGCCGGCCGCCGAGCTTCACCCGAGCTGACCCGCCGCTCCAGTCGGGCGGTCCCCGCATTTCGTGGGCTCCCCTTCCCCGGATGTCTCATTGCTGTACTATTCTGAGTGTTGGCGGAGAGCACCGCCGACGAGTCCCGAACGAAGGAAACCGCGTGTCTTCTGCCGTCCTCTTCGACCTTCCGGCGTCCACCGAGAACAGTGCAGCCATGCGACCGGCCGCCCCGAAGAACCCCGGTCGCCGTTCGTACGACGACGTCGACCGCGTGACCTACCTGGGCACGCATCAGCCGTCGTGGCTCGCCCGGCCGGAGTTCGGCGAGGACTGCGTTCCCCTGTGCGTCGCGAACCACCGTCTCTCCGGCCGCAAGACCCTGCCGCGCGCCGTCACCCCGTGGATGCTGGACTCCGGCGGTTTCACGGAGCTGTCGAAGTACGGCCAGTGGACCGTCAGCCCGTACAAGTACGCCGCGGCCGCGCGGCGGTACTACGACGAGGTCGGCATGATGGACGTCTGCGCGATTCAGGACTGGATGTGCGAGGACGAGATCCTGGCGAAGACCGGTCTCACGGTGGAGCGCCACCAGTACAAGACCGTGGCGAGCTTCCTGAACCTGATGACGCTGGACGCGGATCTGCCGTGGATGCCCGTGCTCCAGGGCTTCACCCTCGATGACTACCTCCGGTGCGTTGACCTGTACGAGCGGGCCGGTATCGACCTCACGTATGAGCCGGTCGTCGGCATCGGCTCCGTTTGCCGTCGGCAGGCCACGGACGAAGCCGTACGCATCATCGAGACCCTGTGGTCCATGGGCATCCGCCTTCATGGCTTCGGTTTCAAGGTGACGGGTCTCCGTGAGGCCGCCCACCTGCTCTACTCCTCGGACTCCCTCGCCTGGTCGCTGAACGCCACCAAGCGGGCCCCGATGCCCGGGTGCACGCACAAGCACTGCGGGAACTGCCCGCGGTACGCCCTGGCGTGGCGGAACCGTCTCCTGAACTCCCTCCCCGATCACCGGCAGCTCCTCACGCTGACCGCCTGATCCACCAGACTTCCGGGGCGTCCACCACGGGCGCCCCGGGCCCCAACGCGGCGGGGTGAGCACTCCGCCACCGACCCGAACGAAGGGACACACCGTGTACCAGAAGCCGAACCTCGACGAGGCCCTCGCGAACCTGCGCACGAACACCGCCGACTGGAAGACCAGCCTCGCCCAGCACACCTCGGACGAGCGGAGGGGCAAGGGCTTCGCCTTCGACGTCCAGCTCCTGGAGGAGCGCGACGACATCGCCGCGAAGATCGTGGAGGACTTCGCCAAGATCGACGAGGTGATGTCCACGCACCGCGGCCTTGGCAGCGCTGCGCCGGCGTCGTGGCGCGTGGACGTCACCCCCGAGCAGATCGCCAACGCCAAGGCGCATTGGCCGGAGCTCGCCATCTTCGACGACAAGGTGATCGCGAACATGGCCGCCGTCGTCGGCATCCGACAGGTGCGGTACATGGCGCAGGTTGCCGTGCGGAACGCCCCTGAGTACCTCAAGGCCCGCGAGCCCAAGTAGGCACCACCGAGCCGTCCACGGCCCGCCCCAGCCCCGGGAGCGGCGCCGTGGACGGCTCGGTGG
>NZ_POUC01000629.1 GCF_002891435.1 Streptomyces cahuitamycinicus
CGAGCACCCCGCCCGCCCCCGCCGCCCTCGCGGCCAAGGTCCGCACGCTGGGCCCGTCGATGACCCGCTCCATGCGGCGCGTCGCCGAGGCCGTCGCCGGCGACCCGGCCGGCTGCGCGGCCCTCACGGTCACCGGCCTCGCCGAACTCACCGGCACCAGCGAGGCGACCGTCGTACGCACCGCCCGTCTGCTGGGCTATCCGGGTTACCGGGACCTGCGCCTGGCGCTCGCCGGCCTCGCCGCGCAGCAGCAGTCGGGCCGCGCCCCGGCCATCACGACGGACATCGCGGTGGACGACCCGATCGCCGACGTGGTCGCCAAGCTCGCCTACGACGAACAGCAGACCCTCGCCGACACCGCCGCCGGGCTCGACACCGTCCAACTGGGCGCGGCCGTCACCGCGCTGAACACGGCCCGCCGCACCGACGTGTACGGCGTCGGGGCGTCCGGCCTGGTCGCCCAGGACCTCACGCAGAAGCTGCTGCGCATAGGGCTGATAGCCCACGCCCACAGCGACCCGCACCTCGCCGTCACCAACGCCGTGCAACTGCGCGCGGGCGACGTCGCGATCGCCGTCACGCACTCCGGGGCGACGGGGGACGTCATCGAGCCGCTGCGGGTCGCCTTCGAGCGCGGCGCGACGACGGTGGCGATCACCGGCCGCCCGAACGGCCCGGTCACGCAGTACGCCGATCATGTCCTCACGACGTCCACCGCACGCGAGAGCGAGCTGCGTCCGGCGGCGATGTCGTCCCGGACCGGCCAGCTCCTCGTGGTGGACTGCCTGTTCGTGGGGGTGGCGCAGCGGACGTACGAGACGGCGGCGCCGGCGCTGTCGGCTTCGTACGAGGCGCTGGCCCACCGGCATCGGCCCTGAGGCAGCCGCCCCTCCCAGCACCGGAAAGACACGGAAAGAGCCGTCCATGACCTCCACCTCCAGCCCCCGTGACCTCAGAGTCGAGTTGGAGTCCCTGACCACCGAGGCCTTCCGGCCGGAACTCGCGGACATCGACCGGCTGCCCACCCTCGACATCGCCCGGCTGATGAACGGCGAGGACGCCACCGTCGCCGGGGCGGTCGCGGCCCGGCTGCCGCAGATCGCCGCCGCGATCGACGCCGTCGCGGAGCGGATGGCCCGGGGCGGCCGCCTGGTCTACGCGGGTGCGGGCACGGCGGGCCGGATGGGCGTCCTGGACGCCTCCGAGTGCCCGCCCACGTTCAACACCGACCCCTCGCGGGTCGTCGGCCTGATCGCGGGCGGCCGGGACGCCGTGGTCACCTCGGTGGAGGGCGCGGAGGACTCCCGGGAACTGGCCGAGGCGGACCTGAAGGGCCTCGCCCTGACCCCCGACGACACGGTGGTCGGCATCTCCGCCTCCGGCCGCACCCCTTACGCCGTCGGCGCGGTCGAACACGCCCGTGCCCGCCGCTCCCTCACCATCGGCCTCGCCTGCAACCCGGGCAGCCCGCTCGCGGCCGCCGCCGACCACGGCATCGAGATCGTCGTGGGCCCCGAGCTGCTCACCGGCTCCACCCGCCTGAAGTCCGGCACCGCGCAGAAGCTGGTCCTCAACATGCTCTCGACGATCACGATGATCCGGCTGGGCAAGACCTACGGGAACCTGATGGTCGACGTCCGCGCGTCGAACGACAAGCTCCGCGCCCGGTCCCACCGCATCGTCGCCCTGGCCACGGGCGCCGCCGAGGGGGACATCGAGCGGGCCCTGACCGCCACGGACGGCGAGGTCAAGAACGCGATCCTCGCCCTCCTGGCCGACGTCGACGGCCCGACGGCGGCCAGACTCCTGGCGGAGTCCGACGGGCACTTGCGAGCGGCCCTGACGGCGTCCGGCTGACTCACCGGCCACGGCGGCGCCGACCGGCCTCGACGCACTGGAACCGGGCAACGTACTCGGCTGGTTCACCGTGACTTCGGCTCCCGGTTGACCTGCCTCACGCGAGCCCGCAGCGTCTCTCCCATGGGCAGCGAGCGCAGTACGTCCGTCAGGTGCTCGGCCGTCCGTACGTTGCAGCGCCCCAGATCGACCAGGGCGAACGGCTCATCGCCCGCGCCGGTCACCGGGTCGACGCCCAGCGACGGCAGCACGACCCCGACTCCCCCGAGCGCGTCCCGCAACGACTCCACGATCTCTTCGGTCGAGCGCACGTTTCCTACCTCCACGCTGAGTTTGCGATTCACCACACAGCGTGTCCGACGCGTCCCTAATCTGGCCAGATACGGCGGTCCAACAACCCGATCTGTACGACAGGGAGTCGCCCATGCCCGGATCCAGGGACCTCGACCCGTCCTCCTCCCCTCGGGCTCTCCTCGGCGCCGAACTACGCCACGCCCGCGAGAAGGCGGGCCTCAGCCAGGAGGAACTGGGACAGCGGCTGTTCGTGAGCGGGTCGTTCATCGGGCAGCTGGAGGCGGGGACTCGGAGGTTGCAGCGGGAGTACGCGCGGTTGCTGGACGAGGTGCTGGGGACGGAGGACTTCTTCCAGCGGAACTGTGCGGCGGCGGCGAAGTCGAAGTATCCGGAGCACTTTGCGGAGGCGGTGGAGGCGGAGACGGAGGCCACGGCCATCAGGGAGTACACCTCGATGCTGATCCCCGGATTGCTCCAGACACCCGCTTACGCACGAGCCGTCAGCCGCGCCTACCAGCCCTCAGCGGCAGAGGAGGCCATCGAAGCGCTGGTGGCCGGTCGCATGGAGAGGGCGCGGATCCTCGGGGACCCAACAAAGCCTCTGTTGTGGACGGTGATTGACGAGGCCGCCCTGCGCCGCGTGACGGGCGGGCCAGAGGTGATGACGGGGGCTCTGCGCCACCTCATCGGCTTGATCCGCCGGAACCGCGTCATCGTTCAGGTGCTGCCGTTCGACGCAGGAGCCCATCCGGGGATGCAGGGGTGCGTCAGGGTGATGGACTTCGACGGCGCCCCTCCGCTGGCGTACCTCGAAGGGGTCGACACCGGACAGCTGGAAGACGACCCCGCCACCGTCGCGCGTTACAGGCTCTACTTCGAGTTCCTCACGGCTTCGGCACTCCCGCCTGAGAAGTCTCTGGCTCTCCTTGAGGCGATGGCGCAGGATTACGGCCATGAGGAACACGCCTGAGTGGTACAAGTCCAGTTACAGCGGCGGCACCGGCGACAACTGCCTGGAAGTCACCCAGGCACTCCCTGATGTCATCCCCGTCCGCGACTCCAAGACCCCCCACGGCCCGAAGCTCGTGTTCCGAGCCACCGCCTGGGCCGCGTTCGTCGAGAACCTCAAGGACGAGACGGCCTAAGCTTCGGGACCCGGGCTTCGAGCTCTCTTTTCAAGGAACGGGTGGAGGGCCCTAACCCTGTCCCCTATACCCA
>NZ_POUC01000062.1 GCF_002891435.1 Streptomyces cahuitamycinicus
CCCCCGCCGCACCCGCTGCACAGACCCCGGTCACCCCGGTGGAGGCCCGCATCCTGGCACTTCTGGCCGCCGGCGCCACCACGGCCCGGGCAGCCCGGGAGACGGCCCTCACCGCGGACGGGGTGACCTACCATCTGCGCCGCCTGTCGTCCCGCTGGGGCGCCTCCAACCGCACGGAACTGGTGGCCAGGGCGTACGCCCTGGGGGTGCTGGCCCCCGGGGTGTGGCCGCCGGGCGTCCCGGGTGACGAGGCCTGACGGAAATCCGGTCGCCCGCTGCTCCGAGGCTGTCTAACCTGACCTGGCCCATAAGCCCAGGACCCTAGTTTTCGCGACGACCGCTTCCCAGGAGTCTCCCGTGCAGCCGCTCACCGAGCAGGACATCCGCTCCTCCTTCATCAACTGCTCGAAGGGCGAGGCCAAGCGTCTGGCCGTGCCCCGGGACCTCGCCGCGCGGCCCTGGGACGATCTCGACTTCCTAGGGTGGCGTGATCCGGGGGCGCCCGACCGGAGCTATCTGGTGACCGGGCGGGAAGGCCGTCTCGTCGGCGTCGCGATGCGGTTCCAAGCCGCGCAGCGCGGGTTCCTGCACCGCAGCATGTGTTCGCTGTGCCTGACGACCCACCCGCGGGGCGGCGTCTCGCTGATGACCGCCCGCAAGGCGGGGGCGGCCGGGCGTGAGGGCAACACCGTCGGGGCGTACATGTGCACCGACCTCGCCTGTTCCCTGTACGTACGCGGGAAGAAGGCACTGGAGAGCGGGGCCCGGTTCGAGGAGAGCCTCACCCTGGAGGAGCAGATCGAGCGGACCACGGGCCATCTGGCCGCCTTCCTCGACAAGGTGTACGCCTGAGCCCCTCGGTCGCCCGTGGTTTGCCCCCGCACTAACGTCCTTCATGAGCGTCCTTCACGGACGTGTTCGACGGATGCGTTCGATGCGCCGGGGAAAGGGAACAGCCCGAGGATGCGAGAGGTACGCGAGTGGACGGCGCAGGCCGGGCGGATCGTCAGGAAGCGCCGTGATCCCGTGGTCGTCCAGACGCTGCGGTCCGCGACCGCCGCGACGATCGCCTACGTCATCGCGCTGCGCCTGAGCCCGGAGGCGGCGCCCCTCACCGCTCCCCTGACGGCGCTTCTGGTCGTCCAGGTGACGCTGTACGCCACGCTCACCAACGGCTTCCGGCGGGTGAACGCCGTGGTGACCGGCGTTCTCCTCGCCATCGCCTTCAGCCTGCTGGTGGGCCTGACCTGGTGGAGTCTGGCGCTGCTCCTGGTGGCCTCGCTGGCCGTGGGCCGGCTGGTCCGGGTGGAGGAGTACGTACCCGAGGTCGCGATCAGCGCGATGCTCGTCCTCGGCGTCACCAGCGTCGGGGACACCGCCTGGGCCCGGGTGGTGGAGACGCTGATCGGGGCGGTCGTCGGCCTCGCCTGCAACCTGCTGCTGGCTCCACCGGTGTGGGTGGAGGAGGCGGGCGAGTCGATCGGGGACCTGGCCCGGCGACTGCGGCAGCTGATGCTGCGCATGGGCGAGGAGGCCGCCGGCGGCACGCCCGTGGAGCGCGCGGAGAAGCAGCTGCACGAGGCGCGCCGCCTGGACCACGACATCGTCGAGGTGGACGCGGCCCTCCGGCAGGCCGAGGACAGTCTGCGGCTCAACCCGCGGGTGCAGGACAGTGTGCTGCACCGGGTCGTGCTGCGCACCGGCCTCGACACGCTGGAGATCTGCACGGTCGTCCTGCGGGTCCTCGCCCGCTCCCTCACCGACCTCGCCAAGGGGCGCGAACCCGAGCCCCCGTTCGAGGCCGAGACGGGCGCCGCCCTGGAGCAGCTGCTGTCCGAGATCGCCGACGCCGTGGTGAGCTTCGCGGTACTGGTGACCACCCACCTCAGCACGAGCGCCGAGTCGGCGGAGGAGCGTCTGGCCGCGGAACTGCGCACAGCGGCGGGCACCCGCGACAAGCTGGCCCTGCTGCTGCGCGAGGAGGCAGAACGGGCACCCGGGCACTGGCAGCTTCCAGGAGCCGTCCTGACGGAGGTCAACCGCATCCTCGACGAGCTCGACACCGAGCACCGCACCCGGCGCCTGTTCGAGGAACTGGACCGTGTGTCGCGCGAGCAGCGCGCCCGGATGCCCCGTCTGACGCGGTTGCGGGAGCGGCTGGGCGTCACGGAACAGATGTGGCGGAACCGCGCGGGGTTCGGCGGGCGTTCTCGCTGAGGGGCCCTTTCCCTCTGTGCGTCCGGCCGCGCGACCCGGACGGGCACAGGAAAGGACCCCTGAGGGGAACGCCGGCAAGGGCCGGCGCCTGACGCGAGGAGCGGGCCGATGGCCGACACGACCGTGCGGATCGACGGGAACACACTGCGGCTGCCGGGCGGGGTCGCCGTGCGGTTCATCCGCACCCTGCGCCTGCCGGAGACCGGGACGCATCCGCTGCCGCCGGGGCTCGGCGAGTTCCCGGTGCGGCGGGTCGCGGACTACGGGGACAGGGTTCCCGAGACGTGGCGGGCGCGCGGCGGTGTGATGCTGCCGGTGTATCTGCGCGAGGCGATGTGGCTGAGCTTCGCGGGCACCTCGGAGCCGGCCGCGCTCCAGGTGGGGGTCGGCAAGGTGTGTGCGGTCTCGGGCCGCCCCTGGAGCGACCGCCTTACCCGCGGCCCGCAGAACTACGTGGCGCTCCCCCGCCAGCCCTGGCTGGACGGCATCAACTCCGGCACGGGCACGGTCCGGCAGTTCGTGGCCGTCCCGCTCGGCCTGGGCGCCACCGTGGAGGGGCAGGTCACGGGCGAGGAGGTGTGGGGCGGGGTCCAGCTGCGGTCCTTCGCCCTCAACGACCGGGAGCTGGCGCGGTGGCGGCAGGAGGAGCGGCAGCGGGCGGAGCGGCAGCGGGCGATGCCTCCGCCGAGTGGCTACGGCGCCGCGATGCCCACGGCGGCGCCGTCCGCCTCGGCCGGCTTCGGCGCCCCCATGCCGATGGCGGCTCCGCCCGCGCCCGGGCCGGTTCCGGCGCCGGCCGCGGGAGCCGCTCCGGCGGGCCCTCCCCGCGCGGCCGCCGCGATGGGTCTGGGCGTCGGCGGTTCCCTGCGGCAGGAGGTCTACCAGGACGACCGGCCGCTCACGGACTGGTCGGAGCAGCCGGCGGGCCGGGTCTTCGTCCACCTGGTGACACCCCCGGAGTGGCGCCGCATCACCGGCGAGGCCGCTCCCCCGTCGCCGGTCGACCGGGCCGCGTACACCCGGGCGGGCCTGCCCTGGTTCGACTACTACGACGAGGACGCACAGGATGTGCCCTCCGCCCACTCACTCCAGTCCGTGAAACCGGTCGGCGACTGGCTCGGCGACGACCACGAGCCCTGGCAGCCGCCCACGCCGGGGCAGACCCAGCAGCTCAAGGACGTCCCGGGGCAACCGGTCGAGGACGGGGACTGGTAGGCGGCCGGGGCCTGCCGTTGTTGCACCCGGCGGCTCGGAAACGTCAAGGTGGCTGTCACGACGGGGACGAGTGACGACCTGAGGGGCGACATGGACAGTGGTGGCTGGAGCAGGCGCCGGTTCGTCGGCGCACTGGCGGGCGGGGCCGCCGCGGCGGCGCTGCCGGCCTGTGACAACTCCCCCGCGCCGGAGACGACTCCGGCCCCGCAGCCCGAGACGGGCACGGGCCCGTCGGGAGAGGCCCGCCGCCCCTCCGGGCCCCGCCCGCTGTACCTCGGCACCTACACGTCCGCAGAGGGCGGCGGCAAGGGCATCGGTCTGGCCACGTACGACGCGGCGACGGGCCGGATCACCGGCACCGGCACCGTCACCGGCGTCGGCGACCCGTCGTACCTCGCGATCCACCCGGACCGCCGCACGCTGTACGCCGTGGACGAGCGCGACGACGGTGCCGTGACCGCCGTGCGGCTGGCCGACCGGAAGGTCCTGGGCAGCCGGGGCACCGGCGGGGCGGCGCCCTGCCATCTGTCGGTGCATCCGGGCGGGCGCTGGCTGCTCAGCGCGAACTACGGCTCGGGCAGCGTGGCCGTGCATCCCATCGACGCCTCGGGCGCCCTGGGCGAGCGCACCGACCTCGTCCGGCACACCGCTCCGCCGCCCGGCCCGGGTCAGGACGGCCCGCACGCCCACCAGTTCGTCACCAGCCCGGACGGGGGCCATGTCCTCGCCGTCGATCTGGGGACGGACACCGTCTACACGTACCGGCTGGACGACAAGGCAGGCACGCTCACCGAGGTCGCGCGGGCACACACCCGGCCGGGCGCGGGGCCACGCCACCTCACGTTTCACCCGGGCGGCCGGTACGCGTACCTCGCCAACGAGGTCGACAACACGGTGGCGGTCTGCTCGTACGACCCGGCCTCCGGCCGTGTGGAGGTCGGCGAGGCACAGTCGACGGGCACGGGCTCGGGCACCAGCTACCCGGCGCAGATCCTGGTGCCCGCCGACGGCCGCAACGCCTATCTCGCCAACCGCGGCCACAACAGCCTCACCCGCTACGCCGTCGAGGCGGACGGCGCCCGGCTCAGGCTGCTCGGCACGGTGCCGGTCGGCGGTGACTTCCCGCGGCAGATCGCCTTCTCGCCGGAGGGCACGTTGCTGTTCGCGGCCAATCAGAAGTCCTCCACCGTCACCGTCTTCCACGTGAACGGGGCGGACGGCGAACTGCGGCGCGCGGGCGAGGCGTTCCCCTCACCCGTCGCCGTCTGTGCGCTGCCGCTGTAGGGCCCGCGGGCACGACGCGGCGCTGGCCTGGCTGAGCAGGATGTGCATACGCTCGGTGAGCTGCGCGACGTCGTCGGCGGGCGCGTGGAACGCGAGGCGTACGTCGCCGTGGGTGCGGGCGCGTTCGATGCGCAGCGTCAGCCCGTGCCGGTCGACGGCGAGGGGCTGGACGCGGACAGCGCGGTGGAGGCTCTCGGAGTCGACGAGCCGGGTGAGCCGCTCGACGGCGTCGGCGTGGCAGTCGGCGAGGTGGGTCAGCAACCGGGCCTCGGCCGTGGTGAGCGGGTCGGGCACGGCGGCGGCGAACTCGTCGAGGTCCACGACCACGGAGCCGGACGGCCGCCGCAGCACCACGCGCGTGGGCGTGAAGGCGAGCCGCTCGCCCTCGACGGCGAACCAGCCCGCGAGCCACAGCCGGGCGCGGATCCGGTTGCCGACCGGGACGGGCGCGACGTCGGCGAACTCCAGTACCGCGGACGGCTCGCCGCGGGGCGCGCAGATCGCGGCCGTGAGCAGGGAGCTGTCCTCGGGCACGTCCACGTACACGCGTCCGTCCTCGCCCACGGTGTGCGCGCCGACCAGCTCCTCCCGCGTGCCCTCCGCGGTCACGGAGCAGGACCACGCGGCGGCGAGCACCGAGCGCGCCCGCTCCGCGGCGGCGGGAGCCGCTGTCCAGCTGTGGCTGTCGTCACCCATCCCAGACCTCCTTAGGTAAGCCTCACCTAAACTACCGAAGATCGGGGTGCACGCCAACCACGTCACGCGGCTTTGCGAGACCTTTCAGACGGTGAGGACGCCCAGCAGCGCGCGCGCACACAGCTCACGCACCTGCTCCCGGCTCAACTCCGTGCCGCGCAGCCACTCCAGACAGACGGCCGTGGTGAACGCCAGCCAGCCGCGCACGGCCAGCCGGATCTCCGGCCGCTCCCCGAAATCCGGGCCGAACTCGGGATCCGCGCCCAATGCGGCGAGGATCTGCCGCTCCTGCGCGGCCAGAGCCCGCTGGTAGACCCGTCGCACCGCCTGATCCCCGGCCGCGTCGGCGCGATGGAAGGCCCGATAGCCGTGCGCGTGCGCCTGGACGTACTCCAAGAACGTCTCAAGACCCGCCGTGAGCTGCTCGCGGACCGGTACGCCGGGCACCGCCGCCGTCATACGGAGCATGCGCTCGCTCTCGCGCTCGACGACCGCCGCGAAGAAGTCCCGTTTGGTCGGGAAGTAGTGGTACAGCAGCCCGCGCGACACCCCGGCGATCTCGGCGACCTGCTCGATCCACACGTCGTCAAAGGGACTCTCCGAGAACAGCCGCGCCCCGACCGACAGAAGCTGCTCCCGGCGCTCCTCGGTACTGAGCCGGCGACGCGTGCGCCCGCCCTGGTTCGCGGCCATGCCCGCACTTTACTTGACGTCGGTTCAACAACGGCACCAGACTGAAACGCCCTATTGAACCCACGTACAACACGTGCGAACCCGCCGCCGGATCAAGGGAGATCGCGTCATGGCTAAGGCGCCGATACGGACCGTAGAGCCCAAGGGGTTCCGCAGCGCCGAGCATGCATGGCCGGAGCTGGAGCGCATTCCGCATCCGCCGCGCAGGATCCCGCTCCTCGGTGACGTGGTCGGCGTGAACCGGCGTACCCCCGTGCAGGAGTCGATGCGTTACGCGCGCCAGTTGGGGCCGGTCTTCAGGCGGCAGGCGTTCGGCAAGGAGTTCGTGTTCGTGTGGGGTGCCCGGCACACGGCCGACCTCGCGGACGAGGCGCGGTTCGCCAAACACGTGGGACTCGGCGTGGCCAACCTGCGGCCGGTCGCCGGGGACGGCCTGTTCACGGCGTACAACCACGAGCCCAACTGGCAGCTGGCCCACGATGTGCTCGCCCCGGGGTTCAGCCGTGACGCCATGGCCGGCTACCACCCCATGATGCTGTCCGTCGCGCAGCGGCTGACGGAACACTGGGACCGGGCGGCGGCGACGGGCCGGGCGGTGGACGTGCCCGGCGACATGACCAAGCTGACGCTGGAGACGATCGCGCGCACCGGTTTCGGGCACGACTTCGGCTCGTTCGAGCGCTCCCGGCCGCATCCCTTCGTGACGGCGATGGTGGGCACGCTGACCTACGCGCAGCGGCTCAACACCGTGCCCTTCCCGCTGGCCCCGCTGCTGCTGCGGAGTGCGAGCCGCCGCAACGAGGCCGACATCGCCCTCCTCAACCACACGGTCGATGAACTGGTCCGGGCGCGGCGCGCCACCGGTGGCGGCGCCGGCGATCTGCTCGACCGCATGCTGGAGACGGCCCATCCCGGCACCGGGGAACGGCTGGCGCCGCAGAACGTCCGCCGCCAGGTCATCACCTTCCTCGTCGCCGGGCACGAGACGACCTCGGGCGCGCTCTCCTTCGCGCTGCACTACCTCGCCCGCCACCCCGAGATCGCGGCCCGGGCCCGCGCCGAGGTGGACCGGGTGTGGGGGGACACGGCGGAACCCGCGT
Organism: Streptomyces cahuitamycinicus; assembly: GCF_002891435.1. Taxonomy (GTDB): domain Bacteria; phylum Actinomycetota; class Actinomycetes; order Streptomycetales; family Streptomycetaceae; genus Streptomyces; species Streptomyces cahuitamycinicus. Next base: position 7,206 of record NZ_POUC01000062.1, read on the forward strand.
ACGAGCAGGTGGCCCGGCTGCGCTACGTCCGACGGGTGCTGGACGAGTCGCTGCGGCTGTGGCCCACCGCGCCCGCGTTCTCCCGGCAGGCCCGACAGGACACGGTGCTGGCGGGGGAGCATCCCATGCGGCGCGGGGCGTGGGCACTGGTGCTGACGCCGATGCTGCACCGCGACCCCGAGGTGTGGGGCGCGGACGCCGAGCGGTTCGACCCCGACCGCTTCGACGCCCAGGCCGTACGGTCCCGGCCGGCGCACACCTTCAAGCCGTTCGGGACGGGCGCCCGGGCGTGCATCGGGCGCCAGTTCGCGCTACACGAGGCCACGCTGGTGCTCGGGCTGCTGCTGCGGCGCTACGAGCTGCGGGCCGACCCGGCCTACCGGCTGCGCGTGACGGAACGGCTGACCCTGATGCCGGAGGGCCTGCGGCTGCGCCCGGAGCGCCGTACGACGGTGCGGGAGCCGGCCTCAGACCTGCGCCGTCCAGTGCCCGGGGCGGGCGACTGACCCGGGCAGCCGGGTCCCGGCACTCCCACGGGCCGCGTTCAGCTGTGGCTGGGTGAGGAAGAACGCGCCGGTCAGGTCGGCGTCCGTGAGGTCCGCGTCGCGCAGGTCGGCGCCGATCAGGTCGGCTCCCCGCAGGTCCGCGCCGGTGAGGTCGGCCGCGATGAGGTAGGCGCCGCGGAGGCTGGCGCCGCGCAGGTCGGCGCCCCTGAGCCGGGCGCCCATGAGGTCCGCGCCCCGGCGGTCCTTCTTGCGGCCCTTGGTGCCGGCCCTGGCCAGCTCGCTCGTCCTGAGCAGCAGGACGTTGACCTCCTGGCGGTGCGCGGCCACGTCCAGCCCGGCGAGTTCCTCGGGGGTCCCGCCGGTCAGCTCCTCGGTCTTCTCCAGGGCCTTGCGCAGCTCGGCGTGGACGGGACGGGCCGCCGGCAGGGCGAGCGCCTCGGTCAGATACCACAGCAGCTCGTGCAGTTGCCTGACCAGCGGGAACACCTCGAACATACGACGGGCGTCGTCCCGCGGACCGGTACGCCAGTCCCGCCCGCCGAACGTGACCTGCGAGACCTGTTGCCCGGCGCCGAAGCAGTCGTAGACCGTGCAACCGGAGAACCCTTTCTGCCGCAGCTTCGCGTGGATGCCGCAGCGGTGGTCCTCCCGGAGGTTGCGGCAGGGCGTGCCGGCGGCCTTGTCGACCGCGAAGTCGGCCGAGGCGGCGAAGGGCAGGGCGACGCAGCACAGCCCGAAGCACCGCTCGCAGTCGCCGCGCAGGTCGGCCTGCTCAGCTTGGTGTTCTCGCATGCCGTTCAGCATACGGAACGACAACTGACGGCTGAGTTCCGGTCACACCGCCGGCCCGGGTGACTCCAGGCGCTCCAGCCGCTCGGGGTCGGCCAGGATGTACAGGCCGGTGATGCGGCCGTCGGCGATCGTGACGCCCATGACCGACTGCACGCGGCCCTCGGGCGCGTGGACGACCCCGACCGAGCCGTTGACCAGCACCAGCTGTGCGGCCTGCGCGTAGCGGGCGAACATCAGCGCCTGCTCCGCCACCGTCTTCGCGCCGTGGACGACCTTGGACGCGGCCGCGCCCCGCACGAGCGCCCCCGAGTCGGCCCGCAGCACCACGTCCGGGTGCAGCAGTGCGAGCAGCGCCTCGAAATCACCGCCGCGCGAGGCGGCCAGGAAGGCGTCGAGCACCCGCTTCTGGCGGCCGAGGTCCGGATCGGCCGACGGGGTGGCGCCACGCACCCGGCGCCGCGCACGGCTCGCCAGCTGCCGGGCCGCGGCCGGGCTGCGCTCCACGATCGGCGCGATGTCGTCGAACGGCACGGCGAACATGTCGTGCAGCACGAACGCGAGCCGCTCGTCGGGCGCCAGGTTCTCCAGGACGACGAGCAGGGCCAGGCCCACGGAGTCGGCCTGGAGCACCTCCTCCGCCGGGTCGACGACCTGCGCCAGGGGTCGCAGCACCGGGTCCGGGACGAAGGCGTCGCCCATCGGTTCCTCGTGGCGTGCGGCGCGCGAGCGCAGCAGGTCCAGGCAGATGCGGCCGGTCACGGTCGTCAGCCAGCCGCCCAGGTTCTTGATGTCGTCCGCGTCGGAGCGGCTCAGCCGAAGCCAGGCCTCCTGGACGGCGTCCTCCGCCTCGGCCAGTGACCCCAGCATGCGGTACGCGACCGCCTTCAGATGGCCGCGATGTTCCTCGAACCGCTCGGCCAGTTCCTCGCTGCCTGTCATGGTCTCCCCCGTCGTGCGCCGGTCATCTGCTGAACAGTTCGAACGTCACCGCCTGCCTGCCTCCGAACCGCTCCCCCATGGCCTCGGCGTGCCCGGTCAGGAAGCGGCGGACGTAGGTCTCCGGGTCCTCGTCGGTCAACACCTCGATGTAGCTGCGGTGTTCCAGCAGCGAGGCCACCGCGCGCTCCATACCGTCCGTCGCGTCGACGGCGTGGGTGGGGGTGCTTGAGCCCGCGACCGCGACCCAGCGCACGCCGTCCCAGGGGTCGAGGCCCTGCTCGACGAGCTCGGGGAAGATCCACCGGTTTCCGGCGTCGCCGGCCGCGTCGAGCGTGGCCCGGCCGACGGCGACGTGGTCCGGGGTGTTCCAGGCGACGCCGCCCCAGGTGTCACGGTGGTTGAGCGTGATGACCAGCTCGGGCTTGTGCCTGCGGATGGCGGCGGCGATGTCGCGGCGCAGGGCGGTGCCGTACTCGATGACGCCGTCCCCGTGGTCGAGGAACTCCACCTCCGACACGCCCACCACCGCCGCGCTCGCCCGCTGTTCCCGCTCGCGCAGCGGCCCGCACCGCGCGGGCTCGATGGTGTCGATGCCCGCCTCGCCCCGGGTCGCGAGGACGTAGGCGACCTCGCGGCCCTCGTCGGTCCAGGCCGCGATCGCGGCCGAGCAGCCGTACTCCAGGTCGTCCGGGTGTGCCACGACCGCGAGGGCACGCCGCCAGTCGCCGGGCATGGGCTGCAGTTGAGTGGTCGTCATGTTCGCAGACTAATCGGCGCCACCGACATCACGGGGCGTACGGCACGGCATCACGCCTCGTCCCGTACGAGGGCCAGCAGCCGGTCGAGGACGCGGGGGCCGCCGGTGCGGATGCCGTCGTGCTCGAACTCGTCCGTGATCCAGGTGCGCAAGCCCCGGATCGTGCGGGCGGTGCGCAGGGAGTGGGCCGTGTCGACGTACATGTCGTCGTGGTAGACGGCCGCCACGACCGGTACCTCGTTGGCGGCGAGGCGGGCCGGATCGTACAGCGGCGTCCAGTCGGTGCGGGCGGCGAGCGCGCCGGCGGTCTCGCGCAGTGGGCGCAGGGCCGGGTCGCACTCGAACATCCAGGGATGAATCGATTCTCCGGTGAACAGGAGGGGCTCGTCGCCCGCGAGCGCCTTGGCGGCGTCGAACTGCGGGAACTCGGCGCGGACCCGCTCGGCCGACCAGTCGGTGGGCCGGGCGTCCTGGGCGTAGATCGACTCGTGGATCAGGGCGTACAGCGGGTGGCGGGCGTAGGAGAGCATGGCCTGCGCCTGCTCCAGGAACGCGTCGGAGAGCGTGAAGCCCTGCGGGGTGCGGACGAAGGCGTTCTCCAGGAGGTAGTGCAGGCGGTGGGTGCCGTCGCCGGTGCCGAGGACGATGCCGAGCGACTGGAAGGCCTCGACGGAGAGCCGGTAACCGTTGGGCAGGACCACGTCGTGGTGAAGCAGGTGGTCGGCGATGCGGCGGGCGCGTTCGGCGTCCTGCGGGTAGCGGGCGTAGTGGGCGCCGACCTTGCGTTCGACGCGTGGGAACGCGGCCCGGTAGACGTCGTCGGCGTGGGCGTCGAGGGAGGGCAGCCCGCCCGTGATGACGGCGGCCGCCAGGCCCTCGGGGGCGAGGGAGAGGTAGCTGGTCACGCAGAAGCCGCCGAAGCTCTGGCCGAGGACGGTCCAGGGAGCGCCGCCGGTGACCTCGGCGCGGATGGCCTCGCAGTCGCGGACGATGGAGTCGGCGCGGAAGTGCGTGAGGTAGGCGGCCTGCTCGGCCGGACCGCCGCGCAGCGGGAGCGTCTGGCGGCCGGCGGGTGTGCTGTGGCCGGTGCCGCGCTGGTCGAGGAGGAGGACGCGGTACTCCTTCAATGCCCTGCCGAGCCAGCCCGGCCGGCCGACGGACCGGTCCGCTCCGAAGCCGGGACCGCCCTGGAGATAGAGCAGCCACGGGAGGTCCTGGTGCGTCTTGTCGCTCGCGACGACCTCGCGGGCGTACAGCTCGATCGTCTCGCCGTCGGGGCGGTGGTGCTCGAGGGGGACGGTGAAGCGGCGGTCGGTGAGGACGACTCCGGGCTGACGGTAGCTGTGGGTCAACAGGGCTCCCGGGACGGACGGATTTTCGGGCCGCGTCCCAGTTCATCACAGCGAGCGTCCGCTCGTGAGTCCTTCGATCATGAAACCTTGCTGAACGGCGGTTCAGACTCAGCGGGCGGACAGGCTGGAGCGGCGGACCACCAGCTCGGGCTGGAGGACGACCCTGTGGTGCTCGTGTGCCCGCCCGGCGCCCTCTTCCTCCGTCTCCTCCAGGAGCAGGTCGGCGGCCATGGCGCCCATGGTGACGGCGGGCTGCCGCACCGAGGTGAGCGGGACGGCGGCGGCGGCGGCGAACTCGATGTCGTCGTAGCCCACGATGGCGAGGTCGTCGGGGACGTCGACACCGGCCGCGTACATGGCCTGCAGGACGCCCAGGGCGAGCAGGTCGTTGGCGCAGAACACGGCGGTGGGCCGGTCGGCGAGGCCGAGCAGCCGGGCCCCGGCGTCGCGGCCGGCGGCGACGTCCAGCCGTTCGGTGGGCAGTTCGCGCAGCGCGTCGGGCCCGAGCCCGGCCTCGGCGAGCGCTTCGAGGGCGCCGGTGCGGCGGTCGCGGACCTGGTTCAGGCCGGGCGGGCCGCTGACGTAGGCGAGGGAGCGGTGCCCGGCGTCGACGAGGTGGCGTACGGCCAGGGCGCCGCCCGCCACGTCGTCGACGGAGACCGAGCACTCGGTGGTGCCCTCGGCGACCCGGTCGACGAGGACGAACGGGATGCCGTGGCGGCGGAACGCCTCGATGTTGCGGCCGGTCGCGTCGGCGGGCGTGAGCAGCACGCCGCGCACCCGCTGCTCGGCGAAGAGCGACAGGTACTCGGCCTCCTCGCCCGGGTCCTGGGCGCTGTTGCAGACCATCACGCCGACTCCGGCCTGGCGGGCGGCGCGCTCGGCCCCGCGCGCCACGTCGACGAAGAAGGGGTTGCCCATGTCCAGGACGAGCAGCCCCATGATGCGGCTGCGGCCGGCGCGCAACTGGCGCGCGGACTCGCTGCGGACGTAGCCGAGCCGGTCTATCGCGGACAGCACCCGGGCCCGGGTCTCGGTCGCGACCGTGTCCGGGCGGTTGATCACGTTCGAGACCGTGCCGACGGAGACTCCGGCGACGCGGGCGACGTCCTTGATACCCACCGACTGGGCCATCGGGCAGGGACCTCCAGAGGGAGACGAGGGGGCGGCGGCCGGGGCGGCTTCACACTACCGGCACGCCGCCCCGGGAACCGGATGCGGTCAGGCGGGCAGGCGGAAGTCGATCACGTGCAGCGCCGAGGGCGTCGTTCCGCTGGACTTCTCCTGGTACATGAAGGACAGCACGCCGTCCTGCGCGACCCGCGTCTCGTCGATGACGACCTCGCCGAAGGCGTTGAGGCCGCTGCCGTCGAAGAGGATCCTCCAGTCGGTGTGCCCGGAGGCCGCCGAGGCGGCGGCGATCCGGCCGAACGGGAAGATCGCGTAAGCGTTGTTGTATTTGTCCATGACCAACTTGGTGCGCTGGCTGGAGTTCAGCGGCACCGGTATCTCGGTCTTCTGCCATGGGCCGGAGGAGCTCTTGCGGACGAGGAAAGCGCGGCCGTTGGCCGTGCGGTTGGCGACGTAGTTCGTCGTGCACTGGCCGAAGCGGCCGGGAACGTAGCTGATGATGGCGTGGGGGCGGCCGGCCGAGTCGGTCCACTGGCTCTCCTGGTTCATCAGGGAGTGGTCCGGGTTGAGCGGGTCGACGACCAGACCGGCGTCGGTCACGGACACCTTGTCGGAGCCGCCGGTGACGCCGACTACGGTGCCCGCGTTGTTGCGCCAGGTGCGGCCCCGGTCGTCGGAGTAGACGTAGCCGGTGTCGTGGTTGGTGATGCCGCCGCCGTTGCACATCACGGCGCCGTTCTGCTCGCGCCAGGTGAAGAGCGAGTGCAGCCGGCCGTTCCTGTCGTAGTCGATGCCGTGCAGATACATGTTGCGGGCGGTCGAGGAGCCGTGCTCGCTGCTGTACGTGCCGGTCGAGCTGGACCACTCCCCCAGGTTGGTCCACTTGGTGCCGTCGTACTCGGCGAGGGCGTTGCGCCCGTTGCCTGAGACGGCGACGCGGTAGCTCAGCTGGAGCCTGCCCTCCGGCGTGGATATGAACTGCGGGTAGGTGAACTGCGAGGTCAGCGCCAGTCCGTCCAGGGTGGACTGGGGCGCACCGAAGCGGCTCGTGGTCCAGCTCAGCCCGCCGGGGTTGTCCAGGAGCCCGGCGACCGACTTGACGTAGGTGAAGCCGTCGCTGTGAGAGTCCATGTTGAGGTGCAGCCGGCCGTCGACCTTGGAGACGCCCATGGAGATGACGTTGTGGGAGTCGTTGTAGCGGAGGGAGTGCCCGACCTTCACGGTGGACCAGGTACTGGCGCCCAGGGCGCGGCGGCCGACGACGGCGTTGCGGTCGGCGGTGTACCAGACGGCGTACTGGTAGCCCTTGTAGGTCAGCAGACCGTTCTTCTGGAACGCGTTGTTGTTGACCAGCCCGTCGTAGGACACGAAGAAGATGGCCTGGCCGTCGAGCGTGGTGGTGCCGGTCCGGGTCACGGAGGGGCCGGGGTCGGCGGCCCGTGCGGTGCCGGAGGTGAGGGCCGGTGTCACGACGGCTCCGGCGAGAGCGGCGGCCAGCAATGTACGTCTGTGCATCTCATGAACTCCATTGTTCAGGCGAGGTGGAACACTTCCGTGAGCGGTTTCATGGCCTCGTCGGGCCGGGCGCCGTCCAGCGACTCGAAGAACGGCGCCATCTCCGCCTGCCAGCGGGCGTTGACGTCGGTGGCTTCCATGCCGGCCTGGGCGGCGGCGAAGTCCTCGGTCTCGAGGTAGCCGACGAGCAGTCCGTCCTCGCGCAGGAAGAGCGAGTAGTTGTGCCAGCCGGTCTGTGAGAGTGCCTGGAGCATCTCGGGCCACACCGCGGCGTGCCGCTCGCGGTACTCGTCGAGGCGCTCCGCCCGGACCTTCAGCAGGAAGCACACGCGCTGCATCAACAACCCTCCGTCGGTCAGAAGTTGAACTGGTCGATGTTCTTGGCGTCGAACACGGTCGGCTTGCCGAGGCTGATCACGCCGTCCTTGCCGATGGTGTACTCGCCCATGGAGCCGGCCTTGAAGGTCTCGCCCTCCTTGCCGGTGATCTGCCCGGAGGACAGGGCGACGGCGGTACGGGCGGCCAGCTCGCCGAGCTTGGCCGGGTCCCACAGCTCGAACGCCTCGACGGTGCCGTTCTTGACGTACTTGCGCATGTCGTTCGGGGTGCCGAGGCCGGTCAGCTTGACCTTGCCCTTGTACTTGGAGCCCGACAGGTACTGGGCGGCGGCCTTGATGCCGACGGTGGTCGGGGAGATGATCCCCTTCAGGTTCGGGTACTCCTGGAGCAGGCCCTGGGTCTGCTGGAAGGACTGCTGGGCGTCGTCGTTGCCGTACGCGGTCTTCACCAGCTTCATGTTCTTGTACTCGGGCTTCTTCAGCTCGTCCTTCATGAAGTCGATCCAGGTGTTCTGGTTCGTCGCCGTCTGTGCGGCGGACAGGATCGCGATCTCGCCCTTGTAGTCGATCTGCTTGGCGAGCAGCTGCACCTCGGTGCGGCCCAGGTCCTCGGCGGAGGCCTGGGAGACGAAGGCGTTGCGGCAGTCGGGCGTGGTGTCGGAGTCGTAGGTGACGACCTTGATGTCGTTCTTCATGGCCTGCTTCAACGCGGTGCACAGCGCACCGGGGTCCTGCGCGGAGACGGCCATGGCGTCGACCTGCTGCTGGGTGAGCGTGTTGACGTAGGAGACCTGCCCGGCGGTGTCGGTCGCGCTGGACGGGCCGACCTCCTTGTAGCTGGACCCCAGCTCCTTCAGCGCCTTCTCGCCGCCCTTGTCGGCGCTGGTGAAGTACGGGTTGTTGACCTGCTTGGGCAGGAAGCCGACGGTGAGGCCCTTCTTGGTGGCGGCGTTGGGGTCGGCCTTGCCGGCGGTGGCGGCGGAGGCGCCCTCGTCGGCGACGTCCTTCTTGGTGGTGCCGCCGCAGGCGGTGAGCGCGAGCGCGAGGGAGGTGGCGGTGGCGAGAGCCGCGCAGCTGCGGCGGAGGGTTGACTTGCGCATGGCGTTGGTCCTTTACGAGGAAGGGCTGGGTTACGAGGTGGGAGTCGAGGCGGCTCTGCGGCCCGCCCTCGCTTGGGAGATCTGCCGCAGGACCCGGGGGCCCAGCACGGACAGAACGAGCAGGACGCCGGTGACGACGATCTGGGACTGGGCGGACACGTCCTGGAGGCTCATCACGTTCTGCAGCGCGCCGAGGAGGAACACCCCGGCGATCGCACCGCCCAACGTGCCCTTGCCGCCGTCGAAGTCGATGCCGCCGAGCAGAACGGCGGCCACGACGGACAGTTCGAGGCCGGTGGCGTTGTCGTAGCGGGCGCTGGCGTAGTGCAGCGCCCAGAAGATGCCGGTCAGGGAGGCCATCAGACCGGTCAGGGTGAAAAGGATCAGCTTCTGCCGCTTGACCCGGATGCCGGCGAAGCGGGCGGCCTCCTCGTTCGCCCCGATCGCGAACAGCGACCGCCCGAACGGCGTGGCGTGCAGGGCGACCACGGCGATGGTGAGGAGGACGAGGAACGGCAGGAGGGCGTACGGGACGAACGTGTCGCCGATGCGCCCGGACGCGAAGTCCAGGTACTGGACCGGGAAGTCGGTCACCGCGTCGGACCCGAGCACGATCTGCGCGATGCCCCGGTAGGCGGCGAGCGTGCCGATGGTGACGGCGAGGGACGGCAGCCCCAGCCTGGTCACCAGCAGCCCGTTGACCAGCCCGCACACGACACCGAGCAGCAGGCAGATCGGGATGATCGCCTCGATGGTCATCCCCTGGTTCCACAGGGCGCCCATCACGGCACCGGACAGACCGGCCGTGGAGGCGACCGACAGGTCGATCTCACCGGAGACGACCAGCAGCGTCATCGGCAGTGCGATCAGCGCGATCGGTAGTGTGTTGCCGATCAGGAACGACAGGTTGAGCGCGTTGCCGAACCCGTCGACGAAGCCGAAGGAGAACAGCAGGACCACGACCAGCAGTGCGCCGACGGCGGAATCCCACCTCTTCAGGCCGGACCAGCCGGCCGCCCGGCTCAGGGAGATGTCAGCCATGGCGGGCGTTCCTCTTCTTCAGGGCGGAGGCCACGCGCAGCGCGACGATCCGGTCGACCGCGATGGCGAGGATGAGCAGGATGCCGTTGATGGCGAGCACCCAGACGGAGCTGACGCCGAGGGCGGGCAATACGCTGTTGATGGAGGTCAGCAGCAGCGCCCCGAGGGCCGCGCCGTAGACGCTGCCGGAGCCGCCGGTGAAGACGACCCCGCCGACGACGACCGCGCTGACGACGGTGAGTTCGTAGCCGTTGCCGGTGCCGGAGTCGACGTTGCCGAACCGGGCGAGGTACATCGCGCCCGCGAGTCCGGCGAGGGCCCCGCAGAAGGTGTACGCGGCGAGGATCCGCTTGCGGACGGGGATGCCGGCGAGGCGCGCCGCCTCGGGGTTGGAGCCGAGCGCGTACAGCTCGCGGCCGCTGGCGAAGTGCCTGAGATAGTAGGCGGTGGCGATGAGCACGGCCAGCGCGATCAGCGCCAGGTACGGGACCGCCGCGATGCCGCCGGAGCCGAAGTCGACGAATCCGCCGGGCAGATCGGCCGCGGTGATCTGCCGGGAGCCGACCCAGATGGAGTCGATGCCGCGGATGATGTAGAGCGTGCCGAGGGTGACGACGAGCGCGGGCACCTGGCCGAGGCTGACGAGCAGTCCGTTGAGCAGTCCGAAGCCGATGCCGAACAGCACGGCCAGCGCGATCGCCACGACGGGGTTGCCGCCGCCCTGGAGGTAGACACCGGCGGCGAACGCGCTGATGCCGAGGGTGGATCCGACGGACAGGTCGACGTTGCGGGTGATGACGACGAGGGACTGGCCGGTGGCGACGAGGACCAGGATGGTCGCGTTGAGCAGCAGGTCCTTGATGCCCTGCTCGGACAGGAACTCGCTGTTGCCGGCCTGGGTGACGCCGATCATCACCAGGAAGACGAGCAGGATGGCCAGTTCACGCATCTTGAAGACGCGGTCGACCAGCCGGGTGCCGCTCGACTTGGGCACGTCGGCCACGGGGGCTTCTCGCGGGGTGACGACCGTCATGCGGCGGCCCTCCCGGTGGCTGCGGCCATCACGGTTTCCTCCGTGGCGTCGGTGCGGGGGATCTCGGCGGTGAGGCGGCCCTCGTGCATCACCAGCACGCGGTCGGCCATGCCGAGGATCTCGGGCAGGTCGGAGGAGATCATCAGGACGGCCACACCGTCGGCGGCCAGCTGGGACAGCAGGCGGTGCACCTCGGCCTTGGTGCCGACGTCGATGCCTCGGGTGGGCTCGTCGACGATCAGCACCTTCGGGCCGGTGGCCAGCCACTTGGCGAGCACGACCTTCTGCTGGTTGCCGCCGGAGAGCGTGTTGACGGTGTCCGCGATCCTGGCGTACTTCACCTGGAGCCTGACGGCCCAGTCGAGGGAGCGGCTGCGCTCGGCGCCGCGGTCCACGAGCCCGGCCTTCACCGTCGTGCGCAGCCCGGTCAGCCCGATGTTCCGCTCGATGGACATGTCCATCACCAGGCCCTGGGCGCGCCGGTCCTCGGGGACCAGGGCGACTCCGGCGGCCATGGCGGTGGACGGCGCCCCCTTGACCAGGGCCTTGCCGTGGACGGAGACCTCACCGGCGTCCCAGCGGTCGATGCCGAAGACGGCACGGGCGACCTCCGTGCGCCCCGCGCCGACGAGTCCGGCCAGGCCGACGATCTCGCCGTGCCGGACGTCGAAGGAGACGTCGGTGAAGACGCCTTCGCGGGTCAGCCGGCGCACGCTGAGGGCGACCTCGCCCGGCTCGACCTCCTGCTTGGGGTACAGCTCGTCGAGGTCGCGGCCGACCATGCGGCGCACGAGGTCGTCCTCGGTCATGCCCTCCAGGGGTTCGCTGGCGACCCAGGCGCCGTCGCGCAGGGTGGTGACCCGCCGGCAGATCTCGAAGATCTCCTCCAGCCGGTGGGAGATGAACAGCACGGCGGCGCCCTGGTGGCGCAGGGTGCGCACGACGCCGAAGAGGCGGGCGACCTCGCTGCCGGTGAGGGCGGCCGTCGGCTCGTCCATGATCAGGACCCGGGCGTCGAAGGAGAGCGCCTTGGCGATCTCGACGATCTGCTGGTCGGCGATGGACAGACCGCGGGCGGGCCGGTCGGGGTCGAGTTCGACACCGAGGCGCTCCATCAGGGCGGCCGTCGCGTTGTGGGTGGCCTTGTGGTCGATCCGGCCGAGGGCGCGGCGCGGCTGGCGGCCCATGTAGATGTTCTCGGCGATCGACAGGTCGGGGAAGAGCGTGGGCTCCTGGTAGATGACGGCGATGCCGGCGTCGCGGGCGTCGCCGGGGCCGTGGAAGGCGACGGGCGCACCGTCGAGCAGCACCTGGCCGGCGTCCGGGCGGTGCACCCCGGCGAGGGTCTTGATGAGGGTGGACTTGCCGGCGCCGTTCTCACCGGCGAGTGCGTGCACCTCCCCGGGGAACAGCTCCAGGGAGACGTCCCGCAGTGCGCGGACCGCGCCGAAGGACTTGGAGACGTCCTTCAGGGCGAGAACCGGGGCCGGACCCGTGGTGGACGGGTGGGTCATGAGGGCTCCTCGACGACGCCGGCGGGTCGGCCCTCTCGGCGTCGTGAAAGGTTTCAACTGGGTTGCCGGGACCGTAGGCGGGCTGCGCATGTCACGTCAATGGGTTCCGGTCGAAAAATTTCGAGGACAGAAGGTCACGCATGAGTCACGGGGAACCGCCTTGGCCGGAGGGGTTGACACCCCTCCGGGAGACCCATAGCTTCGCGTCCTGAATCGTTTCATTCAGTGGTCGTATCGACCCGATGTCACAGGAGCCTGACGTGACCGAGCTCGCCGCGGCGAAGGCCGCTCTCAAGACACAGGCCGTCGAGACGCCGTCGTGGGCCTACGGGAACTCGGGCACGCGGTTCAAGGTGTTCGCGCAGCAGGGTGTGCCGCGCACCCCGTTCGAGAAGCTGGACGACGCGGCCAAGGTGCACGAGTTCACCGGCGTCGCCCCGACGGTGGCCCTGCACATCCCGTGGGACAGGGTCGACGACTACGCGGCGCTGGCCAAGCACGCCGAGCAGCGCGGGGTGAAGCTCGGCGCGATCAACTCCAACACCTTCCAGGACGACGACTACAAGCTCGGGAGCATCTGCCATCCGGAGGCCTCCGTGCGGCGCAAGGCCGTGGATCATCTGCTGGAGTGCGTCGACATCATGGATGCGACGGGCTCGGCGGATCTGAAGCTGTGGTTCGCCGACGGGACGAACTATCCCGGCCAGGACGACATCCGGGGGCGGCAGGACCGGCTGGCCGAGGGGCTGGCCGAGGTCTACGAGCGGCTCGGGGACGGGCAGCGGATGCTGCTGGAGTACAAGTTCTTCGAGCCGGCGTTCTACACGACGGACGTCCCGGACTGGGGCACGGCGTACGCGCACTGTCTGAAGCTCGGACCGAAGGCACAGGTCGTCGTCGACACCGGGCATCACGCGCCGGGGACCAACATCGAGTTCATCGTGGCGACGCTGTTGCGTGAGGAGAAGCTCGGCGGGTTCGACTTCAACTCGCGGTTCTACGCGGACGACGACCTCATGGTCGGGGCGGCGGATCCGTTCCAGCTGTTCCGGATCATGTACGAGGTCGTGCGGGGCGGTGGGCTGTCGGCCGACGTCGCGTTCATGCTCGACCAGTGCCACAACATCGAGGCGAAGATCCCGGCGATCATCCGGTCGGTGATGAACGTGCAGGAGGCCACGGCGAAGGCGCTGCTGGTCGACGGTGACGCGTTGAAGGCCGCGCAGCGCGGTGGTGATGTGCTGGAGGCCAATGCCGTGGTGATGGACGCGTACAACACGGATGTGCGGCCGTTGCTGCGGGAGGTGCGGGAGGAGATGGGGCTGGACCCGGATCCCATCGCCGCGTACCGGCGGTCCGGGTGGGGTGAGCGGATCGTGGCCGAGCGCGTTGGCGGGCAGCAGGCGGGGTGGGGTGCGTAAGCGTCGGCCTGGATCTGTCGATTGCCGGGTGCGGGTCGTCTGTGCCTGATCGCGCAGTTCCCCGCGCCCCTGAGAAATCCTCTCCTGCTCTCTCTTGAAAGGAACTGGCATGGCTGTACATCCCGAGGCCGACGCTCTGCTCGCCCGGTCGCGCCGGCTCGGCAGTGATCCCCGGAACACGAACTACGCGGGGGGCAACGCCTCCGCCAAGGGCACCGAGACCGATCCGGTCACCGGCGGTGATGTCGAGCTGATGTGGGTCAAGGGGTCCGGCGGGGATCTCGGGACGCTGACCGAGGCAGGGCTGGCCGTGCTGCGGCTGGACCGCATGCGGGCACTCGTCGAGGTGTATCCGGGGGTCGAGCGTGAGGACGAGATGGTCGCCGCGTTCGACTACTGCCTGCACGGCAAGGGCGGGGCCACTCCCTCCATCGACACCGCGATGCACGGGCTGGTCGAGGCCGCGCACGTCGATCATCTCCACCCGGACTCGGGGATCGCGCTCGCCTGTGCCGCCGACGGGGAGAAGCTGACCGCCGAGTGCTTCGGGGACAGCGTGGTGTGGGTGCCGTGGCGGCGGCCCGGATTCCAGCTCGGGCTGGACATCGCCGCCGTGAAGAAGGCCAATCCGCAGGCCATCGGGTGTGTTCTCGGCGGACACGGGATCACCGCCTGGGGTGACACCTCCGAGGAGTGCGAGCGGAACTCGCTGCACATCATCCGGACCGCCGAGCGGTTCCTCGTGGAGCGGGGGAAGCCCGAGCCCTTCGGCCCGCTGATCGAGGGGTACGCGGCACTGGGCGCCGAAGAGCGCCGGGAGCGGGCCGCCGCCCTCGCGCCGTACGTGCGCGCCCTCGCCTCCCAGGACCGGCCCCAGGTGGGGCACTTCAACGACTGCGAGGTCGTCCTCGACTTCCTCGCGAGCGCGGAACACCCGCGGCTGGCCGCGCTGGGGACCTCCTGCCCCGACCACTTCCTGCGCACCAAGGTCCGGCCGCTGGTGCTGGACCTGCCGCCGGGCGCGCCGCTCGACGAGGCGATCGCCCGGCTGAAGGAGCTGCACGCCGAGTACCGCGAGGAGTACGCCGCCTACTACCGGCGGCACGCCGAGCCCGGATCCCCCGCCATGCGCGGCGCCGACCCGGCGATCGTGCTGGTGCCGGGTGTGGGCATGTTCTCGTTCGGCAAGGACAAGCAGACAGCCCGGGTCGCGGGCGAGTTCTACGTCAACGCCGTCAACGTGATGCGCGGGGCCGAGGCCGTGTCCACGTACGCGCCGATCGAGGAGTCGGAGAAGTTCCGGATCGAGTACTGGGCGCTGGAGGAGGCCAAGCTTCAGCGGATGCCGAAACCCAAGGCACTGGCGACCCGGGTGGCGCTGGTGACGGGTGCCGGGAGCGGGATCGGCAAGGCCATCGCGCACCGGCTCGTGGCCGACGGGGCGTGTGTCGTCGTCGCCGACCTGAACGGTGAGAACGCCGCCGCCGTCGCCGAGGAGCTGGGCGGGCCGGACAAGGCCGTGGCCGTGACGGTGGACGTCACCTCCGAGGAGCAGATCGCCGAGGCCTTCCGGGCGGCGGTGCTGGCCTTCGGCGGAGTGGACCTCGTCGTCAACAACGCGGGCATCTCGATCTCCAAGCCGCTGCTGGAGACCTCCGCCAAGGACTGGGACCTCCAGCACGACATCATGGCGCGCGGGTCCTTCCTCGTGTCGCGGGAGGCCGCCCGGGTGATGATCGCCCAGGAGCTGGGCGGTGACATCGTCTACATCGCCTCGAAGAACGCGGTGTTCGCCGGTCCCAACAACATCGCCTACTCCGCCACCAAGGCCGACCAGGCGCACCAGGTGCGGCTCCTCGCCGCCGAGCTGGGCGAGCACGGCATCCGCGTCAACGGGGTCAACCCGGACGGCGTCGTGCGGGGGTCGGGGATCTTCGCCGGCGGATGGGGAGCCAAGCGGGCCGCCGTGTACGGAGTGGAGGAGGAGAAGCTGGGTGAGTTCTACGCCCAGCGCACCATCCTCAAGCGCGAGGTGCTGCCGGAGCATGTCGCGGCCGCCGTCTTCGCGCTGACCGGCGGGGACCTCACGCACACGACCGGGCTGCACATCCCCGTCGACGCCGGCGTCGCGGCCGCCTTCCTGCGATGAGCGCCGTGAAGTCGTACGCCGCGGTCGACCTCGGCGCGTCCAGCGGGCGCGTCATGGTCGGCCGCGTCGGCCCGGACAGCCTGGAGCTCGCCGAGGCGCACCGCTTCCCCAACCGCCCCGTCCGGGTGCCCGAGGGACTGCGCTGGGACGTGCTCGGGCTGTACGCCGGAGTGCTGGACGGGTTGCGGGCGGCGGGGCAGGTCGACTCCGTCGGCATCGACAGCTGGGCCGTGGACTACGGGCTGCTGGACGCGGACGGTGCGCTCCTCGGCAATCCCGTGCACTACCGGGACCCCCGGACCGAGGGGGTCGCGGAGAAGGTGTGGGCGACCGTGCCCGCCGCGGAGCTGTACGCCGCGACCGGGTT
Organism: Streptomyces cahuitamycinicus; assembly: GCF_002891435.1. Taxonomy (GTDB): domain Bacteria; phylum Actinomycetota; class Actinomycetes; order Streptomycetales; family Streptomycetaceae; genus Streptomyces; species Streptomyces cahuitamycinicus. The sequence goes on from NZ_POUC01000062.1 coordinate 23,161, forward strand.
GCAGTACGCGCCCTTCAACACCCTGTACCAGCTCACCGCCGCCCGCTCCACGGCCCAGCTCGCCCAGGCCCGGCGGCTGCTGCTGATGCCGGACCTGCTGACGTACTGGCTGACCGGCGAGCAGGGCACGGAGCTGACCAACGCGTCCACGACCCAGCTGATCGACCCCGGGACGCGCGACTGGGCGTACGACGTCGCCTCCCGGCTCGGCATCGACCTGGGGCTCTTTGCACCACTGCGGCGACCGGGCGACCCGGCGGGACTGCTGCGCGACGAGGTGCTGGAGGAGACCGGGCTCACCTGGCCCGTGCCGGTGACGGCCGTCGGGTCGCACGACACCGCCTCGGCGGTGGCAGCCGTACCCGCCTCGGACGAACGGTTCGCCTACATCTGCACGGGCACCTGGTCGCTGGCCGGGCTGGAGCTGGACGCGCCGGTGCTGACCGAGGAGAGCCGGGCGGCCAACTTCACCAACGAGCTGGGACTGGACGGCACCGTCCGCTACCTGCGCAACATCATGGGGCTCTGGCTGCTCCAGGAGTGCCTGCGGGCCTGGGGCGAGACGGATCTGGGCGCGCTGCTGCTGGAGGCGTCCAAGGCTCCGGCGCTGCGGTCGGTCGTGGACGCGGGGGACGCGGCGTTCCTCGCGCCGGGGCGGATGCCGGAGCGGATCGCCGAGGCGTGCCGCGGCACGGGGCAGCCCGTGCCCGAGACGCCCGCCGAGGTGACGCGGTGCATCCTCGACTCCCTGGCGCTCGCCCACCGCAAGGCCGTCCAGGACGCCCAGCGGCTCGCCGGACACGCGGTCGACGTCGTGCACGTGGTCGGAGGCGGCACGCGCAACGCCCTGCTGTGCCAGCTGACCGCCGACGCGTGCGGGCTGCCGGTGGTGTCCGGGCCGACCGAGGCCGCCGCGCTGGGGAACGTCCTCGTGCAGGCGCGGGCGCACGGGCTGGTCGGTGACCTGCCCGGGATGCGGCGGCTGCTCGTGAACACCCAGCCGCTCACGCGGTACGAGCCCCGGGGCGGGACCGAGCGGTGGCGTGCCGCGCAGGCCCGGCTCGCCGGGACCTGAGGGGGTCTCCCCTGCTCCCCGTCGCCCTACCGCTCCCCCACTACGCTGAACGCGTGGTGGGAGGGGCCCCAGCACTCATCCGATGACCGACCCCGAGGAGCCGCGATGCGTGTCGCCCTGTTCCTGACCTGTGTCAACGACACGCTCTATCCGGACACCGGGCGCGCCGTGGTGAAGCTGCTGACCAGGCTGGGCGTCGACGTCGACTTCCCGATGGCGCAGACCTGCTGCGGGCAGGCGCACTACAACACCGGATACCGCCATGAGGCCGAGCCGCTCGCCCGGCGTTTCTCCGATGTCTTCGCCGAGTACGAGGCGATCGTGACGCCCTCCGGGTCGTGCGGGGCGATGGTGCGGGAGCTGTATCCGCGGATGGGCGAGCGGGCCCGGGCCGAAGGGCGTGGCGACGCCCTGGCGACCACCCTGGCGCCGGTGGTGCCCAAGACGTACGAGCTGACGGAGTTCCTGGTCGACGTGCTGGGCGTGACGGACGTCGGGGCGTTCTACCCGCGCACGGTGACCTACCACCCGACCTGCCACGGGCTGCGCGGACTCGGTCTCGGGGACCGGCCGCGGCGACTGCTCCAAGCGGTGAAGGGGCTGGAGCTCGTCGAGCTGCCGGGGGCCGACGAGTGCTGCGGGTTCGGCGGCACCTTCGCGCTGAAGAACTCCGACGTCTCGGCGGCGATGGGCGCGGACAAGGTGCGCAACGCCGAGTCGACGGGAGCCGAGGTGCTGTGCGCGGCCGACAACTCCTGTCTGATGCACATCGGCGGGACGATGGCCCGGCTGCGGACCGGCATGCGGCCGGTGCACATCGCGGAGATCCTGGCGAGCACGGAGGAGGAACCGGCCGTATGAGCGGTACGTATCTCGGGATGCCGGCGTTCCCGGAGGCCGCGCGGGAGGCCGTGGGGGACACGACCCTGCGCGGCAATCTGCGGCACGCCACGCACACCATCCGCGCCAAGCGGGCGAAGGCCGTCACGGAGGTGTCCGACTGGGCCGAGCTGCGCGAGGCGGGCAAGCGGATCAAGGACCACACGCTGCGGTATCTCGACCGCTACCTGGAACAGTTGGAGGAGTCGGTCACGGCGGCGGGCGGCATCGTCCACTGGGCCGCCGACGCGGCCGAGGCCAACGAGATCGTCACCCGGCTGGTGAAGGCGACCGGTGAGACGGAGGTCGTCAAGGTCAAGTCGATGGCCACGCAGGAGATCGGGCTCAACGAGGCGCTGGAGGCCGAGGGCATCCGCGCCTACGAGACCGATCTCGCCGAGCTGATCGTGCAGCTGGGCAAGGACCGGCCCTCGCACATCCTGGTCCCGGCCATCCACCGCAACCGGGGCGAGATCCGGGACATCTTCGCCCGTGAGATGGGCGAGTGGGGCCGGCCCGCTCCCGAGGGCCTGACCGACACACCGGCCGAACTCGCCGAGGCCGCCCGGCTGCACCTGCGGGAGAAGTTCCTGAGGGCCAAGGTCGGTATCTCGGGTGCCAACTTCATGGTCGCCGAGACGGGCACGCTCGTGGTCGTGGAGTCCGAGGGCAACGGCCGGATGTGCCTGACCCTGCCCGAGACGCTGATCTCGGTCGTCGGCATCGAGAAGATCGTGCCGACGTGGCGGGACCTGGAGGTGTTCCTGCAGACCCTGCCCCGCTCCTCCACGGCCGAGCGCATGAACCCCTACACCTCGACGTGGACCGGCACGACCGACTCCGAGACGGCGGACGGGCCGAGCACCTTCCATCTGGTGCTGCTGGACAACGGCCGTACCGACACCCTCGCCGACGAGGTCGGCCGGCAGGCGCTGCGCTGCATCCGCTGCTCGGCGTGCCTCAACGTGTGCCCGGTGTACGAGCGGGCGGGCGGCCACGCCTACGGGTCGGTGTACCCGGGGCCGATCGGCGCGATCCTCAGCCCCCAGCTGCGGGGCACGGGCAGCGAGATCGACGCCTCGCTGCCGTACGCGTCCTCGCTGTGCGGGGCGTGCTACGACGTGTGCCCGGTCGCCATCGACATCCCGGAGGTGCTGGTGCATCTGCGGGAGCGGGTCGTGCAGGGCGGGGAGGTCACCCGCGAGGGCAACAAGGTGGTGCTGCGGCCGGCGAAGGGGCATGCCGCCGAGCGGGCCGCGATGCGGGCGGCCCGCTGGGCCTTCACCCACCCGGGCGCGCTGCGCACGGGCCAGCGCGCCGCCTCCCGGTCCCGCCGCTTCCATCCCCGGACGCTGCCGGGCCCGGGCAGGGCCTGGAGCGGGACCCGGGATCTGCCGCCGGTGCCCGCGGAGCCGTTCCGGGACTGGTGGCAGCGGACTCGTGGTGGGAAGGACGGGGACAGGTGAACAGCAGGGAACGGATCCTGGGACGGGTGCGACGCGCGCTGGCGGACGCGCCGGCCGAGGACGAGCCGATCGCGCGGGACTATCTGCGCGAGCACGGGCAGCGGACCGTCGCGGAGACGGTGGAGCTGCTCGCCGAGAATCTGGCGGACTACCGGGCGGTCGTGCATCGCTGCACGGACGAGGAGTTGCCGGACGTGCTCACGCGGCTCCTGGCGGAACGGGGCGCGCGATCCGTGCTGGTGCCTCCCGGGCTGCCACCGCACTGGCTCGGGGCGGTCGACGCGACACGCGTCCCCGACCGGGCCGTGAGCACGCCGCACGAACTCGACCAAGTCGACAGCGTCGTCACCGGGTGTGCCGTCGCCATCGCCGAGACCGGCACCATCGTGCTGGACGGCTCGCCCGACCAGGGCCGCCGCCGGATCACCCTCGTCCCCGACCACCACATCTGCGTCGTCCGGGTGCCGGGGCAGGTCGTGTCGTCCGTGCCCCAAGGGCTCGAACGCCTCGACCCGGCGCGCCCGTTGACGTGGATCTCCGGGCCGTCGGCGACCAGTGACATCGAGCTGGACCGGGTCGAGGGGGTGCACGGGCCGCGCACGCTGGAGGTGGTGCTGGTCGGTCAGGGCAGGACCGGGGCGACGTAGCCGCCGTCGACCCGCAGGGCACCGCCCGTGGCCGCCGAGACGAGGTGGAGGCGAGAGGGACGACCATGGCGGTTCTACCGCCTGTCCGCACGGGAACCCCGTGACAGCGCGGGTGAACAAGCGCTTAGATAGTGCCTTGTCCGTCCGTGCCGCCGCCGTCCTGGAGGCCCCGTTGTTCACATCCGTCGACGACGTCTCCGCGCGCCTCGCCGAGACCGGCTACCTCGCCTCGCCCGCCGTCGCCACGACCGTCTTCCTCGCCGACCGCCTCGGCAAGCCGCTCCTGGTGGAGGGCCCGGCCGGCGTCGGCAAGACCGAGCTCGCCAAGGCCGTCGCCGAGGTCGCCGGCGCACGGCTGGTCCGCCTCCAGTGCTACGAGGGGGTCGACGAGTCCCGCGCCCTGTACGAGTGGAACCACGCCAAGCAGCTGCTGCGCATCAGCGCGGGTCGCGACGAGACATGGGACGAGGCCCGTACCGACATCTTCAGCGAGGAGTTCCTGCTCACCAGGCCGCTGCTGACCGCGATCCGGGGCGACGACCCGAAGGTCCTGCTGATCGACGAGACCGACAAGGCGGACGTCGAGGTGGAGGGTCTGCTGCTGGAGGTGCTCAGCGACTTCCAGGTGACCGTCCCCGAACTGGGCACCATCACGGCGACGCGCCGCCCCTTCGTCGTTCTCACCTCCAACGCCAGCAGGGAGCTGTCCGAGGCGCTGCGCCGCCGCTGTCTCTTCCTGCACATCGGCTTCCCGGACGAGGAGCTGGAGCGCCGGATCGTACGGCTGAAGGTGCCCGGCCTCGACGAGGCGCTGGCCCGCTCGGTCGTCCGGGTCGTGGGCGCGCTGCGGGCGATGGACCTGCGCAAGGTGCCCTCGGTCGCCGAGACCGTCGACTGGGCGCACACCTTGCTCGCGCTCGGGGCGGACTCGCTGGACGAGACGGTCGTGCGGACGACGCTCGGTGTGCTCCTCAAGCACCAGGACGACGTCCTCAAGGCGTCCGCCAAACTCGACCTGGACGCCCTGTGACGACGCCGGCGGGCGTCGCCGAGCGGCTGACGTCCCTGGTCGGGGCGTTGCGCGCGCACGGCGTGCGGATCGGCACAGGCGAGAGCGTCGACGCGGCGCGGGCGATCGGGGAACTGGGCCTCGCGGACCGGGAGCTGCTGCGCGAGGGTCTGGCGGCGACACTGCTGCACGGACCCGGGCAACGGCAGGTGTTCGACCCGGTCTTCGACCTCTACTTTCCCCGCGGTGTCGGTGGACCGGGGCAGCGGGCGGCGGGGCGGGAGGACCTGCGG
>NZ_POUC01000630.1 GCF_002891435.1 Streptomyces cahuitamycinicus
CGAAGGGAAGCGCCCGGAGGAAAGCCCGAGAGGGTGAGTACAAAGGAAGCGACCGTTCCTTGAGAACTCAACAGCGTGCCAAAAGTCAACGCCAGATATGTTGATACCCCGTCTCCGGCCATCATGGCTGGGGCGAGGTTCCTTTGAAGAAAAACACAGCGAGGACGCTGAGAACGGTCGGGCCTATTCCGCCTGACTGTTCCGCTCTCGTGCGTGTTCATCCCGATTACGGGAAAACATTCACGGAGAGTTTGATCCTGGCTCAGGACGAACGCTGGCGGCGTGCTTAACACATGCAAGTCGAACGATGAACCACTTCGGTGGGGATTAGTGGCGAACGGGTGAGTAACACGTGGGCAATCTGCCCTTCACTCTGGGACAAGCCCTGGAAACGGGGTCTAATACCGGATAACACTTCCACTCTCCTGAGTGGAGGTTAAAAGCTCCGGCGGTGAAGGATGAGCCCGCGGCCTATCAGCTTGTTGGTGAGGTAATGGCTCACCAAGGCGACGACGGGTAGCCGGCCTGAGAGGGCGACCGGCCACACTGGGACTGAGACACGGCCCAGACTCCTACGGGAGGCAGCAGTGGGGAATATTGCACAATGGGCGAAAGCCTGATGCAGCGACGCCGCGTGAGGGATGACGGCCTTCGGGTTGTAAACCTCTTTCAGCAGGGAAGAAGCGAAAGTGACGGTACCTGCAGAAGAAGCGCCGGCTAACTACGTGCCAGCAGCCGCGGTAATACGTAGGGCGCGAGCGTTGTCCGGAATTATTGGGCGTAAAGAGCTCGTAGGCGGCTTGTCACGTCGGTTGTGAAAGCCCGGGGCTTAACCCCGGGTCTGCAGTCGATACGGGCAGGCTAGAGTTCGGTAGGGGAGATCGGAATTCCTGGTGTAGCGGTGAAATGCGCAGATATCAGGAGGAACACCGGTGGCGAAGGCGGATCTCTGGGCCGATACTGACGCTGAGGAGCGAAAGCGTGGGGAGCGAACAGGATTAGATACCCTGGTAGTCCACGCCGTAAACGGTGGGAACTAGGTGTTGGCGACATTCCACGTCGTCGGTGCCGCAGCTAACGCATTAAGTTCCCCGCCTGGGGAGTACGGCCGCAAGGCTAAAACTCAAAGGAATTGACGGGGGCCCGCACAAGCAGCGGAGCATGTGGCTTAATTCGACGCAACGCGAAGAACCTTACCAAGGCTTGACATACACCGGAAAGCATTAGAGATAGTGCCCCCCTTGTGGTCGGTGTACAGGTGGTGCATGGCTGTCGTCAGCTCGTGTCGTGAGATGTTGGGTTAAGTCCCGCAACGAGCGCAACCCTTGTTCTGTGTTGCCAGCATGCCCTTCGGGGTGATGGGGACTCACAGGAGACCGCCGGGGTCAACTCGGAGGAAGGTGGGGACGACGTCAAGTCATCATGCCCCTTATGTCTTGGGCTGCACACGTGCTACAATGGCCGGTACAATGAGCTGCGATACCGTGAGGTGGAGCGAATCTCAAAAAGCCGGTCTCAGTTCGGATTGGGGTCTGCAACTCGACCCCATGAAGTCGGAGTTGCTAGTAATCGCAGATCAGCATTGCTGCGGTGAATACGTTCCCGGGCCTTGTACACACCGCCCGTCACGTCACGAAAGTCGGTAACACCCGAAGCCGGTGGCCCAACCCCTTGTGGGAGGGAGCTGTCGAAGGTGGGACTGGCGATTGGGACGAAGTCGTAACAAGGTAGCCGTACCGGAAGGTGCGGCTGGATCACCTCCTTTCTAAGGAGCACTTCTTACCGAGTCCTTCGGGACGAGGTCAGAGGCCAGTACATCGGCGAATGTCTGATGCTGGTTGCTCATGGGTGGAACGTTGACTATTCGGCCAGGGTTTCGGGTCGGAGGCTGCTAGTACTGCTCGCAAGAGTGTGGAACGCATGATCTTCGGACGGGGCTTGGCCGGGCACGCTGTTGGGTGTCTGAGGGAATGAACTTTTCCTCGGGTGCCGGCCCCAGTGAACTCGCCTGTAAGGGTGGGGTGATGGGTGGCTGGTCGTTGTTTGAGAACTGCACAGTGGACGCGAGCATCTGTGGCCAAGTTTTTAAGGGCGCACGGTGGATGCCTTGGTACCAGGAACCGATGAAGGACGTGGGAGGCCACGATAGTCCCCGGGGAGCCGTCAACCAGGCTTTGATCCGGGGGTTTCCGAATGGGGAAACCCGGCAGTCGTCATGGGCTGTCACCCTTGCCTGAACACATAGGGCAAGTGGAGGGAACGCGGGGAAGTGAAACATCTCAGTACCCGCAGGAAGAGAAAACAACCGTGATTCCGGGAGTAGTGGCGAGCGAAACCGGATGAGGCTAAACCGTATACGTGTGAGACCCGGCAGGGGTTGCGTATGCGGGGTTGTGGGATCTCTCTTTTACGGTCTGCCGGCCGTGAGACGAGTCAGAAACCGTTGATGTAGGCGAAGGACATGCGAAAGGTCCGGCGTAGAGGGTAAGACCCCCGTAGTCGAAACATCAACGGCTCGTTTGAGAGACACCCAAGTAGCACGGGGCCCGAGAAATCCCGTGTGAATCTGGCGGGACCACCCGCTAAGCCTAAATATTCCCTGGTGACCGATAGCGGATAGTACCGTGAGGGAATGGTGAAAAGTACCCCGGGAGGGGAGTGAAATAGTACCTGAAACCGTGTGCCTACAAGCCGTGGGAGCGTCGGATGGAAGCTTGCTTCCATCTCGTGACTGCGTGCCTTTTGAAGAATGAGCCTGCGAGTTTGCGGTGTGTTGCGAGGTTAACCCGTGTGGGGAAGCCGTAGCGAAAGCGAGTCCGAATAGGGCGATATAGTAGCGCGCTCAAGACCCGAAGCGGAGTGATCTAGCCATGGGCAGGTTGAAGCGGAGGTAAGACTTCGTGGAGGACCGAACCCACCAGGGTTGAAAACCTGGGGGATGACCTGTGGTTAGGGGTGAAAGGCCAATCAAACTCCGTGATAGCTGGTTCTCCCCGAAATGCATTTAGGTGCAGCGTCGTGTGTTTCTTGCCGGAGGTAGAGCACTGGATAGGCGATGGGCCCTACCGGGTTACTGACCTTAGCCAAACTCCGAATGCCGGTAAGTGAGAGCGCGGCAGTGAGACTGTGGGGGATAAGCTCCATGGTCGAGAGGGAAACAGCCCAGAGCATCGACTAAGGCCCCTAAGCGTACGCTAAGTGGGAAAGGATGTGGAGTCGCAGAGACAACCAGGAGGTTGGCTTAGAAGCAGCCACCCTTGAAAGAGTGCGTAATAGCTCACTGGTCTAGTGATTCCGCGCCGACAATGTAGCGGGGCTCAAGCGTACCGCCGAAGTCGTGTCATTCACAC
>NZ_POUC01000631.1 GCF_002891435.1 Streptomyces cahuitamycinicus
ACTGGGGGCGCCTCCCTCCGTCGCCGACTCCGGGTCCTTCGACGCTTCGTCGCCCTCAGGGGAATTCGACTCCTCGTCGTCCGGGGATCCGGAAGGCGACGGCGAGTCAGATGCCTCCGGCGAGGGGGAGCCTGACGGGCCTTCAGCCCCGGCGCCCGTTTCGCCCGGACCGCCGCCCGGCTTCCCCGCCTCCACCGGAGCGTCCCCGTCCGGCGACTCGCCCCCGGCCGCGGCCGGCTTCGGCGTCGAGCGGGGGGCGTCCATGCCGAGCTCCGCGAGGCTCAGGCCGCCCGCCGCCAGCACGAACCCGGCCGCCACCAACAGGGTCCGGCGCCGCCGCCGGCGGTGTGCCGCGGCCTTGCGGTCCCGCCGGCTCGCCCCGCCCGGACCTTCGGCGACCGGGCCGCGCCCGCGGCCACGCCGCCGGGCGGCGCGCCCCTGGTGCTCGCCATCACCGTCGTCGTCGCCGTCGTCGCCGCTGCGTGTGGCGTCGTCGGGGTCGTCGCCGTCGGGGTCGCTGCGTGTGACGTCGTACGGGTCGTCGTCACTGCGTGTGGCGTCGTACGGGTCATCGCCGTACGCGTCGCCGCGTGAGGCGTCGTACGGGTCGTCGTCACTGCGTGTGGCGTCGTACGGGTCATCGCCGTACGCGTCGCCGTATCCACCGGCGGAGGCGTCCGGCCTGCCCGGCCCCGTCGGGGTCTCGGCTGCGGGTCCGGACGCGGTGCCACCGTAGCGGCCGTACTCCGGCTCGCGCGAACGGCGCAGCGTTTCGGCCGAAGTGCCGCACCCCGGGCAGGCAAGGGCGCCGTTGAGGTGCCGTTGGCACGGGTCGCAGAAGTCCATGACGCGGGAAGATTAAGTTCCGCGCACGTCACGTTCCTAGATCCAGCTGTGAAGGTTCTGTAGGGACCCGCCTCACCAGTGGTTTCGAAACTGTCGAAACCGTTATGCGCGCGACCCATTGACACTCCTGCCGCCGGATCCTTACTGTCACGCCAGCATTTCGAACGTGTGCCGAAATCTCGAACACAGCTCACGGCACACCTTCGGACGCTGACGGAAACGAGCCGACGAACCTGTGAGGGACAACCGCCGTGCGCATCACCGGAATCAGCACACACGTGGTCGGGACGCCGTGGCGCAACCTGACGTACGTCCAGGTGCACACCGACGAGGGGATCACCGGAGTCGGCGAGACCCGGATGCTGGGACACACCGACGCCCTTCTCGGTTACCTGAGGGAGGCCGAGGCCAATCACATTCTCGGCTCCGACCCGTTCGCTGTCGAGGACCTCGTCAAGCGGATGAAGTACGGCGACTACGGCCGTGCCGGCGAGATCGTGATGTCGGGCATCGCCGTGATCGAGATGGCGTGCTGGGACATCAAGGGCAAGGCCCTGGGCGTCCCCGTCTGGCAGCTGCTGGGCGGCAAGGTCACCGACAAGGTCAAGGCGTACGCCAACGGCTGGTACACCACCGAGCGGACCCCGGAGGCCTACCACAAGGCCGCCCAGGGCGTGATGGAGCGCGGCTACCGGGCGCTCAAGATCGACCCGTTCGGCACCGGCCACTTCGAGCTGGACCACAAGGAAACCCTGTACGCCATCTCCTTGATCGAGGCGGTCCGGGACGCCATCGGACCCGAGGCCGAGCTGATGCTGGAGATGCACGGCCGCTTCTCCCCCGCCACGGCCGTGCGCCTGGCCAAGGAGCTTGCGCCGTTCAAGCCGGCGTGGCTGGAGGAGCCGGTCCCGCCGGAGAACCTCAAGGCGCTGGAGAAGGTCGCCGCCAAGGTGGACATGCCGGTGGCCACCGGTGAGCGCATCCACGATCGGATCGAGTTCCGGGAGCTGTTCGAGAGCCAGGCCGTCGACATCATCCAGCCGGACGTCGGCCATATCGGTGGAATCTGGGAGACCAGGAAGCTCGCCGCGACCGCCGAGACCCACTACGTGCTGGTGGCTCCCCACAACGTGGGCGGCCCGGTCCTGACCGCCGCGTCCCTCCAGGTCGGCTTCACCTCCCCGAACTTCAAGATCCTGGAGCACTTCAACGACTTCGCCGACGCGGAGATCAAGAAGGTGGTCAAGGGCGCCCCGCAGGTGAACCCGGAGGACGGCTGCTTCCACCTCTCCGACGCCCCGGGCCTCGGTGTGGAGCTGGACGTCGACGCCGCCGCCGAGTTCCCCCAGCAGCAGGCCCGTTTCGACCTCTGGGCGGAAGGCTGGGAGCAGCGCAAGCCGAAGGGCGCGCAGTGAGCACCGCGGTCGTCATCGACGCCCCGGGCGAGCACCGTCTCGTCCCGCACGAGCCCCGGCGGCCCGAGGCCGGCGAGGCCCTGGTCCGGGTGCACGCCTCAGGGATCTGCGGCAGCGACCGCGAGGTCTACCAGGGCAACCGCCCCGAGGGCTACGTGCGCTACCCACTGACCCCGGGCCACGAGTGGTCCGGGACGGTGGAGGCCGTGGGTGCCGGTGTGCCGGGCTCCCTCGTGGGCCGCAAGGTCGTCGGTGAGGGTTTTCGAAACTGTCAGGTCTGCGACCGCTGCCACGCGGGCGACACGACCCTGTGCACGGCCGGCTACGAGGAGACCGGGTTCACCCAGCCGGGCGCGATGGCGGCCACGCTGACCCTCCCGGCCCGTCTCCTGCACGCCCTTCCGGACGACTGCGACCTCACCGCCGCGGCCCTCCTGGAGCCCGCCGCCTGTATCGCGGCCGCCGCGCTGAAGGGCAACGCCCAGCCCGGCGAGCGCGTCGCCGTGGTCGGCACCGGCACCCTCGGCATGTTCGCCGTGCAGTTCCTGAAGGCGAACTCGCCGGCCGAGCTGCTGGTCGTCGGCACCCGCCGGGACCGTGAGGCGCTGTCGCGGCAGTACGGCGCGACGGACTTCCGGACGAAGGACCAGGAACTCCCGGACGACTTCGACGTGGTGATCGAGACGGCCGGGTCCGCGGACGCCGCCCGGATCTCGGCCGGGCTGCTCCGGCGGGGCGGCCGGCTGGTCCTGACCGGCATCCCGGCGCCGGGCGCCGAGGGCCTCGACCCGACCGACCTCGTGGTGAAGCAGCTGGAGGTGCACACCGTCTTCGGTGCGCCGCCGGACGCCTGGGCGCACACGGTCCGGGTGTTCGCCGCCGGGCTGCTCGACCCCCTGCCGCTGGTGACGCACGAGCTGCCCCTCACCGAGTTCTCGCAGGCCATCGAGCTGGTCGGGGCCGGTGATCCCAAGGTGGGCAAGGTCCTGCTCCGCCCCTAGACGTACGCCGGTACGGGGGCAACCTGACGGCTCCCGTACCGGCGTACACCCAGCCCCGCCGTATCCCGAGTCC
>NZ_POUC01000632.1 GCF_002891435.1 Streptomyces cahuitamycinicus
GAGCCCGACGGCCCCGCCCCCGACCCCTGGCAGACCGGCCTCCTCGGCTGCCTGCTGCGCGGCGTCGTCTTCGCCCTGCCCGGACTCGCCTACGTCCTCGGCGCGCCCCTGTTCACCGGCCCGGGCGACCACGGGCTCCCCGCGGGCACGGTCCCGTTGCTGGCGGGCGCCCTGTGCGGCTGGACCTGGAACCAGGGCCTCGCCCACCGGGCGTACGCGTGGCTGGGGCTCGGCGACCGGCCGGCGGCCCGGCGCGCCCTGCTGCTCGGTGCCCCGGCGGGCGCGCTGCTCGGCTCCCTGGTCGCGGTGTCGTTCGCGGGCGGCGCCGCCCCCGCGGTGGTCGCCTTCGCCGCCGGGCAGTCCTGCTACCTGGCCGCGGCGACCGTCCTGCTGGTGATGGGCCGGGAGCGGCTCCTGCTGCTCGCCCTCGCACCGATGGCGACGGGCGCGGTCCTGTCACTCGCCGACCCGCTGCCCGAGACCGCGGGCCCGGCCCTGCTGCTGGGCTCGCTGGCGGCGGTCGCCGTACTCGCGCTGCGTGAGGTGGCACCCGCCCTCAAGGACGAGCACGGCTGGACGGCGGGCCTCGTCGCCCTGCTCCCCTTCGGCGGGTTCGGCACCCTTCCCGCCCACCGTCGCCCCGCCGGACCCCGGCTCACGGGCTCCCTGCCGTACGCCCTGTTCGGGCTCGCCACCGGTGTGCTCGTGCTGCACGCGGCGCTCGGCGACGTCCTCGCCGGCGAGCCGGCAGGCGTGGTCGCCGCGCCCGCCGCCGTGGCGCTCACCCTCAGCATGGGGCCCGCCGAGTGGCTGCTGTACCGCTTCCGCAGCGGCAGCCTCGCCGGTCTGCGCTCCAGCAGCACCGCCCGGGACTTCCGGCGGACCACGGTCCTGACGGTCGTGCGGTGCCTGGCCGCCTACCTCGCGGTCCTGCTCGCGCTGAGCCTCGCCGCCTCAGCCATGTGGCCGCACGCCCCGGTACCGGGCGGCGTCCGGGCGGCCGGGCTGCTCCTGCTGGGCGTGGTCCTGTGGACGGGCCTGCTGCTCCAGTCGTTCGGCGCGGTGACCGCAGCCACGGCGGTGTGCTGTGCCGCGGCCCTCGTCCAGACCCTGCTCCTCGTCACCCGCACCGGCGATCCGCACGTGGCGGGAGCGGTCGTGTATGGCACGGCGGCCGCCGTCCAAGGCGCCCTGGTGTGCCATCTGCTGGGAAGGGCAACCGCCCACCGATGAGCACTCTCCTGGTCCCGTACTACGAGCACCCGTCCGTCCGCCCCGCCGAATGGGACGCGATCGTAGCGGCGGCGCCCCGTCTGTACGGGGTCGTCCTCAACCCGGCCAGTGGCCCCGGCGACCGCCCCGACGCGGCCTTCGCCGAGGTCGCCGCCCGGCTGCGGGCCGAGGGTGTCCGGGTCCTCGGGTACGCCGACACCGACTACGGACGCCGCGCCGCCACCGACGTCGTCCGCGACCTCACCCGGCACCGCGACTGGTACGGCACCGACGGCGCCTTCCTCGACCAGGTGCCGTCCGGGCCCGAGGAGTTCGAGCACTACCAGAAGCTGGCGGTCGCGGCCTGGGGCGTCGGCTGCGCCACCCTCGTCCTCAACCACGGCACGGCACCGCACCCCTGCTACGCCCGCATCGCCGACGTCCTCGTCACCTTCGAGGGCCCCTGGGCCGCGTACCGCGACCTGACCCCGCACCCCTGGCCCCGCGGCACCGACGTACGGCTGTGCCACCTCGTCCACGACGTGCCGCCCGGCGCCGATCCGGAGGGCCTGGCCCGGGCGCGGGGCGCGGCGGTGCACTGCGCGGTGCCCGGCAGCGGAGATCATCCTTGGGGCACACTCCCGTACACCCTGCACAACCCGGAGAGCACCCCGTGAGACGCCCGTCCCTGCTCGTCGCCCTGCTGGTCCTCCTGCTCGCCGCCTGCACCCAGGAGCCCGACGACAAGCCCGGAGCCCGCTGGCAGCCCCGCCCCGGCACCGCCTGGCAGTGGCAGCTCAGCGGGCGTCTGGACACCTCCGTCGACGTACCGGTCTACGACATCGACGGCTTCGACCACTCCGGGGACACGGTCGCCCGGCTGCACCGCGAGGACCGCAAGGTCATCTGCTACCTGTCCACCGGCGCCTGGGAGGAGTTCCGCCCGGACGCGGAGAAGTTCCCGAAGCGGGTCCTCGGCCGGGGCAACGGCTGGGAGGGCGAGCGCTGGCTCGATATCCGCCGCACCGACGTCCTGGAGCCGCTCATGGCGGCCCGTATGGACATGTGCCGCGACAAGGGCTTCGACGCGGTGGAGCCGGACAACATGGACGGCTACCGCAACGACACGGGCTTCCCGCTGACCGCCGCCGACCAGCTCCGCTACAACCGTCTCATCGCCCGGCTGGCCCACGACCGGGGCCTGGCCGTCGGTCTGAAGAACGACCTGGACCAGATCCCGGAACTGGTCGGGGACTTCGACTTCGCGGTCAACGAGCAGTGCGCCCAGTACGGCGAGTGCGCGGCCCTCAAGCCGTTCGTCGAGGCGGGCAAGGCCGTCTTCCACGTCGAGTACGAGGTGCCCACCGGGCGCTTCTGCGCCGAGTCCCGCCGGCTGAAACTGAGTTCACTGCTCAAGAAGTACGAACTAGGGGCGTGGCGACAGGCGTGCTGAGCCCGATCCCGGTGACCGCCGTGCCCGCGAGGCGGTCGGCGAGGGACCGGCGGCCGGGGGAGAGGACCGGCAGCGCGTTCAGCAGGAACAGCACCACCGTGACCGCCCACACCAGCACCGACAGCACGACCTGCCCTTCGACCAGCAGCACGCAGGCCACGGCGTACACGGCGACGTCCGCCGCGGTGGTGACCGCGGCCCGCCGCGCGGCTCGGACCCTGCGCGGCCGGCTCGGAGTGACCTTGAGCCCGGTCAGGGCCTTGCCGACCGTGCGCCCGGTCAGGGCCAGGCACGCCCACGATTGCACGGCGCAGCTTCGGCATCAACGTCCCCCGATGACTTGTGTGTCGGGCAGGAAGCCGGCGGCTGAGCGGGCCGTGCGGGCGAGGGACGCGGAGATCGTTTCAGCCCAGTGACAGAACGATCAGCGCCGTGGTCGCCGCCGTCTCCGCCAGACCGCCGAAGACATCCCCCGTGACCCCGCCGAAGCGGCGCGTGCAGTGGCGCAGCAGCGCCTCGGCGGCGGCCACGGACAGGACGACCGCGAGCACGCTCCGGACCATGTCGTACGGCCCGAGGAGGGCACCGGCCGCCGCGGCGGCTCCCGCGACGGCCAGGGCGGCGACCGCCGCCCCCCACAGCGGCACCACACCCGCGA
>NZ_POUC01000633.1 GCF_002891435.1 Streptomyces cahuitamycinicus
CCCTCGACGCACCCGCCTCCACCCGGCCCGCCCGCAAGTCCTCGATGTTCTCCTCCCTGACGGTGCGGAACTACCGCCTGTTCTTCATGGGGCAGGTCGTCTCCAACATCGGCACCTGGATGCAGCGCATCGCCCAGGACTGGCTGGTGCTCAGCCTCACCGGCTCCTCCGCCGCCGTCGGCATCACGACCGCGCTGCAGTTCCTGCCGATGCTGCTCTTCGGCCTGTACGGCGGTGTCCTCGTCGACCGGCTGCGCAAGCGGCCCGCGCTGCTCGTTACGCAGTCCTCGATGGCACTCACCGCGATCGCCCTGGCCGTCCTCACGATCACCGGCCAGGTCCAGGTGTGGCACGTGTACGTCGCCGCCTTCGCGGTCGGTCTGGCCACAGTCGTCGACAACCCGGCCCGCCAGTCCTTCGTCTCCGAGCTGGTCGGCCCGGGGCAGCTCCAGAACGCCGTCAGCCTGAACTCCGCGAACTTCCAGTCCGCCCGGCTCGTCGGCCCCGCCGTCGCCGGCCTGCTCATCACCGGCGTCGGCACCGGCTACGCCTTCCTCTTCAACGGCCTGTCCTTCATCGCGCCGCTCACCGGCCTGCTGCTGATGCGCGCCCGTGAGCTGCACGTCGTGGAGCGCGCCCCGCGCGGCAAGGGACAGCTGCGGGAGGGCGTGCGGTACGTCACCGGCCGCCCGGAGCTGATCTGGCCGATCGTCCTGGTCGGCTTCGTCGGCACGTTCGCCTTCAACTTCCCCGTCTACCTGTCGGCCTTCGCGGACGACGTGTTCCACGCGGGGGCGGGTGCGTACAGCATGTTCAACACGCTGATGGCGGTCGGCTCGGTCGCGGGCGCACTGCTCGCCGCCCGGCGGGGAACGGCCCGGCTACGGCTGCTGATCGCGGCGGCCATGGCCTTCGGCGCGCTGGAGATCCTGGCGGCGACGACCCCCACCCTGTGGATGTTCGCCCTGCTCATGGTCCCGCTGGGACTGTTCGGCATGACCGTCAACGTCACGACGAACACGAGCATCCAGATGTCCACGGACCCGGCCATGCGCGGCCGTGTCATGGCCCTCTACATGATGGTCTTCCTCGGCGGCTCGCCGGTGGGCGCCCCGATAGTCGGCTGGATCACCGACACGTACGGCGCCCGGGTCGGCCTCGCGGCCGGCGGTGCGGTGGCGGTGCTCGCCGCGGCGGTGATCGGCCTGGTCCTGGCCCGCGTCGGCAACCTCCGGCTGTCGGTGGGCTGGCACCGGGGGCACCCGAGGGTGCGCTTCGTGCCCCGGGAGCACCAGGAGGAGCTGGCCCCGGCGGCGTAAGGGGGCCGCAGGGGCCCGTAGGGGGCCCGCAGGGCGGCGCAGGGCGGCGTCAGTCGCGGGGGAACTCGCCGGTTTCGAGGACGAGCCCGACCACGGTGCCCGTCAGGTCGATCTCGTCCCCGAAGTCCAGACTCAGCTCGCCCCGGTACTCGCCGTCCTTGGGCTTGGTGTGCAGATGCCAGCGGCCGGTGTACGGATCCACGATCAGGTACACCGGCACACCGGCCGCGGCATAGGCGTCCTTCTTGGGACCGTAGTCGTTCGCGCCGGTCTTCCTGGAGATCACCTCGGCGACGAACTCGACGTCCTCGTAGCGCCACAGCCCCTTGGCGTTCTTCGCCGCGCCCTCCGCCATCACGGTCACGTCGGAGGCGAAGCCGTTGAGGTGGCCCGGGTAGTCGACGCGGACGTCGGACTTCACGCGCTTGCGCGGATACTTGGTGCGCAGCTGGTCGTAGATGTCCGCGATGATGTCCCAGTGGGTGTCCCGCTGAGGCGCCATGAAGATGTTCCCCCCGACGATCTCGACCTTGTAGCCCTCGGGGACCGGCATCGTCTCCACCCACTCGAACATCGTGTCGAGGGTGAGTTCACCGCTGCTGTCGGCCATCTCGATCCTGTCGTCAAGGACGGTCATCGTGGCGCTCCTCCCCGGCCGCACCCGTGGATGGATCCGGCCGCGCAGTACAACGATACGCACGGTGACCAGGACACGCCCCGGGCCCACGGGACGGGCCTGCACCCTGCGGGCCTACACCTTTCGGGCCTGCACCCTGCGGGCCAGCACCTGCCCCGGCCACTTGTTCTCGCCGACCGTGAAGGCCTCGGTCCGGGTGAAGCCGTTGGACTCGTAGTAGCGGACGAGCTTGCCGTCGTCCCCGGCGTAGCAGTCGACGCGGAGCAGGGAGATCCCGGCGCGGCGGGTCTCCTCGGCGGCGTGCGCGAGCAGGGCGCTGCCCACGCCGTGCCCCTTGAAGCGGCGGTCGGAGGCCAGCCAGTGGATGTAGCGCTCGGGTTCGCCGGGCTGCGGCAGGTGGGACAGGGAGGCGCCCGCCGAGTCGGTGAGGGTGAGGGTGCCGGCCGGGACGCCGTCGGCGTCGGCCATGAACACGCTGCCCTCCGCCATGTACCGGCCGACCGACTCCACCGTCTTCGGGCTCTGCGACAGGGGCCGCGTCCCCCACTGCCCCGTGCGCCCCTGGGAGACCAGCCACTCCACACAGCTGTCGAGCATGCCGAGTATCGCGGGAATGTCGTCGGGCCCGCCGTCCCGGATGGTGATCCGCATGGCCTCATGGTGCCAGGCTGGACCCATGAGACTCTTCGCGGCCGTGCTGCCCCCCGACGAGGTGTGCCGTGAACTCGACGGAGTGGTCGACGCGTTGCGGGAGCTGCCCGGAGCCGACGGCATGCGCTGGACCGGCCGGCCCGGCTGGCACTTCACGCTCGCCTTCTACGGTGAGGTCGACGACGGTCTCGTCCCCGAGCTTGCGGAGCGGCTGGAGCGGGCCGCGCGCCGGACCGAGCCGTTCTCGCTGGCCGTGCGGGGTGGCGGGCAGTTCGGGCACGGGAAGGCGCTGTGGGCCGGGGCCGAGGGGGACCTGGCGGCCCTCCGGCTGCTGGCCGGGCGGGCCGAGGCGGCGGCGCGCAAGGCCGGGGTGCCGATGGGGGAGCACCGGCGGTACAAGGCCCATCTGACCGTGGCGCGGAAGCGGGAGGCGGGGGACGTGCGGGCGTTCCTGGACGTGCTCGCGGGATTCACGGGCCGGACCTGGACCGTGCGGGAGCTCTGCCTGGTGCGGAGCAATCTGCCGACGTCGGGGGTCCCGGGGGAGCAGCCCCGGTACGAGGCGGTCGGGCGCTGGCCGCTCGGGGGCGCCGGTTAGGCTCGGTGCCGTGGACCCGAAAACCCGTAACCGGATCATGGCCGGTGTGCTCGTGCTGATGTTTCTCGTCGTCGCCCTGGCTTCCGTGCTGGGGAGGTAGGGCGGTGGGGGAAC
>NZ_POUC01000634.1 GCF_002891435.1 Streptomyces cahuitamycinicus
CCCCTCGACCCGTACCGCGCCGCTGCCCGGCATGCCCTCGCCCGCCGCCCCCGGACGCTACGACAGCGGACCGCACCCACGCGGCGGCCGCGGCAGCAGGAACCCGCGGCGGCGGGCGGGCAGGGGCCGCCGGTATCTGCGGACGGCTGCCGTCCTGGCGTCCGTGCTGGTGCTCGGCGGCGCCGGTACGTATGTCTGGGCCGACACCCAACTCAATCAGGAGGTCGACCTCGGCGCGCTCGGAGCCCGGGTGCCCGCCGGTGAGGGCACCACCTACCTGGTCGTCGGCTCCGACAGCCGCGAGGGGCTGTCGGAGCAGGACCGCAAGGACCTCAACACCGGCTCGGCCGAGGGCCGCCGCACCGACTCCGTGATCCTGCTGCACACCGGCGCGAACGGCACGACGATGGTGAGCCTGCCGCGCGACTCCTGGGTGACCCTCCCGCCCTACGTCGACCCCGGCACCGGCCGCAGCTACCGGGCCACGCCGGACAAGCTGAACGCCGCGTTCTCGCTGGGCGGCCCCGACCTGCTGGTGCGGGCCGTGGAACGCAACACCGGCGTGCGTGTCGACCACTACGCGGAGATCGGCTTCGCCGGGTTCGTGGGTGTGGTGGACGCCCTCGGCGGCGTCGACCTGTGCCTGGGCCGGCCCGTGCGGGACAAGGACTCCGGAGCGAACCTGCCAGCCGGCTGCCAGACCCTCGACGGCGCCGAGGCGCTGGCCTTCGTACGGCAGCGCAAGCAGGAGGCCCGGGGTGATCTGGGCCGGACCCGCAACCAGCAGAGATTCCTCGCCGCCCTCGCCCGCAAGGCGGCCACGCCCGCCACCCTCGCCGACCCCTCCACATCGGTTCCGACCCTGCGGGCCGGGCTCGACACGCTCATCGTCGACGACGGCACGGAACTGCCCGACCTCATGGCGTTGTTCGAGGCCATGCGCAAGGCGACGGGCGGCGGCGGGCGGCAGCTCAACGTGCCCGTGGCCGACCCGGATCTGCGCACTCCCAAGGGCAGCGCGGTGCAGTGGGACGAGGCGCGGGCCCGCGCCCTGTTCGCGGCCTTGCGGGAGGGCCGACCGCCGGGCTGATCAGTGGGGCGGCACCGGGCGGGCGTACCCGACCCGGGTTCACCGCTCCGGTGATTCGGAATCCCGCGCGAGCTCGGAGTTCTGCGCCTTCACCACCTCCGCGGGAATCTTGGCGTCGCTGGGTCGCCTACTGTCGGCGAAGGCGAAGCCGTTCACCGAAAAGTAGACGGCGAGCACCTCACCGTGGCGGACGACCTGGGTGCGCACCGTGTGGGTGATACCCCGGAAGGGCGTCGTCGCGCGGAAGGCCACGGCACCGGGCGCCGTCCCCTTCTCGGCGGTGACCGAGTCGTAGACCGTGCTGTTCTTGCCCGCCTTCGCGGTGAACCCGCCGCCGCACTCCGATACGGCCTTGGCCAGCCCAGCCAGCAACGACCTGCCCTCGGCCGCAGGCTCGTACGAGGCGAGCGTGATGTACGTGCTCTCCTTGCCGTAGCCCGCTCCGGCACTGCGTGTGAGGTCGGCCTGGGGCTCACCGAGCGGGAGTTGATTCATCGCGAGGGCCAGCGGGGCGCAGCCGGGCTTGTCGACCGTGACCTGGTCGGAGGAGGTGGCGAAGGCGTACTCGGCGTCCAACTCGTCCACGTTGTATCCGGGCAGGTCGTCCTTCGTCACGATGGCCTTCGCCAGCCGCTGTTCCGGAGTGATCTGCTTGGCCTTCGGTGTTGTCGTCACCCTCCCACCGGAGGGCGTGTCCTCGCCGCCTGAGCAGGCGGTCAGTGCGGAGGTCAAAGCCAGGACGGAGACGACGGCCAGGGCGGCGCGCTTCAAAGGGGGCTCCTCGGTGCTGATTCGGACGGAGATCATGGCGGGGCGGCTCGGGGGGTGCGGGAGCGATGGCAAGGGTGTGACGACACGAGGACCGACCGGCCGCCCCGCTGATCAACGGGCCCTGCCCAGACCGGCCGACGGGGACATCAGCGAGCCGTACCCGCTCGCCGCCCACGCGCTGCGCCTCGCCGGGACCTCGAAGTAGGGCACCGTACGGCCGTCCTCGTCCGTGTCGGTGAGCACCTCCGGGGCGCGGCGGTCCCGCAGCGCGTCCGCGCACTCCTGGCACACCGCCACGTCGAGCCGGTCCCGGCGGCCGAGCGGACGCCAGCCGGTGCGCAGGGCCGCGCGGCCGTGCAGGGGGTTGAAGAAGCAGAGGGGAAGGCCGGAAGAGCCGGTTAGGGCGTCGCGGCCCTCCTGCGCCAGGGCCAGGGCGCCCGCCAGGTCGGGCAGGCCCCGGGCCCCGTCGAGGACCGTGCCGGCCGCCGCGTACGCGTCGAGGGCCTGCTGGAGACCGGGGGTCGAGGCCACCTCGGCGGCCCGGGTCGCCTCGCCCAGGGCCAGTACCTCCGCCTCCGCACGGCGCCGCACCTGCGCCTCGTCGGCCGCGCGGGCCGTGGTGAACACCAGCTGGGGGACGGCCGGGGCCGTACGGGAACGGAGCAGGGCCGCGCGGGTCGCGAGCACGGTCAGGGCCAGGGCCGGTACGGCGATGAGCAGCCACCAGCCGGTCATGCCGGAGGCCGAGCCCGAGCCCGAGCTGGAGTCGGATCCGGAGCCGGAGCCGGAGCCGGACTGCGTGGGGCGGGGCGATCCGCCCAGGTCGTTCATCGCCTCCTCGTAGCGCTGCTCGCCCTTGCCCTCCGCCACCAGGTCCACGGCCTTCACCGTCAGGTCCGCCAGTCCCGCGTCCCGCATCTCGTCCAGGAACCCGGCGGCCGCCACGGCACTGCGCGCCTGGTGGGTGTCGCCGGGCCACTCGTAGCCCTGGAGGGAGTCGGGGAAGTCGCCGTCCGACGTGATGAGGACGAGGTCGCGCCGTTCCGGGAGCCGGTCGCGGACCGTCCCGGCCAGGAGGTCGGATTCGCCGTCGAAGGCGTCGCCCTTGGTGAGGGGGATGAGCACGACCTTGATGGGCAGGCCCGTGCGGCGGATGCGGTCCGCCAGTTGCCGTTGCCGGGACGGCGGTACGGCTTCGGCGTAGGCAGCGTCGACGTAGACGGGGGAGGTGCGCAGGGCCTTCGCGATGCGCTGCCCGGCGCTGGGGCCGTCGCCGTCCGCCGCGATGGCGGTGCCCGTCGTGGCGAGTGCCGCCAGCAGCAGCGCCGCGAGGGCGGTGATCACGCGCTTCGCTTCAGTGGACACCTGCGGTCTCCGTCACCTTGTCGATGAGCCGGGCGATTCCGTTCGGTACGGCGGTCAGGGGGCCGTCGGTCACGTCGTAGTAGGGGACG
>NZ_POUC01000635.1 GCF_002891435.1 Streptomyces cahuitamycinicus
GTGCGGGTCTAGTTGCCGCCGGCGCGGCGGCGGGGGCGGCGCGGGGCGCCTGGACGGGGCCCTGCCACGTCAGCTCGATGGCGACCTCCGGCGGAAGGTGGCCGAGTTGTGCGTCCTCGTCACCCTCTTCGGCGAGGTAGACGACGGTCCGGCCGGTCTCGTCGACCGACTGCAAGACCTGCGCCAAGGCGGTGCGCCATCGGGAAGAACGGGTTCATGGCCTGGCGGACCGGAGCACTCCGGTCGCAGCCGGACAACAGGTCAATGAGATCGCCGACGGTCATGACATCGGCGGCGGAGCCCTGGTCGTCGTACTAGGAAGCAGGCATGGAGATACCTCCGTGGGCGGTCAGCTCGCGGGAACGGCGGGCGCATGCGGATCGCTGTCGGTGCATGCGGTGTCGAATGCGGGCGGCTTCTCCCCGAGGGTCTCGCGCAGCCAAATCCGTTCGGCGCGGCTGGTGGCGCGGGCGGTCAGCAGCATGCAGCGTCGGTAGGGGTCGGCGATCTCCTCGGCACGCAGGGGCCGGTCACTGTCGTAGAAGAAGCTCGCCGGTTCCTCCAGGAACTCCAGCCGCCTGCGCAGCACCGCGTGCTGTTCGGCCACGTCGGGCAGGTGGGAGAGGAATGCCAGGACGACGTAGAACCGGGTGAAGTCGGTGATCTCGTGGTCGGCGGGCTTGCGCAGACGCTGAAGCATTTCGGCCCGCCCTGGCTCGGTCAGACTGAGCACGTACCGGGCCGTCCCTGCGGCCGGGTCGGCGCGCCGCTCGATCAAGCCCGCCTTGGTCAAACGATTGATCGCCGGATACAGGCTGCCATCGCTGACCGGCCGCGTGTAACCGGTCAGCTGTGAGACCCGGCGGCGCAGCTCGTGTCCAGGCAGAGGGCCCTCGGCCAGGAAACCGAGGATCGCGAGTTCCAACATGAGTCCATCTTCGCACGCTCACATCGAACCGATGTGGACATCGATTCGATGTTAGGCTCTCAGGTGTCCACCCACCGTCTTTGGAGAGGCACAGCGAGATGCCGCCGCAGTCCACCGAGTCAGTGATGAACCGCTTCGTCGAGTTCATCAACACGGGCGATGAGGGTCTCGCTCGCGAGGTCATCTCTTCGGACGCGGTGTTCCACGCACCGAGTCACCCGGAACCACTGCGGGGGCCCGATGGGTACATGGAAGTCCTTGGGATGATGCGCAGCGCCTTCCCGGACATCCAGTGGACGCTGGAGGAGACGGTCACCGAAGGCGACACGGCCGCCGCGCGGTTCACCATGTGGGGAACCCACGACGGTGAATTCTTCGGGGTCCCGGCGAGCGGCAACAAGATCTCGGTGCAGGCCATGAACTTCTACTATCTGGCCGACGGCCGGATTGTCGGGGAACGGGCTCAGCCCGACCTCCTCGGGGTGATGCAGCAGATCGGTGCCGTACCGGCGCCGTGAAGCCAGTCGTGCTGGGTGCCGTCTTCGCGCGGAACCATCGCCGTCGGGAAGGGACCGCAAATCGCTGCGGCAGAGGGCGAAGGGCAACACCGGGGCGTGGGCGTCCGGCGCGGGTTCACCGCGGGAGGTTGGTCTTCCTTCGAGTGTTGGCGGCGGTGCCCACGGAGACGGCGTTGGCGGTGACGATCACGGTGATGGCCAGCCATGATGCCGCGCCGAGGTGCTGGTCGAGGACGAGCATGCCGATCAGAGCGGCGAACACCGGGTTGACGCTCATGAAGATCCCGAAGAAGCGGGCGGGGACCCGGCGCAGCGCGAGCAGGTCGGCGAGAAACGGCACCGCGGAGGACAGCACACCGGCGGCCAGCGCGCACAGCAAGGCGCCGACGGTGGGCTGGTGGAGCCACAGGGCGGCGGCGCCGAGGGGCAGGTAGAGCAGGCCGGAGACGGCCGCAGCGGCGGCCGATCCCTGCAGCCCGGGCAGGCGCTCGCCCACGGTGCGGTTGAGCAGGATGTAACAGCCCCAGCAGACGGCGGCGATCAGTGCCAGGCCGATGCCGAGATAGTCCGTACTGGGCCGGGGACGGGTGAGGACCACAACGCCCGCCGCGGCGACCAGAGCACAGGCCAGATCGATACGGCGGCGGGAGCTTGCCAGCGCCACCGCGAGCGGGCCGAGGAACTCCAGGGTGACCGCCAGGCCGAGCCCGATCCGGTCGATCGCCGCATACAGCGTGAGGTTCATGGTCGCGAACACCGCGGCAAGTCCCAGGACCGGACGCCACTGCGCGGCGGTGAAGGAACGCAGGTTCGGCCGGCCGGCGCTCAGCAGCACCACGGCGGCCACCCACTGGCGCACCGCCACCACTCCCACCGGTCCGAGCACCGGGAAGGCGAGCGCGGCGACTGATGCCCCGACCTGGTTGGACAGGCCGCTGCCCACCATCAGCGCCACCCCGGACCACCGGGGCGACGCCCCCTGCGCCGCGGCGGCCGACGTCGTCTCTGCGCGAGCTTCGAGTGTCATGGCACGACCATCCGGCGGACCGCCGCATACGCAAAATGCATCCGAAGTCTCAGCTATACGCTGAACACATGGATGGTCGTACGGAACTGGAGCTGCGGCACCTGCGCTGTCTGGTCGAGATCGTCGACGCCGGCAGCTTCACCGACGCCGCGATCGAGCTGGGCATCTCCCAGGCCGCGGTCTCCCGCACACTGCTCGCGCTGGAGCGGATCCTCGGCGTGCGACTTCTGCACCGCACCAGCCGCACTGTCACCCCCACCACCGCAGGCGTACAGGTTCTCGCCCGCGCCCGGAATCTCCTGGCCGACGCCGACGAACTGGTCCACCAGGCCACCACCGGCCACACCCGGCTCCACATCGGCCACGCCTGGTCCGCGATGGGCCGCCACACCGCCGAGTTCCAGCGCCGCTGGCACGACCGCTACCCCGACGTCGAACTCCACCTGATCCGCCACAACACTCCCAGCGGCGGCCTCGCCGAGGGCCTGTGCGACCTGGCCGTCCTCCGCACCCCAGTCGACACCCGCCGCTACGCCCACGCCCTCGTCGGCCACGAACGCCGCTACGTCGCCCTCGCCTCCGACGACCCATGGACCAGACGTCGCAGCATCCGCCTGGCGGAGATCTGCGAGCGCACCCTGGTGGTGGACCGCCGCACCGGCACCACCACCTTGGACCTGTGGCCCGAAGACGCCCGCCCCGCCGTGGAGTACACCCGCGACGTCGACGACTGGCTCGCCACCGTTGCCACCGGCCGCTCTGTCGGCGTCACCCCGCAAGCCACCGTCACCCAGTACCGCCGCGACGGCATCACCTATCGCCCCCTGCGCGACGCCATCCCC
>NZ_POUC01000636.1 GCF_002891435.1 Streptomyces cahuitamycinicus
TCATTGACCACCCGGTCCACCAGTTCTGGCGGGCACGATCGGGTCAAGGCGCCCAGCCCCAACCGCTCCAGACGGGATATCAGCACACCGGCTCAACCGGCCGACAGCCTCAAAAGCAACGGCATTGCCCTTCAGGCACTGGGGGAGCATCAAGCTGGCCACGCGACTGCACCGGACGGGTGCGGTCTACGTGCTCGACGAACCGACGACCGGCCTGCACATGGCGGACGTGGAGGGCCTCGTAGCCCTGCTGGACCGGCTGGTCGACTCGGGCAACACGGTCGTCGTCGTGGAGCACAACCTCGACGTGATCGCCCGGGCCGACTGGGTGATCGACCTCGGCCCGGACGGCGGCCGGGACGGCGGCGAGATCGTCTTCGAGGGGACGCCTCGTCGACTCCTGGACGCCGAGGGGTCGTTCACCGGGGAGCATCTGCGGCGGGCGGTTCGGCACCAAGGCCGGTGAACGGCGCGCCGGCGTCAACGCGCGGTCCGCTCGTTGGGCCCGATGGGGTGGTTTGGCCCACCGCAGGCCGATCACGCGTGCGGGGCCCGCGAACACTGGACGGCGGGTGGCGCGGGCCACCGGTGAGGGGAACGGCATGGCCGACGGCACGGTTCTGGTGGCGGTGGCGGAGCATCCGGAGGACGGGGGCGCCACCGCCGGGCAGTTGACGCGCATCGCCGAGGGAATCCGGGCGCGCGGCTTACAGGTGCGCCGGGTGGTGAGCGTCGCCGATGCCGAGGCGGTACTCAGGACCGAGGCGGGGCTGGCCGCGGCGGTGGTCGCCTGGGACCTCCCGCCCGGGCCGGGGGACGGGCCGGGCGGTGCGACGGTGCTGCGCCGGATCGGACGCCGGTTCCAGAACCTGCCGGTCTTCCTGGTCATGGCCGGCGAGGGGCTGGGTGAGCTGCCGCTGTGGGTGTCGCAGTCGGTGGTGGGCTATGTGTGGCCGCTGGAGGACACGCCCGCGTTCATCGCCGGGCGGATCACCACGGCCGCACGCGCCTACCAGGACGCCCTGCTTCCGCCGTTCTTCAAGGCGCTGCGGCGCTTCGACGACGCGCACGAGTACTCGTGGCACACGCCCGCGCACTCCGGGGGTGTCGCCTTCCTCAAGTCGCCCGTGGGCCGGGCGTTCCACGAGTACTTCGGGGAGCGGCTGCTGCGCAGCGACCTGTCGATCTCGGTGGAGGAGCTCGGCTCGCTGTTCGAGCACACCGGGCCGATCGGCGAGGCGGAGCGCAACGCCGCGCGGGTCTTCGGCTCCGACCACACGTACTTCGTCCTTCACGGCGACTCCACCTGCAACCGCCTGGTCGGCCACTTCAGCGTGACCCGCGACGAGATCGCCCTGGTGGACCGCAACTGCCACAAGTCGGTTCTGCACGGCCTGGTCGTCTCCGGCGCGCGACCGGTGTACCTGGTCCCCACCCGGAACGGCTACGGCCTCGCGGGCCCCCTGCCACCGGCCGAGATCGCGGCGGAGTCGGTGGCGGCGCGGATCGCGGCGAGCCCGCTGACGGCGGACGCCGTGTCGTCCCGCGCCCAGTACGCGGTGTTCACCAACTCCACGTACGACGGGCTGTGTTACGACGCGGTGGCGGCGGCCCGGGCGTTCGCCGCCGGGACGCCCCGGCTGCACTTCGACGAGGCGTGGTTCGCGTACGCCCGCTTCCATCCGCTCTACGCCGGGCGCTACGGCATGTCGGTGGACGAGGAGGCCTTCCCCGGCCCCGACCGGCCGACGGTCTTCGCGACCCAGTCCACCCACAAACTGCTGGCGGCGCTGTCGCAGGGCGCCATGGTGCACGTCAGGCCCGCGCCGCGGGCACCGGTGGAGCACGACCGGTTCAACGAGGCGCTGATGATGCACGGCACCACGTCACCGCTGTACCCGATGATCGCTTCGCTGGACGTGGCCACGGCGATGATGGACGGCCCGCAGGGGCAGTGGCTGGTCGACGAGGCGGTGACCGAGGCGATCCGGTTCCGCCAGGAGATGGTGCGGATCGGGCGGCGGATCGCGGCGGCGGGCGACCGGCCGCCGTGGTTCTTCGGGGTGTGGCAGCCGGACGAGGTGACGGACCCCGCGAGCGGGGAACGGCTGCCCTTCGAGGAGGCCCCGGCGGAGCTGTTGCGAACCGAGCCGTCCTGCTGGCACCTCGCCCCCGGAGCGGACTGGCACGGCTTCCCCGGGCTGACCGACGGCTACTGCATGCTCGACCCGATCAAGGTCACCCTGACCTGCCCGGGGCTCGACGCGACGGGGGCGATGTCCGGCCAGGGCATCCCCGCCCGGGTCCTCACCGCCTATCTGACGACACGCGGCATCGTCGTGGAGAAGACCGACAGCTACACCACGCTGGTGCTGTTCTCCATGGGCATCACGAAGGGCAAGTGGGGCACGCTGCTGGACGCCCTCATGGACTTCAAGGAGCTCTACGACGCTGACGTCCCGCTCGACCGCGTGCTGCCCTCGCTGGTCGCCGAGCACCCGCGGCGCTATGCCGGGTTGACGCTGCGCGCCCTGTGCCAGGAGATGCACGACCATCTGCGCGAGGCCCGCCTGGTCGAGCTCCTCGACACGGCTTTCCAGCAGCTGCCCGAGCCCGTCGCCCCGCCCCAGCTGTGCTACCAGCGCCTGATCCGCGGCGGCACGGAACGCATCCGTCTGGCGGACGCGCCGGGCCGGATCGCCGCGGCGATGGTCACGGTGACGCCGCCCGGCATCCCGGTCCTCATGCCGGGCGAGAGCACCGGGGACACCGATGGCCCCCTCCTGCGCTACCTCGGTGCCCTGGAGTCCTTCGACCGCCGCTTCCCCGGCTTCGGCAGCGAGACCCACGGGGTGACCCGTGACCCTGACACGGGTGACTACCTGATCGAGTGCCTGCGCCCGGACGACCAGCAGGGCGCCGCCGCGGTGACACCGGCACAGCGGCGGGGCCTGGAAGGTGCCGGGTCGGTGGGGTAGAGCGCCACGGCCGCGGTGACACCGGCACAGCGGCGGCGCCTGGAGGGTGCCGGGTCGGTGTGGTGATGTCACGCCCGTGCCCGGCGATGTCCCCGCGGGAATGCGCCCCGGCACGGCTCGCGAGGGCCCGCGGCCGACGGGCGGCAGGGGGCCAGCCCACCCTCGGCGGGTGAGACGCCCGCGTCGGCCGAGCCGGACAGCGGGCGGTCGAGCCGGACAGTGGGCCGTCGAGCCGGACAGCGGGCGACCGCCCCGGCTGCGATGGTGCCGTTCCGGGTGCGGCGGATACGGCTGGGGCCCGTGGTCGGGAAGAACCGTGCCCAGCCGTCC
>NZ_POUC01000637.1 GCF_002891435.1 Streptomyces cahuitamycinicus
GAGTTCGTCGGCAGCGTCAGATGTGTATAAGAGATAGGGCCTGGAGGGTCCAGATCGCCGGGTTCTCCGCGAGGTCGTCGTGCAGGTCCGTGAGGTCGGCGATCAGGTCGTGCAGGAAGTCCCTCGCCTCGCGGCGCAGTTCGCTGTGGGACACGGTGAGTGCGGGCTCCTCCGCGCGCATCCAGTCGGCCTCGATGTCCACCCAGCCGAAGCGGCGCTCGAACAGCATCCGGTCCGTCGACTCGGTGAAGTCCAGCTCCGCCCGCTGCGGCCGGGAGGCCCGCGAACCCGCCGGGTCCCGGTCGATCCGCTCCACGATGTCGCACAGCGCCCATGCGAAGTCGAGCACCGGCACCCATCCCCAGGCCGTGGACACCTCGTGATCCGTCTTGGTGTCCGCCAGGTAGACGTCCCCGCAGAACAGGTCGTGCCGCAGCGCCCGGACGTCCGCGCGGCGGTAGTCGGTCTGCGGCGGGTCGGGGAAGCGGTTGGAGAGGGCGTAGCCGATGTCGAGCACGGGGGTGATGGTGTCACGCGCCCGTAGGATCGCGACCGTGGCCCGATCTGTACGCCTCGTCCCCACCCGGCCCGCAGCCGCCCTGCCCGTGTCCGCTCTGCTCGCCTCCGCTCTCGTCCTCACCGCGTGCGGCGGCGGGGTGCACGGCACCCCGGGCGGCTCCGGCGTCCGCGACCCCTACTTCCCGAAGTCCGGCAACGGCGGCTACGACGTCACCCACTACGGTCTGCGCCTCGCCTACGACCCCGGCGCCCACCACCTCACCGGCACGGCCACCCTCACCGCCCGCGCGGCCAAGGACCTCTCCGCCTTCAACCTCGACCTGCTCGGCATGGAGGTCGAGCAGATCACCGTCGACGGCGAGACGGCCCGCTGGAACCGCGCCGGGCAGGAGCTCACCGTCCGCCCGCGGGACGACCTCGACCGGGACGAGACGTTCCGCGTCACCGTCCGCTACGCGGGCGCACCCGAAACCGTCACGGACCCGGACGGCTCCCGGGAAGGCTGGCTGCGCACCACGGACGGGGCGCTGGCCCTGGGCGAGCCGACGGGGTCGATGACGTGGTTCCCCGGCAACCACCACCCCTCCGACAAGGCGGCGTACGACCTCACGGTGACCGTGCCGGACGGGCTGCGGGCCGTGTCCAACGGGGAGTTGCGGAGCGAGACGACCGCTCGGGGGCGTACGACGTCCACCTGGCACATGGCGCGGCCGATGGCGAGCTACCTCGCTACGGTCGCGATCGGCCGCTTCACCGTCAGCCGGTCCGGGGCCGGGAGCCTGCCCGTGTACACGGCCGTCGACCCGGCGGAGGCGGCGGCGAGCCGGCCCGTGCTCGGGCGGCTGCCCGAAGTGCTGCGATGGGCGGAGAGGCGGTTCGGGCCGTACCCCTTCTCCTCCACGGGCGCGATCGTCGACAGCGCCGCGTCCGTCGGCTACGCCCTGGAGACCCAGAGCCGGCCGGTGTTCCCGGGAGCGCCCGACATCACGCTCCTCGTCCACGAGATCGCCCACCAGTGGTACGGCGACTCGGTCTCGCCGGAGAGCTGGCGGGACATGTGGCTCAACGAGGGCTTCGCGACGTACGCGGAGTGGCTGTGGGAGGAGGACCACGGCGGGGACAGCGCCCAGGAGATGTTCGACGCCCTGTACTCCGGCGAGCACTTCGACACGGAGGAGGCCGGGGAGGAGATCTGGGAGTTTCCGCCGGCGGCCCCGCCGAGCGCCGCCCGGATCTCCGACCCGCCGGTGTACTGGCGGGGGGCGATGGTGCTGCAGAAGGTGCGGCAGACCGTCGGGGACGACCGGTTCTTCTCGATCCTCAGGGGATGGGCGGCCGAGTACCGGTACGGCAACGCCGACACCGCCGACTTCACGGCCTATGCCGAGGAGCAGGCGCCCGGGGACGACTTGGCGGGGGTCTGGGAGGAGTGGCTGTACGGGGAGGGGAAGCCGGAGCAGCCCTGAGGCCTCACGGCGTGGTCGGTTCCTCGCGGCGGGGACGGTGCGGGGTGCCCCGCACCCTCCCCGCCGATCGGCACACCCCCCGATCGGCACGGCCCCCCGCCCCGGAGGCGAAGCCCCCTCCGGCCGGTGGTCCGCCCCCGAGGCGAAGCCCCCCGGGCCGGTGGTCCGGCCCGGGGGGCTTCCCCGCGAAACGCTCAGGCGTCCGTCAGACGTTCACGCCGAAGTCCTGGGCGATGCCGACCAGGCCCGAGGCGTAGCCCTGGCCGACCGCGCGGAACTTCCACTCAGCGCCGTTGCGGTACAGCTCGCCGAAGACCATGGCCGTCTCCGTGGCCGCGTCCTCCGACAGGTCGTAGCGGGCGATCTCCGCGCCGCCGGCCTGGTTGACGATGCGGATGTAGGCGTTGCGCACCTGGCCGAAGTTCTGCGAGCGGTTCTCCGCGTCGTAGATCGACACCGGGAAGACGATCTTCTCGATGTCGGCCGGGAGGCCGGCGAGGTTGACGTTGATCGCCTCGTCGTCGCCGGCGCCTTCACCCGTGCGGTTGTCACCGGTGTGGACGATCGTGTTGTCCGGCGTCTCCTTGTTGTTGAAGAAGACGAAGTGGGCGTCCGAGTAGACCTTGCCCTGCGTGTTGACCGCGATCGCGGAGGCGTCGAGGTCGAAGTCCGTGCCGGTGGTGGTGCGGACGTCCCAGCCGAGGCCCACGGTGACGGCGGTCAGGCCCGGAGCCTCCTTGGTGAGCGAGACGTTGCCACCCTTGGACAGGCTTACAGCCATTGTTGGGAGTCCCTTCCCTCGTTTATGTGCGGCAAAGACACTGCGGCATCGAAGCTACAGCTACCCCGGTGAACGTGGAGAGGGGTACGCGAGGTTCCAGCTCCTTTACTTTCTTTACTCGCGATTATTCGGGTGACGTGGACGGGACAGGAGCGGGAACATGGGGGGCATGTCTGGTCCCCATGTCATCCGCGGCTCCGTCTCCCTGCCCGAGGCCGAGCTCATGTGGCGTTTCTCGCGGTCGTCGGGGCCCGGCGGGCAGCACGTCAACACCAGCGACTCGAAGGTCGAGCTGAGCTTCGACCTGGCGAAGACCGAGGCGCTGCCCGCGGTGTGGAAGCAGCGGGCCCTGGAGCGGCTGGCCGGGCGCCTGGTCGACGGGGTCGTCACCGTACGGTCCTCCGAGCACCGCTCCCAGTGGCGCAACCGCGAGGCCGCGGCCGTACGCCTCACCGCGCTCCTGGCCGAGGCCACCGCGCCCCCGCCCAGACC
>NZ_POUC01000638.1 GCF_002891435.1 Streptomyces cahuitamycinicus
GCGCCACCGCCCACGCCGCCTGGAAGGCGAACGCCCCGAGCGGATCCGCCTCCCCCATCAGCACATCCGCCGGCATCTGGATCTGCGCCGCCCACGGCAGCACCCGCACCACCTCGCCGAGCACGCCCGGGAAGGCGTTGAGCGGCAGGACCATGCCCGAGAAGAAGACACCCGTGACCATCAGAACCTGGTTCACGCCCATGCCGTCCATCAGCCAGAACACGCTCAGCGCCGCCAGAAAGCGGATCGCGAAGCTCACGACCGTCGCCAGCAGCAGCGTCACCGCGAAAGCCGCCCACCGGACGACGTCCGCCGGCAGCGCCATCGGGAAGAAGACCGCACCGAACACGAACGGAACCACCCCCCGCCCCAGCATCTGGAACAACGCCCGCCCCACGTCCCCCGCCAGCCACCACAGCTGAAGATCGACCGGCCGGTACAGGTCGACGGCGATCTCACCGGTACGGATGCGCTCCATCAGGTCCTTCTCCGCGCCGCCACCCTGGATCGCCAGCGTCGCGTAGAGGCACTGCCCCAGCCAGACATAGGTCACGGCCTGCGCCTGGTCGTACCCCCCGAGGTGCGGCTTCTCGTGCCACAGCGCCAGATACGTGTAGACGAGGATGACGCCGAAGACCGTGTTGGTGAACACCCCGGCCACCGTGGCCGCCCGATACGTCGCGTAGCGCCGGAAGCCCCCCGCCGCGACGGCCGCGTACAACCGTCCCGAGCCCACATCCACCGCCCTCCTCGCCGCCGGCACCGAAGCGCAGGAGCCTAGTGGTCCGGCGAACGGGAGTGCCACGCAATTTTCGGGGAGCGGCGGGAGCGCCACGAGGCGAGTACGCACCGGCCCAGACGGTACGATCCGTTGCGTCCGCGTGGGCCGAGACGCCCGTGGCCAGGGCGAGCGGCGTGGCGGCGGTGCCGGCCGGGCGGAGCGTACGAGCCGCCGCGATCCACGGCCGTGTCCCCCTTCGGGCGAATGTCGCGCAGGCGAGATCACGATGCGGGCAGGCGTGCGGAGCAGCACGATCAGCCCCGTTCCCGCCCGCGCACCCACCCGCACGCGGCCCGCCTCACCACACGGCACACGACACGGCCCTCGATCAGGGAACTGATCAACGGATGGGACAGTCTTCATCACAGGGGCGCAAGAGCGAGCAGAGACGTACGGGAACGACGTACGACGCGAAACAGGAGTCCGTGCACGACATGAGTGACGAGCCTCAGCCGCAGCAGCCGAATCCGGGCTGGGCAGCGAGCCAGCCGCAGGCACACGCCGACGGCGACCCGGGCACGCCCGAGGCCAAAGCGGCCGGGAAACCGAAGCGGACCGGCTGGCGCCGGGCGATCCCCACCTGGCGCATGACGCTCGGCGGCTTCATCATCGTCGTCCTGCTGCTGGTCGGCGGCTTCTTCCTCGGCTACTCCCTCGTGAAGATCCCCCCGGCCAACGCGCTCGCCACCAAACAGGCCAACGTCTACCTCTACGCGGACGGCACCGTCATCGCCCGCGACGGCGAGGTCAACCGCGAGAACGTCAACCTCCCGCACATCTCCAAGGACGCCCGGCACGCGATCCTGGCCGCCGAGGACCGCGACTTCTACACCGAATCCGCCGTCGACCCCAAGGCCATGGTCCGCGCCGCCTGGAACACCGCCCTCGGCAAGGGCAAGCAGTCCGGCTCCACGATCACCCAGCAGTACGTGAAGAACTACTACCTGCGCCAGGAACAGACCGTCACGCGCAAGGCCAAGGAATTCTTCATCGCGATCAAACTGGACCGCGAGGTCAGCAAGGACCACATCCTCGAGGGCTACCTCAACACCAGCTACTTCGGCCGCAACGCCTACGGCATCCAGGCCGCCGCCCAGGCCTACTACGGCATGGACGCCAAGGACCTCGACCCGGCCCGCTCCGCCTACCTCGCCGCGCTCGTCAACGCCCCCAGCCAGTACGACGTCGTCGCCCACCCGGAGAACCGCAAGGCCGCCGAATCCCGCTGGAACTACGTCCTGGACGGCATGGTCAAGAAGGGCTGGCTCAGCGAGTCGGAACGCGCCGGCATGAAGTTCCCCGTGCCGAAGGAGTCCACCCTCTCCACCGGCATGTCCGGCCAGCGCGGCTACATCGTCCGGATCGTCAAGGACTACCTCACCCAGAACAAGATCATCGAAGAGGGCAAGCTCGACGCCGGCGGCTACCGCATCACGACCACCCTGCAGAAGGGCAAGCAGGACGCGTTCGTGAAGGCCGTCAACGACAAGCTGATGTCCAAGCTCGACAAGAAGAACAACAAGGTCGACACCTACGTCCGCGCCGGCGGCGCCTCCGTCGACCCCAAGACCGGCAAGGTCGTCGCCATGTACAACGGCATCGACTACGTCAAGCAGTACACCCCCAACGCCACCCGCAGGGACTTCCAGGTCGGCTCCACCTTCAAGCCCTTCGTGTTCACCTCGGCCGTCGAGAACCACTCGGAGACCCAGGACGGCCGCGTCATCACCCCGAACACCATCTACGACGGCACCAACAAGCGCCCCGTCCAGGGCTGGACCGGCGACCCCTACGCCCCCGA
Source organism: Streptomyces cahuitamycinicus (assembly GCF_002891435.1). Classification (GTDB taxonomy): domain Bacteria; phylum Actinomycetota; class Actinomycetes; order Streptomycetales; family Streptomycetaceae; genus Streptomyces; species Streptomyces cahuitamycinicus. Next base: position 2,583 of record NZ_POUC01000638.1, read on the forward strand.
GAACGAGGACCAGCGCTCCTACGGCGACATCACCGTCACCGAAGCCACCGACAGCTCCGTGAACTCGGTGTACGCGCAGATGGCCGCCGACGTCGGCCCCCAGAAGGTCAAACAGACCGCGATCGACCTGGGCGTCCCCGAGACCACCCCCGACCTCGCCGACGGCCCCGCCATCGCCCTCGGCACCGCCACCGCCAGCGTCCTCGACATGGCGGAGGCCTACGCCACCCTCGCCAACCACGGGCGGCACGGCACCTACACGATGGTCGAGAAGGTCACCAAGGGCGGCACACCCGTCGAACTGCCCGAACGGCGCACCCGGCAGGCCGTGAGCCGCGAGGCCGCCGACACCACCACCTCCATGCTGCGCAGCGTCGTCCAGAACGGCACGGCCTCCGCCGCGCAGGCCGCGGGCCGCCCCGTCGCCGGCAAGACCGGCACCGCCGAGGAGGACACGGCGGCCTGGTTCGCGGGCTACACCCCCGACCTCGCCACCGTCGTCTCCGTCATGGGCCAGGACCCGGTCACCGCCGCCCACAAGTCGCTGTACGGCGCCATGGGCCTGGCCCGGATCAACGGCGGCGGCGCACCCGCCGAGATCTGGACGCAGTTCACCCAGGACGCCCTCGAGGGCAAGCCCGCCCAGGAGTTCGACCTCCGGCTCCAGCCCGGCTCCGACGTCTCGCAGGCCCCCAGCAGCGACGCCCCCGC
>NZ_POUC01000639.1 GCF_002891435.1 Streptomyces cahuitamycinicus
CAGCCCCCTCCCGCCCATCACCGGCTGGTCGGCCGGGGAGCGGGCGGCAGGGGGCCGCCGCTTCAGGAACAGCAGCAGGACCAGCCCGACGAGATGCGCCAGGCAGCCGGCGACGAACGGCAGGGCGTTCTTCACCGTCAGCAGGAACCCGCCGGCGGACGTGCCGGCGAGCTGCCCGGCGTAGGTGCGTGCCCCGTTCATCGCCACCGCGTCCGAGAGCCGTTCCTCCGCCACCAGGCTCGGGATCATCGCCTCCCCGGCCGCCATCGTCAGGGCGGTCGCCGCGCCGTTGACCAGGGCGAGGAGCACCAGCGCCGGCAGCGACACGGCGTCCGCCCACAGCAGCAGGGCGAGCGCGCCGAACACGGTGACCAGTGCTGCCTGGCACCACAGCATCACACTCCGGCGGTCGTACCGGTCGGCGACGGCCCCGGCGGGCAGCCCCGCCAGGAGCATCGCCGCCGCGTCGACGAATCCGATGATTCCCGCCTGTGAGGGCGAACCGGTCAGCGTCAGCACGATCAGCGGCAGGACGATCAGCGACGTGCTGTACGCGAACTCGCCGAGCGTTGAACTCACCCACAGCAGAGTGAATCCGCCACCGCGCCGCGACTTCTCGGGCCTCATCAGCCGAGGAGACGCGAACGCGACTTCGTCCGCACGTACGTGCGCCGCAGATCGCGGACGAGGCTGGTGCGCTTGAGCCAGCGATCGGTCCCGTCGTAGCGGGGGGTGAACGTGTCGCGGCCGTGGACGGCCCGGTGGTTGTCGACGAACACCGCGTCGCCGGGGCTCAGGACGACCCGCTCCGCAGCGGCGGCGAGCAGTTCGGCGGCCGTCTCCAGGGCGGCCTCGGCCTCCGTGTCGCCGGGCATCGCCTCGGTGAAGTCCGCGTCGATCCGCAGGTACGGCGACTCCTCGGGGCCGAAGAGAACCGACGCCACCTCGTGCGGGCGGTCCTCGAGCGCCGACGGGTTCTCCGTGGTGTGCTGCGGCACCACGTGGTGGGAGTCGTCCGGGAAGAACCGGAAGCGGTCCTGGTGCAGCACCCGCCGCACCGGCTCGGGGAAGTCCACCGATTCGACCAGCGCCACCGTCGTGCCCACCGCGTCGGGGTTGCGCAGACACATCAGAGCCACGTAGTCGCCGCGGCAGGAGTGGAAGACGTCCTCCGTGTGCAGGGTGAGCTGCTGCCGGCTGCTCGCGCTCGTCAGCGAGTTCTCCTGCCCCCTGGACGGGCAGACGTCATGGACGAGACGCCCGTTCTGCTGGTTGACCCAGCCGAACGGCTCACCGAGCAGCGAGCCGGTGAGCATCAGCACCAGTTCCTCGCGGATCGCGGATTCCTCCTTCTCCGCGACCTGCCAGCTGGGCGGCGTGGGGACGAGGTCCTCGTCCAGGGGCAGGTTTCCCAGCGCGATCACGGCGTCTTCGGCGGCGCGGGAGGAGACGAGGAACCGGCGCACTCCCACGGGGAGCCGCTCCGCCTCGGTGCGGATGCGGTCCGCGTACTCCAGTGGCGCCCAGACGGGGCGGGCGGCCAGGAATTCGTCCGCGACCGCGGCCACCTGGTCCTTCTCGTCATCGCTCAGGACATAACGAGCCACAGCAAAGCCTTTCGATGTGTAGTCAGTTACCGGCCGCGACGGCGATCTGCCGCAGGGCGGTGGCGAAGTCGTCCGCGAGCGCGCGGACGGTGGCGGGGGAGTGCGCGGACGGCGCGTAGAGCCAGTCGACGCGCAACTCGCCGTCGCTGACGGCAGCGACGATGTCGATCAGGTGCGGGCGTGGCCCGCCGGGTGCCTGGTCGGCGCCGAGTGCGTCCAGCCGTCCCCGGATCAGCCCGTCGCCGTCGGCCGTGCCGTCCCACTGGCCCAGATAGTTGAAGCTGATCTTCGGGTGCGGGGCGGCGGCCAGGGCGGTGTGTGCGGCGCTGCCCGGTTCGGACAGGTAGCGCAGGGCTCCGAAGCCGAGCCCCCGTCCGGGCAGTCTGCGCAGGGTCTTCTTGACGGCTTTCAGCGCCGTCTCCCACGGGCCCTCGGCCACGTCGAGGGTGACGGGATAGATGGTGGTGAACCAGCCGACCGTGCGGGACAGGTCCACATCGTCGAACAGCTCCTCGCGGCCGTGACCTTCGAGGGCGATCGTCACTGGCGCGCCGGCCCAGTCCCGCAGGACACGGCCAAGAGCGGTCAGCAGCACGTCGTTGATCCGGGTGCGGAACGCGCCGGGCACGCGCTGCAGCAGTGCCTCGGTCACGGACCGGTCCAGTGTCGACGACTCGACGGTGACCTCGCCGTACGTGCTCGCCGCCGGCCCGTCGCACGGGATCTCCACGGAGGCGGACACGGCCTTGCGCCAGTACGCCGTCTCGTGGTCGAGGCCGCCGGAGCGCACCAGCTCGGCCAGACGCCGCGACCACGTCCGGTAGCTGCTCGACTTGGCGCCCAGGGCGGCCGGGCGGCCTGCGGCGAGCTCCTGGTACGCGACGGCCAGGTCCTCCAGGACGATCCGCCACGACACGCCGTCCATCACCAGGTGGTGCACGGCCAGGAACAAGCGGGGCGGTGCCGCGTCCGGCATGCGCAGGAACACACCCCGCACCACGGTGCCCGAACGGAGGTCCAGCGCGTGCTGCGCCTCCAGCGCGGCGTCGTCCAGCGCCTGCTCGATGTCGGCCGCGGCCGTCAGGTCCCGGACGCCGAGCAGCCCCTCGGGGCGCTCGCCGTACTCCTGGACCCAGCCGCCCGCGTCGTCCATGGCGTACCGCATGCGCAGGGCGTCGTGGTGGCCCACCACGGCTTCGAGGGCACGCCCCAGCACGACGGGATCCGTGTCCGGGGCCAGCGACAGGTGGACGGACATCGCGTAGTGGTCGGGAGCCGACGGGTGCTCGGCCAGGAACCAACGCTGGACGGGCGTCAGTTCGACCCGGCCCGACCCCTCGGGCGCCTCGTCCCCGACGACCGTGGCATCGGCTCCCGCCCGCTCCACGGCGGACGCCAGCTCGGCGATGGTCTGGTGGACGAACATCAGCTTGGAGGTCAGGTGGAGGCCGGTCCGGCGGGCGTGGGAGATGACCTGGATGGAGAGGATGGAGTCGCCGCCGAGCTCGAAGAAGTTGTCGTGGATGCCGACCTTCTCCAGGCCGAGGACGTCGGCCCAGATGCCGGCGAGGGCCTCCTGGGTCTCGTTGTGGGGTGCTTCGTAAGCGGTGGCGACCTGTTCCGTCCTCGTGCCGGGGTGGGGGCTGTCGCTTATACACATCTCCGAGCCCACGAGACTA
>NZ_POUC01000063.1 GCF_002891435.1 Streptomyces cahuitamycinicus
TCCTCCGCCACTCTCGACTCCTCGCGAGTGGCGGGACCCCCCTGGGCCGGGGATGCGGCGATCCCTCCGCTTGGAGGCGCGCTCCGCACGGCACCGTCCCGGTCAGGCCGCCCGCCGCCCGGGAGGACGGCCTCCGTGGAGTCGTCCTCGGGGTGCGGGCGGGCCTGCTCGGGGATGCCGTCGATGCCGTCCGCCATGTGCCGGGCACCGCTCGGGCCGCTCGTGCCCGTGCCCCCGGCCGGCAGCTCTCGTGTGCCGCGCTCTTCGTCCCGCACCGGCCCGTCCTCGCTCCTCACGCCGGCCCGGGTCCCGCGCCGCGCTGTTTGTAGAGGCTGATCGAAACGGTTTTGTCCTTGTCCACGGCGGAGGAGACCTTGCCCGCGAGGGCGGACAGGACCGTCCAGGCAAAGGTGTCCCGCGACGGGGCATGGCCATCCGTCGTGGGCGCCGAGACGGTGACCTCGAGTGAGTCGTCGACGAGGCGGAAGACACAGCTGAGCACCGAGCCGGGCACGGCCTGCTGAAGCAGGATCGCGCAGGCCTCGTCCACGGCGATGCGCAAGTCCTCGATCTCGTCGAGGGTGAAGTCCAAACGGGCCGCGAGACCGGCCGTGGCCGTACGCAGCACCGACAGGTAGGCCCCCGCGGCCGGCAGCCGGACTTCCACGAAGTCCTGGGTCGCGGGCTCGCCTGCGATCTGGGACACCCTCACCTCCATGGTGGTACAAGCGTTTCAGGGCCGGGGGTCGCCCCCCGGGGTAACGCGATACGTGGTTCAGCGGTGACGCTATCGCGCTCTTGACGGTCCTGTCCCCGGGACCCCAACCCCTTGTCGTCACTCACAGTAAACCTGTGGATACGCTCCGTGTCTAGGGGTCGGGCGGGCCCAAATGGGAAGAGCGCGCGCCGGGTTGACGTACCCAGACGTCAGACGGCTGAACCGTCCGGCGCCGGGGTCCTGTCGTGTCACACCAGGACATGGTCGACGAAGCACCAACGCCAGGTCTCTCCGGGCTCGTGGGTCCGCATCACGGGGTGACCGGACTCCCTATGATGCTCCGCCGCGTGCCGTCCCGGCGAGGAGTCGCAGCAGCCGACGTGACCGCAGCTGAGGCACAGCCGTAGTTGCACCGGATCCATGCCCTCCGCCAAGCACTCCGGACACGTCTCGCTGAGCGGGCCGGGTTCGGGGTGCGGCAGCGCGTCGGCGTGCGTGCACTGTTTCATGATTGCCAGGTTACGACGGTCAGGCGGAAGACCGCGTCGAAAACCGAGGGCGGGCGAGAACGATGGACGTGATGCCACTGCTGCTGCTCGTGGCGGGCAGTGCCGCGATCGCCGGGGCAGCGCGGCGTACCCCGGTACCGGCGCCGCTGCTGCTGGTGGCCGTGGGGCTGGCGGTCAGCTACGTCCCCGGGGCGCCCGACTACACGCTCGACCCGCACATCGTCCTGCCGCTCATCCTGCCCCCGCTGCTGCACACGGCCGCCACCGGCAGCTCCTACCTCGACCTGCGGGCGCAGCTGCGGCCGGTCGCCATGCTGTCCGTCGGGTACGTGCTGTTCGCGACCTTCGTGGTCGGCTGGGCCCTGTACGTGATCGTGCCGGACATGCCGCTGACCGCGGCCCTGGTGTTCGGCGCGGTGGTGGCGCCCCCGGACGCGGTCGCGGCGACGGCGGTGGCCCGGCGGGTCGGACTGCCGTCGCGCATCACCACGATCCTCCAGGGTGAGTCCCTGCTGAACGACGCGACCGCGATCACCGCCTACCGCGTGGCCCTGGCCGCCGCCGTCGGCGAGGGCGCGACCTGGGCCGGAGGCATCGGCGAGTTCCTGCTCGCGGCGATCGGCGGTGTCGTGGTCGGCCTGCTGCTGATGGCGCCGATCCACTGGCTGCGCACACACGTGAAGGAGGCGCTGCCGCAGAACACGCTCTCCCTGCTGATCCCCTTCGTCGCGTACGCGACCGCCGAGCAGGTGCACGCCTCAGGCGTCCTCGCGGTCGTGGTCGTGGCGCTCTACCTGGGGCACCGCGCGTGGGAGGTCGATTTCGCCACCCGTCTGCAGGAGGAGGCGGTCTGGAAGATGGTCGCCTTCGTCCTGGAGTCGGCGGTGTTCGCCCTGATCGGCCTGCAGCTCCCGGTGGTCCTGAAGGGTCTCGGGGAGTACGAGGGCGTCGAGGCGGCCTGGTACGCGGTCGCCGTCTTCCTGGTCGTCGTAGTGGCCCGGTTCGTCTGGGTGTACCCGGCCACCTTCCTGCCGCGGCTGCTGTCGGCACGGGTGCGGGAACGGGAGCAGAACCCGAGCTGGAAGGGGCCGTTCATCGTTGCGTGGGCCGGGATGCGGGGCGTGGTCTCACTGGCCATCGCCTTCTCGATCCCGCTCACCATGCACGACGGTGAGGAGCCCTTCCCACAACGCAACCTCATCCTCTTCCTGACCTTCACGACGGTCATCGGGACGCTGGTCGTGCAGGGCCTGACACTGCCCCTGCTGATCCGGCTCCTGAAGTTCCCCGGGCGCGACGCGCAGACCGAGACGCTCGCCGAGGCCAACGCCCAGGCGCAGGCCTCCCGGGCCGCCGAACGGCGCCTGGACGAGCTCCTCACCGACGAGCGCAACGCCCTGCCCGCCCCGCTCGCCGACCGGCTGCGCATCGTCCTGGAGCGGCGCCGCAACGCCGTCTGGGAGCGGCTCGGGCAGGCCAATCCGATCAGCGGGGAGTCCGTCGACGACACCTACCGGCGGCTGGCGAGAGAGATGATCAGCGCCGAGCGTGAGGTGTTCGTCAAGCTCCGGGACGGCCGCCACATCGACGACGAGATGCTGCGGACCCTGCTGCGCAGACTGGACCTGGAGGAGGCGGCGGCCTTCCGGGAGGCGGCGTGACGAGGGTGCGGTACCTCGGGGGGAAGGCAGCGACAGGTGCGGTACCTCGGGGGGAGGCAGCGACACCTCAGGAGAAGGGGCGGCCGGTGACCACGGCCGCCACCGCTGTCCCACGCGGGAAGGCACCTTCACCGGCCAGGGTGACCAGCCCGTACAGCAGCTTGGCGACATACAGGCGTTCGACGGGCAGGCCGTGCCGCTGCTCGAAGTCCGCAGCGAAGGCGTCGAGCTCGGCGGGCACGCGCGCGTAGCCGCCGAAATGGAAACGGTCGTCCAGGCTCCAGGTGCCGCGCCGGCCACCGAAGGCCTCATGCTGCAGCGCCTCCGTCTGGGCGGTCAGGAAGCCACCCGCGAGTACCGGCACGCCCAGGGCGCGCTGGCCGGGAGGGAGACCGGCGGCCAGCCCCGCGAGCGTGCCGCCGGTGCCGCAGGCCACGGCGACGGCCTCGGCGCGCCCGCGCAGTTCGGCGCCGAGCGCCCGGCAGCCCCGCACCGCCTCGGCGTTGCTGCCGCCCTCGGGGACGACGTAGGCCTCCTCGGCGTCCGCCGCGCGCAGGATGCCGGCCAGGGCGGGCCGCTCGGACTTGCGGCGGTACGTCGACCTGTCGACGAAGTGCAGCCGCATTCCGTCGGCCGTGCAGCGGGCCAGGGAGGGGTTGAGGGGCCGGCCGGCCAGCTCGTCGCCGCGTACGACACCGATCGTGGGGATGCCGAGCAGCCGGCCGGCCGCGGCCGTCGCGCGCAGATGGTTGGACCAGGCTCCGCCGAAGGTGACGATGGTCCGGCCGGCCGCCGCTGCCAGATTCGGCCCGAGCTTGCGCCACTTGTTGCCGATCAGCTCCGGGTGGATCAGATCGTCCCGCTTCAGCAGCAGCCGCACGCCCCGGCGCTCGAACCGGCCGTCCACGACCTCCTGCAACGGCGAGGGAAGACGGGGGCGCAGCGCGGCGGGTCCGGGAGTGTCGGGGCTGATCACCGGGCCATTGTCACCCGGAAGTGTGGGGGAGGGGGCTCGGGTACTGACGCCAAGCTCTGGGAGCGGGCACCCGGTCCGGCGTGCGGACGCGGGTGTCTTCCGACGCCGTGACGGGCCCCCTCTGCCCAGCGGCGCAAAGATCCATTCCCGCTCTTTCGTGTAATAGCACCGCGACGTCGAGTGAGGAAGGCTTGCTCGTGCACATCGATGCCCGGGGCGTATGGGCGTCGGTCACAACCGGGAGGGCAGTTCTCTATGTCGGTAGGCGAAGAGGTCCGCACGGAGCAGACCAAGCCGCAGCAGAGTCTCGGCACGGCGGCCGCGCGGAACCTGGCCACCACGACCAAGTCCGTGCCACAGATGCAGGAGATCAGTTCCCGCTGGCTGCTGCGGATGCTGCCGTGGGTCGACATCCAGGGTGGTACGTACCGGGTGAACCGGCGGCTGACGTTCGCCGTGGGCGACGGCCGGCTGACGTTCGTGAAGACCGGCGACCGCGTCGAGATCATCCCCGCCGAGCTGGGCGAACTGCCGGCGCTGCGATCGTACGACGACGAGGAGGTGCTATTCGAGATCGCCCGCCGCTGCGAGCAGCGGGAGATCCCGGCGGGCGATGTCATCGCCTCGTTCGGCGGCCCGTCCGAGGAGGTGTACCTCCTGGCGCACGGCAGGGTGGAGAAGGTCGGCACGGGACCGTACGGGGAGGACGAGTCCCTCGGAGTCCTCGCCGACGGTGCCTACTTCGGCGACGACGCGCTGCTGAACGAGGACGCGATCTGGGAGTACACCGCCCGCGCCCTCACCGCGTGCACCGTGCTCGTGCTGCCCCGCCAGGAGTTCGAGCAGATCGCGGAGCGCTCGGACACCCTGCGTGAACACCTCCGGCAGCGCCGCTCCATCCCCTCGCAGCGCTCCAACAAGTACGGCGAGAAGGAGATCGACCTCTCCTCCGGCCACTCCGGCGAGCCGGACATCCCGCACACCTTCGTCGACTACGAGGCCCGGCCCCGTGAGTACGAACTGAGCGTCGCCCAGACCGTGCTGCGCATCCACACGCGCGTGGCCGACCTCTACAACCAGCCCATGAACCAGACCGAGCAGCAAATCCGGCTGACGGTCGAGGCGCTGAAGGAGCGCCAGGAGCACGAGCTCATCAACAACCGCGACTTCGGTCTGCTGCACAACTGCGAGTACGACCAGCGCATCCAGCCGCACGACGGCGTGCCCGGGCCGGACGACCTGGACGAGCTGCTCAGCAGGCGCCGCGGCACCAAGATGCTCCTCGCCCACCCGCGCGCCATCGCCGCGTTCGGCCGCGAGCTCAACAAGCGCGGGCTGGTCCCCGAGACCATCGACATGGCCGGCAACCGCATCCCGACCTGGCGCGGTGTGCCGATCTTCCCGTGCAACAAGATCCCAGTCTCGGACGCCCGTACGACGTCCATCATCGCCCTGCGTACCGGCGAGGCCGATCAGGGTGTCATCGGTCTGCGTGCTTCCGGCATCCCCGACGAGATCGAGCCGAGCCTGTCGGTCCGCTTCATGGGCATCAACGAACAGGCCATCATCAAGTACCTGGTCACGGCCTACTACTCGGCCGCGGTCCTGGTACCGGACGCGCTCGGGGTCCTGGAGAACGTCGAGATCGGCCGCTGGCGGTGACGCTCCCGGCACGCCGGCCGTGTCCCCGCCCGTCGGGGCGGGTACATCCTCGGGGTACGAGCCCAGCGGCAGCGGAAGCGCCACCGTCCGCTCATCCTCCGAGGCGGTCCCATGGGTGAGTCCCTCACGCTGTCCGGGAAGGGGACGACGCTGCCCGCCCACGCCGGACAGCGTCGCGCCGAACCCGGGCGGTCGGCCGGGGCTCCGGAAAGGCAGGGAAGCATCGGGACACAGAGGGACGGCGAGCGGGGGCCGGCCGAAGAGCACGAGGCGGTCATGCTGCTGAAGCGGGCCCGGGCGGAGGTCGACCCGGTGCTGCGGGCCGCGCTCGGCTCGCTACCCGCGCCGATGCGCCGGGTCGCGCTCCACCACTTCGGCTGGGAGCAGGCCGACGGCACCCCGGCGGACGGGGGCTCCGGCAAGGCGATCCGGCCCGCCCTGGTTCTCGCCGCGGCGGCCGCCCTCGGCGGACAGAAGGCGCGGGCGGGGGCGGCTCGGGCGGCCGCAGCGGTGGAGCTGGTGCACAACTTCACGCTGCTGCACGACGACGTGATGGACCGGGACACAACACGCCGCCACCGCCCCACCGCGTGGACCGTGTTCGGCGACGCCGACGCCATCCTCGCCGGGGACACCCTGCAGGCGCTGGCCCTGCGGCTTCTCGCTCAGGACCCGCACCCGGCGTCCCGGGCCGCCGCCGCCCGGCTTGCGGACTGCGTGGTGGAACTGTGCGCGGGCCAGCACGCGGACACGGCCATGGAGCGGTGTGCCCCGGGAGAGGTCACGCTCGACGAGGTGCTCGCGATGGCGGAGGCCAAGACGGGCGCTCTGATCGGGAGCGCGTGCGCGATCGGAGGGCTGTACGCGGGGGCCTCTGACGAGGAAGTGGCGGCGCTGGACGCGTTCGGCAGGGAGGCGGGGCTCGCCTTCCAGCTCATCGACGACGTCATCGGCATATGGGGTGACCCGCGCCGCACCGGCAAGCCCGCCGGTGCCGATCTGGCCGCCCGGAAGAAGTCGCTGCCGGTGGTGGCGGCCTTCACTTCCGGCACACCGGCGGCGGCCGAACTCGCCGAACTGTACGCACGGACCAGCGAGAAGGAGGACCTCGACGACATCGCCCTGGCCGTGGAGCGCGCGGGGGGCCGTGACTGGGCGCAGGGCCAGGCCGCCGACCGGATGGCCCGGGCGATGCAGCAGCTAACCCGGGCGGTGCCGGACCCGGAGGCGGCGGACGGCCTGCTGGCCCTCGCCGAGTTCGTGACACGGCGCAGCAGTTGACGGGCCACAGCCTCGACGGGCCACAGCGTTGACCGGCCGCAGCAATGGATGGCCCGCAGCAGTGAGCGGTCCGTCGGCAACGGCTGGAGACCGCCCGCACCAGCGACGCCCCTTCGGTTGACCGAATGACAGGGCCCCGGAGCGACGGGGCCGTGCGGCTCCTGACCCCGCACGGCCACCGGCATCCGGTCGGCGGGTCCCGCACTGCCCCACGGTGTGCGGGACCCGCCACCTCCGCCCCACGGTGTGCGGGACCCGCCACCTCCCCGCATCCGTCGAGTTTGGGCAAACGTTTGATCGGATCTAGCCAAGATCCTGCTCGTACCCCTGGGCGAGGGCCAGCCCCCCTACGATCAACGCCGGTCGGGACGAGCGAAGGGGTGCGGCATGGGTGTGGCCATCCGGACGGCGGGCGAAGGGGACAGGGAACTGATCGTCCGGCTGCTGGACGAGGCGTTCCAGGACGACCCCGTGAGCGGCTGGGTCTTCCCCGGCGTGGAGGACCGCCGTGCCAAGCACCCCCGGCTCATGGCAGCCTTCACAGACATCGTCCTCGCGGCCGGCCGCATAGATGTCACCGAGGACGGCTCGGCCTGCGCGCTGTGGCTCTCCGTGCCCGCCGACGAGGGCCACGGGGACGCGGAGGACGAAGGACCGGCCCAGGTGCGGGAAGCCGTCGACCCGGACAACGAGCGCGTGGAGAGGATCGGTCGGCTGATGGCCGCCATCCATCCCACCGGGCGGGCCCACGAGTACCTGTGGATGATCGGTGTGGCCCCCGGCCGTCAGGACGAGGGCCTCGGCACCGCGCTCATCGAGGCCGTCCTCGACCGCTGCGACCGCGAAGGGCTGCCTGCCTACCTGGAGGCCAGCAACGCCCGTAGCCGCAACCTGTACGAGCGCCTGGGTTTCGAGCCGGCCGGCCCGGCCCTGGACCTGCCGGACGGCCCGTCGATGTGGCCCATGTGGCGCGAGCCCAGGCCCCACCGGCCCGCGTAGGCCGTACCGCGAGAACGGCATCTGCGGCGCCGTACCGGCCAGAGCGGTACCTGCGGCGCCGCCCCGGGAGAGCGGTACCTGCGGCGCCGTACCGCGAGAACGGCACCTGCCGCGCCGCCGCCCGTACTCCGCCGCGCAGCCGCCCTCCGGACAAGCGACGCGACCTCGCGGGCGCCCCTGTCAGGCCTTGGGGCCCCCGTCCCCCCGTCCTCCCGTCCACCCGGCCATCCTCCGGCAGTACCGTCGCCACGATCCGCTCCACCAGTCCCGAACGTCAGCCCACGCGCCCCTTCGCGTGCGAGCACCTCGACGGTGGCGTCGACGAGCGCGGCCCGCCGCCCGGGGTTGCTGACCATGCGGAGTCCCTTCTCCCACTTTCGACCGGCTGCCACAACACCCTTGCGACCACTACAGGAGAAGTACTACAACTGACGTTGTTGCAAGGCAGCCTACGAAAAGAGACCGGCTTGCGAAAGCTCACGTACTACATCGCCTGCTCCATCGACGGCTTCATCGGCGACCCGGGCGGCGACGGAACGGCGATGATCCGTTTCGTCGACGAGGAGTTCCTCGCCTTCCTCAAGGCGGAGTACCCGGAGACCGTGCCCACCCAAGGCCGCCGGGCCCTCGGCATGGACGACCTGCCGAACAAGCGGTTCGACACTGTCATCCAGGGGCGGGCCAGCTACGACCTCGCCCTGAAGGAAGGCATCACCAGCCCCTACGCCCACCTGCGCGAGTACGTCGCGTCCAGGACGCTCCAGGAGTCGCCCGACCCGAACGTGGAGATCATCGCGGACGACCTGGCCGGCAAGGTCCGCGAACTGAAGGCGGAGGAGGGCGGGCTCGGCATCTACCTGTGCGGCGGCTCGAAGGTCGCCGGCGAGCTGTTCGACGAGATCGACGAGCTCGTCATCAAGACGTACCCACTCGTGTACGGCACGGGCATGCCGATGTTCGGCTCCGGATTCGCGATCTCGGAGTTCGCCCTGGAGTCGGTGCGCACGTTCGGCAACGGCGCGCTGGCGCGCAGGTACAGCAGGAAGCGCTGAGCCCCCGACCGGCCTACTCTGAGGACATGGGCAGGCGAAGAACAGGTCTGTCCGGACTGCGGACAGCCAGTGGAGACGGTCGTCCGGCGTCACAAGACGCTGGGCGCCTGGGTCCCGCGCTGGGAGGCGGGACCGTGCCGCAACCCCGCGTGCGGGGCCTATGAGGCGGAGGACGCCGACAGCGGCCACACCGCCAAAGGCACCCGGTCGGCGCAAGCCCGCACGGCCCCCGGGGAAACCACGCCACCTGCCACGAACCCGCCCGAACCGGCTCCCGGAGACTCAGCCGCCAAAATTCTCTGAGCCCGTGTCGAGATAGGCGGACCGGCTCCGACGTCCCCTGTGAAGAGCCGCCCACCGGGGCGGTGAGAGCCGAAGGAGCGGACTGATGAAGTACCTGGTCATGGTGCAGGGCACACAGGCGGACTACGACGCCATGCGTGGCAAGGCGTCGACGCACTCCCCGGCCTGGAGCGAGGAGGAGCTGCAGACGATGTTCGCCTACATGGGTGCCATCAACGACGATCTGGCCGAGACGGGCGAGCTCGTCGACGGGCAGGGCCTGGCCGAGCCGGCGCAGACCCGGCACGTCACCCTCGGCGACGACGGCAAGGCCGTGATCACCGACGGCCCGTACAGCGAGACCAAGGAGCTGCTGGCCGGCTACTGGGTCCTGGAGTGCGAGAGCCTGGAGCGGGTCACGGAGATCGCCGACCGCGTCGCTCGCTGCCCCCAGCCGGCCGGCGCCCCCGACTACCCCGTCGTGATCCGCCCGATCATGGACGGCTCCGGGGACATCTGACGAGCCGGCCGACGCCGACGGACACACTGGTGAGGAACTCACCGGAGATCGAGGACCTGCTGCGCCGAGACGCGCCGCAGGTCCTCGGTGCGCTGGTCAGACGGTACGGGCACTTCGACGCCGCCGAGGACGCCGTGCAGGAGGCGCTGCTCGCGGCAGCCGGGCAGTGGCCCTCGGTGGGGGTGCCAGGCAATCCGCGCGGCTGGCTGATCAAGGTCGCCTCGCGGCGGCTCACCGACGCCCTGCGCAGCGATCAGGCCCGGCGGCAGCGCGAGGAGCGGATGGCCGCCCTCACGCCCCGGGACGCCTTCACCGCGCCGCCCCCCGGGGAGCGGGCGCCGCGTGCGGACGACACGCTCTCGCTGCTATTCCTGTGCTGCCATCCGGCCCTGTCGCCGCCCGCGCAGATCGCGCTCACGCTGCGTGCCGTGGGCGGTCTGACCACGGCGGAGATCGCGCGGGCCTGCCTGGTCCCGGAGGCGACGATGGCCCAGCGAGTCAGCCGGGCCAAGCAGAAGGTGCGGGGTGTGCGCTTCGGCCGGCCGGACCGTTGGGAGGAGCGGCTGCCGTCCGTCCTGCAGACCCTCTACCTGATCTTCAACGAGGGCTACACGGCGACTTCGGGCGCCGCGCTCCAACGCCGCGACCTCGCCGGGGAGGCCGTACGGCTGACCCGCACGGTTTACCGGCTGCTGCCCGGCGACTGCGAAGTGGCCGGTCTGCTCGCGCTGATGCTGCTCACCGACGCCCGTCGCGACGCGCGCAGCGGTCCGCGCGGCGAGCTGATCCCCCTCGACGAGCAGAACCGCGACCGCTGGGACCGGGCGGCGATCGAGGAGGGCGTCGCGCTGGTCACCCGGGCCCTGTCCCGGGGCCGCCCCGGGCCGTTCCAGCTGCGGGCCGCGATCGCCGCCGTGCACGACGAGGCGTCCTCACCCGAGTCGACCGACTGGGACGAGATCCTGGGCCTGTACGACGTCCTCGTCGGTCTGGTCCCCGGCCCGGTCGAACGCCTCAACAGCGCGGTCGCCGTCGCCATGGTCCACGGCCCGCGCGCAGGTCTGACCGAAGTGGACGCCCTGTCCGGCGAGTTGAAGGGACACCGCCTGGACGCCGTACGAGGCCATCTGCTGGAGCGGGTGGGCGAACCGGAAGCCGCCCGCGCCGCCTACGAGTCGGCGGCCGCACAGACCTTGAGCCTGCCCGAGCAGCGCTACCTCCGGGCCCGGGCGGCGCGGTTGGCCGACTAGCGTGTGCAGCACGGGCATGCCGGGGGAGCGGCGTGGCGCGGTGTCGCGACCGGCTGGGCGCATCTGTCAGCAGTTCCTAGCCGCGCAGCCCGCCCGTCACCGGATCCCGGCCCGTCAGGCAGTACGTGCCGCCCGCCGGGTCGCGCATCACCGTCCAGCCGGGGAAGCCGGTCACGAAGACGGCCCCGAGCTCCTCGTGCAGCGCCCGGGTCGCCGCGACGTCCGCGCAGGCGAGGTCGAGGTGGGCGGATGCCGGGCGTTCCTCACCGAGGCGTTGCAGGAGCAGACGGATCGGCAGGCCCGGCGGCGGCTTGACCACGTGAAACTCCGGGAGGGAGCCCGGCAGCGACTCCCAGCCGTCGAGCAGGGCGCTCCAGAAGGCGACTTCCGTGGCGTAGGCCGAGGCGGGGACGCCCAGGCACACCTGGTCGAGCCGGCTGCCCCGCACCACGCCCGGACGCGACGACTGCCCGCGCCAGGGGTCCGCGCAGAACAACTGTCCGCCGGGCGAGCGCAGCACCACGAGCGATCCCAGGTCGGCCACCACATCCGCGCCGAGCCGCACCGCCGCGGCGGCGAACTCCGGCACGTCGTCCACGCAGAAGTCGACGTGTGCACCGCCCGGCCCCGGACCCACCGCCTGCACCTTCACGAACGCGTCGACGCTGTCGGGGAGCAGGGTGACGAACTCGTCGTGTGCGCCGCGCGGTTCGGACAGGCGGGTGTCCGTGACCGCCGTCCAGAAGTCGCAGGCGGGGCCGAGGGCGTCACGCGGGCGGTCGATGAAGGCGTACGTCCAGCTGATCCTCATGAGCGCGATCCTAGAAGGACGCGCCACCGCCACCCGCGTGAACCTTGACCAGCCTTTGTCCCACCGTTCCCCGTCCATTGACCCGCGCTTGTTTGCATTCAGGAATGGACCACATCCCGTTCCTCGTGGCGGTCGTCATCGTCACCGCACTCGCCTTCGACTTCACCAACGGATTCCACGACACGGCGAACGCGATGGCCACGTCCATCGCCACCGGCGCGCTCGCTCCCCGTACGGCGGTCCTGATCAGCGGTGTCCTCAACGTCGTCGGTGCCTTCTTGTCCACTGAGGTCGCCAGGACCATCTCCGGCGGCATCGTGGACGACACCCTCGTCTCCCCGGGCATGATCTTCGCGGGGCTCATCGGCGCGATCCTGTGGAATCTGCTGACCTGGCTGGCCGGTCTCCCCTCGAGCTCATCGCACGCGCTGTTCGGCGGCCTGATCGGGGCCGTGTGGGTCGGGACGGGCAGCCGCGGCGTCGACTTCGACAAGGTCGTCGAGAAGGTACTGGTGCCGGCGGTGGCCTCGCCGGTCGTCGCCGGTGTCGCCGCGCTGCTCGCCACCTACCTCGCCTACCGGCTCACCGACCGGGCCCGCAAGGACTCCGTCACCAAGGGCTTCCGCATCGGTCAAGTCGCCTCCGCCTCGCTCGTCTCGCTCGCCCATGGCACGAACGACGCGCAGAAGACCATGGGCGTCATCACCCTCACCCTGATCTCGGCCGGTGCCCTCGGCCACGACGCCGGCCCGCCCCTGTGGGTGATCGCGTCCGCGGGCCTCGCCATCGGGCTCGGCACGTACCTCGGGGGCTGGCGGATCATCCGCACGATGGGCAAGGGCCTCACCGAGATCCAGTCGCCGCAGGGGTTCGCCGCCGAGACCGCTTCCACGACCGTCATCCTGACCTCCGCCCACCTCGGATTCGCCCTGTCCACCACGCAGGTGGCCTCCGGCAGCATCCTCGGCGCGGGGCTCGGCCGGCGGCTCGCAGAGGTCCGCTGGGGCGTCGCGGGCCGGATGGCGGTCGCCTGGGTGATCACCCTGCCCGCCGCCGCACTGGTCGGGGGGCTGGCCGCCGCGGTCGTACAGAACGGCGGGGACCTCGGTACGGCGGTCGTCGCGCTGGTCGGCGCGTCCCTCGCCGCGGGCATCGTCGTCATCTCGCGCCGCAACCCGGTGCACGCGCACAACGTCAACGACGCGCACGACGTCAGCATCCGCACCGAGCCGCCGGCCAAGGTCGGCGCGGCCGCCTGAGCGATGGGGATCGGACATGCATCTGGACTGGACCGCACTCGCACTGGTCGCCGCGGTGAGCGTCGGCGCGACCGTCGCCGTGGCCGTCGTCTTCGCACTGGGCGTCCTCGGCGTCGCCCGCCTGGAAGGCACCCGCGCCCGGAGGGGCGGCACCTTTGCCCTCGGCCTCACCCAGGCCACCCTGTGCTTCCTGGCCTGCGCGGCCGTGGTGGCGTACGGGATCTACCTGATCGTCCCTCAGTTCCGCTAGCGCCACTGGTTCGGTCGGCCTCACTGTGGAACACCCGACGTAGCCGCCCACCGAGTAGCCCCAGGGGAACCGGAAGGACGGGAGAGTCGGAAGACAACAGCGGAGCCCCGTACCCGTCACCGGGTGCGGGGCTCCGCAGTTTCCTCCTGCCCGGCCAGCGAAATCGCCGGTCCGGCCACCTTGAGGAAGATCAGGCCTTCTTGGTCTCCTAGTAATGGGCCAGGTTGGTGACCTGCGGGGATGTTTCCTGTGGGGTGCTGACCTGGCCTTTTGGTGATTGGTGGCGATGGGGTGCGACGGTCGCTAGCGGGTGTCCTGCGGACTGTGTGCGGACTGCTTGGGCCTGCGCGAGCAGGACCCCGCTGGGGCGGGCGTCGAGAGTCCCCTGGAGCACGGTGTCAGCCGGGCGCCAACCGCACCACCGTCGCCGACCGCGTGAGCAGGCGCACCGCGGCCGGGCGGGCCTTGCGCTGTGCCGGGACCGCCGAGGTCCCCAGAGTGCCGTCCAAAGGCCGACAGTCATCACGCCGACGTGAGACAGGGCTCCGGCGTTGAGTGCCTTGGTGAGGAAGCCGGATCCCCTGGGAGATGGCGGCCTTGGCGCGGGTGCGTCGGCTGTTACGAGGGGCGGTGTTGTGGCCGTCCTTGTGCGTCGAATGCGGCGATGAGGTCCCGATAGTCGCGCCAGTGCGTCACCTTGCGGTCCCTGACGGTCACGACGGAGACGAAGCGGTTGTCGTAGGGCCGTCCCGTCACCGCCGACGTGCCGTGGACTTCGTACTCCGGGCTCGACCGCATCCTCAGGTTCTCCACCGTGAGCGGCGAGCAGCGCCCGCAGCTTCAGCTCGGCGACACCGTCAGCGAGGACCCGCAGAGCACCGCGCAGAATCCTCGGCCTGATCCCTCAGGCCGAGGCCGCGTCGACTGATACCAAGGCGCGCACCCTGCATCCGGATTGGGGCGACGCCCGCGTACAGACCGAGGTCGTGCGCATCCACGCAGAGACCGACGCAGCCGTACCCGACCCCACCTAGCGCCCCGTTCCTAAACATCAACTCCGAGGGCATGATGAGCCGTTGTGAAAGAGTCGGTGATCGCTCTCGTGGCAGCGGTGTTCGGGTTGGCCGGAACCGTGATGGGTGCCGTCATCGCAGCACGCTCAACCAGAATCGGCGCCGAAAAGAACGCTGAGAGCGTGAGACGACAGGTGCAGGACCAAGGTGCCGTTGAGCATGGCCATTGGCTGAGGCAGCAACGGCTCAGTACATATGAGGGCTTCCTCGAAGCGTGGGACGAGTGCTTGCGCATCACACAAGCGTCTGGAGACGGGCACGAGCCCGATTCAACGGGTCTCGATGATCTGAGAGGGGCCGCAAGCCGTATGGCGGAACGCGCACGGCGCATAGCCCTCTTGGGGCCGGAGGAAGTTACACACGCGGCTGAGGAACTGACCGCGACGATGCAGGAAGACGTCGAGGTCTCCACCCGGTTCATCGAAGCAGCCCAAGCCGCGACAGCGGCGGTCGAGGGTCGCCCGGTTGCCCTCGACGCCATGACCGAGGCCACAGAGGAATACAGGCAGCGCACAGGGCAACTTGCAGAGCTCATACAGGCCGCGCGTGATCAGGGACTAGATCTACGAGACCTCGATGGTCACCCCCTGTTGCGCGAAGTAATGCTGAGCATGGAGCAGTACCGGCAAGCTTCCGCAGAGGCGCACGGAGCACTGTTGGAGAATTTCGAGCGGCTGTCCGCAACCATGGACGAGGCATCCACAATGGTTGATGTACTCAAGCGCAACAAGGAAGCACGGGAACTCAGCCGGGAACGCTTCACGAGCGCGGTACGAAAGGCGCTCGGCACCCCGCCTCTGCCCGAGTAGCGATTTTGAACGGGTGTAAGCGGTGCCCGTCTCCCGCGAACTGACCGAAGATCTCACTGCGCGGGTGGTCAGCTCCATGAAGCCGACGCCGAGTACCGAGGCCAGACTGTCGATGACGTCCAGGACCGGGGCGTTGACTTGCGACTCCCAGCGGGAGACAGCGGCGACGCTTCGGCCGACCTTCTCGCCGAGGTCGGTCTGACTGAGCCCATGCTCACGCCGAATCCGGCGCAGCGCGTCAGGGTCGAAAACCAGGGCAGGCGTGGCAGTTCCCGTCAGGGACTGTTCGCACCTCGGTGGGTGACGGGTGGGGCCCCGCCGTGTCGGCGGTCCGAACCTCGCAAGCTGCCGAGTCTGTCGCGAACCTTGCCCCCGGCTGTCCCCCGCTCCCCGGTATCAATCACCCGCCGAAGCAGGGGCCGGACGGCTACGAGCCTGCTGCCCCACCAGGAGAATCACGGGATTTACGCGCCGTGCAATTTGCGTGTGGAGCAAGTAGGCGGAGGGGCGCCGACCCCTCAGCGCCAGTCACGAGAAGTATTGAGATCGATCACGGGAGGTAAGGCCGGCGAGCACCTGGGGGCCTCAACATGACGCCCGGCCGTCCGGGACTCCGGCCAGCGGGCACGGGCATACCCCGCTCCGGGCTCCCGTGGCCTGGAGCCCCCGTCCGGGGCGTCCGGCCGTAGATCCCCGTACGAGGCCACGGAAGACCCCACGGAGCCCTACGCTCCCGATATGGCACTGGAACCCTGGGAAGCCACCCTCATAGCCGCGTCCGTCGGCGCTGTGGCTTCAACATCCGCCGTACTCTTCACGCACCTGCTGACCCGCGCCCGCGACCGTCGGCACAAGAGGTGGGACCGCCGTATGGACACATACGTCGAGTTGCTGAAGTCGCGTCGGGCCATGGGGTCCGCCCGCCGAGACTTCCTCGCCAAACGAACCACACCGTCCCAAGTCTTCGACGCAGAGGAGGAACTCAAGGATCTCGGCCCACTCCGAGCGCAGCTCTCGATGTTCGGTTCAACCGCCGTCCAGGCGCTGGATGACCTGGCACTGGTCGGGTTCACACAATGGATGAAGGCCCTCAGCGAGTGGCGTGACTTCGACAGCATGGCTCGAGCTGACCCCGAGTCAGCTCGGAGAGCAGAAGAGAAGTTGGAGCAGATCAAGACGCTGAGCGAAAGCGCCGACCTGATCGAGAAGCGTATGACCGAGGCGATCCTTGCCGAGGCAGATTTCAAGGTGCCTTTCAAGTTGGAGCGGTGGCGGAGCCCCTTCCGGAGGGACGCCGTCAAGCGCTGAGGCTCAACGCGGGTCCAAGGCGCATCGGGCCGCCTTGATGACGGTGTGGGCGTCCGGCCGTAGCGGCCCGGGGATACCCCACGGAGAGCCTCGCCCCGGGTGACCCGTCAACGCGGTCCGGATCCGGTAGGGTTGCTTGTGCCGCGAGCGGAGTGCCCGACACCTCCGTGAAGTTGAGTAGCTGGCAGTCCTTAGTTGATGGACCAGCTCGGACTGAATCGCAGGTAGGAAAAATTGGGCCGCAGAAACGTCCGCGATCCCGAGCAAGCTTCCTCGGGACGTCATGCCAAGAACGAGGCGCACAGAGGCGCAGAGTAAGAGGGTGAAGGCTTCCTAAGTAAGCCCTGGTAAGGCACCGAGAGCCAGACGTCGGCACGGCCTCAGCAAGACCACACGTACATCACGTGGTGGTCGGCTGAGGGCTGAGTGCCGGAGGTTCGACCACCAGAAAGGTAGTCGAACCGTTGAACCTCTCTCTCGGTGTCAGGGCGCTGATCGTCGTCATCTGAGGCACACCCGGGCCGACGTACACGCCGTGCGGGCTGGCGGTGGTCTCGACCCAGAACGTCCCCGGGTGGTCCTTCAGGAACTCCTCAAGCTCCTGCGACTGACGGTCATCGGTGTCGCCATCCTTCGGCGGCCAGAACTCTCGCTTGCCGTCGAGCTGCAGGGCGCGCTGCCACCGGTCGCCGATCCAGACCTCAATGTGTAAGAGCTGCATGGCAAACAGACTCCCTCAACCGGAGCCGTGGGGTAACACACTCTTGAACCTTAAGGTCGAGCCGGCCTTCTAGGGTCGGCGATGAACGTGCCCAAGCCCAGCTCGGTACCCACCTCACCCGTGTCGCGCAGGTGCGCCAACGCCTTCTGGGCGGTGCTGGCCCCGATGCCGAACTCGGCAATCAGCTCGACGATGCCTGGCACCCGCCTGCCCGGCGGATAGGTCTCGTCGCCGATGCGCTTGCTGATGACCTCAGCCACCTGGCGCCAGATCGGACGAGTACGGTCAAGATCGGCACCCACTCTTCGACCGTACGATCACGCATTGTGCCGCGCTACCGCAGTCTTATCGCGATACCGCGATACCTACTGGTCAGGACGACGAGGGGGCCTCATGGCCGGGTTGAGTATTCGGGTGTACACGTACGACGCCACCACCAAGGAGACTGGCGAGGTCAGCGTGCGAGTGGTCGGTCGACTCCATGCCGAACCTGCCGTTACTCGACGACCGGTGGCCCCTCTACCAGTGCTACGCCTACCAGGGCAACGGCACCTCCGACAGACGCTGACCTGACCTCCCATCAGCCCCACACCAACTCGACCGGGGTGGGGCTTCGTTGCGTCTTCACCCATTGCTGATTGATCTGCGCTAAACTGATGAGTGTTCAGGGGTCGCAACGGCCTCTGATTCCCATCTGGATGTTCGGCGCAAGGCCGACTCCAGAAGACGCGCCCGTTGAGCTTGTGAGCCCGTACATGGGGCTGGATGCACGCCAAGCCGTGAAACGGGGGCCGACGTCTACCCCCAGTAATTCGCAATGCCGGGCTGACACTTGTTCAGCCCACTCCGAGAACACCTTTGCGCCTGGTGCATCCGCGCAGGTGTCTCGGTCCGAACCGTAGGGTTCGGATCGAGGCTGCCTGCGCACCCGATCCGACCCATGACAGGGAAGGTAAGGATCGGTGGACGGCACCGCCATCATCATCATTCTCGCCATCGCTGGCGTGGCTTCCGTGCTGCTCTTCGCTCTGAAGGGTCTGCTGGACCAGGTCCCGGACGTGATCGACTCCGCCGGACGCGCACGCGACTCGTGGCGGCAGTTCCGCAGGCCCGAGGTGCCGCCCCCGGCGGACGACGAGGAGCCGCCCATGGCCGCGTAGGCCCGTCGTGGGGTCTCCGTCGCTTTCCCTGGACATAGAGACGCCCCGCCAGTACTCGCGCCCGGCGGGGGGCGTCTCTGTGCGCTTCCGTGGCCGTCCGTGGGCTCAGGCGGCGATGGCTACCCGGAACCGGATCGGAGCCAGAGCGGCACCCCCGGAAAGAGGTGTGGGCGTTCCTATCACCAGCCGCCGAGGGAGACTTCCGGACCACCCGCGAGGTAGCCGTGGAGGGCACTGGCGGTGGTGTCCACGAACTCCGCGGGGATGGCGTCGGCATCGACCCAGCGGACCTGGGCGTGCTTGCGAGGTTCGCGGTTTTCGGGTTCGCCCATCCATTCGTTAGCGGCGAAGACGACGGTGAGGAAGCCGTTGGGGGCCTCCACGCCCCGGGCGCCGTGGATGATGTGGGCGACCTTGAGGGAATCCGGCTTCACGGTCAGGCCGGTCTCCTCGTACAGCTCCCGCACGGCGGTCTCGGTGATGGGCTCGCCGGGTTCGCTCTTGCCGACGGGGAGGTCCCACATGCCCTGGGCGAACTTGGCGTTCTGGCTGCGTTGGAGGAGGACGACGCGGTTGGTGGCCTTGTCGTGGACGATGACGGCGGCGACCAGCAGGGTCATGGATTCGAGGGCGGGCGGCAGGGCTTTGGGCTGGTCGTCGGTTGTCCGCTGAGCCACGGCTGGTGTCCCTTCGTCGGCCGGATGGTGGCAGCTTAGGCCAGCGCCTCGCGCGCGCGGCGGGCGAGTTCGGCGGCTCCGGGCACTTTGCGACGCTGGTAAACGGACAGGGTGGAGCGGAGCGAAGTGATCGCTTTGCGCGTGCGGTCGGATGTCATGCCCGCCATCAGCGTTAGAGCCTGTGACCACGCGGCGACGGCCTCATCGGCGCGGGCCTGGGCGGCGAGACTGTCGCCGAGGTCGGCGTGCGTGAGGGCGTGGACGCGCTTGTACTTCTCGGGGTCCCAGCGCACCAGGGCGTCGCGGTGTTGTTGCTCGGTACCGACGTGGTCGGCGAGGTCGGTCAGGGTACGGGCGGTGTGGCTGGCGACGGTGCCGGCTGCCGGGCCGCTGACGCGGGAGTAGCTGGGCTGGGGGCCGTCGTCGCGCAGCAGGGCGTCTTCGGCGGCGAGCAGGGCGCGGGCCGCTGCGGGCTTCGCGCCGACCGCGGCGTAGGCGCGGGCGTGGGTGATGTGCAGCAGGGCCTCGGTCTGGCCGTCGACGCGGCCCAGGCCGCGGGCGAGGGCTCCTTCGACGAGGTCGACGCAGTGGTGGGGTTGCTTGAGGCTGAGGGCTTGGTGGGCGAGGGCGCGCATCATCCAGGCGGCGTGACCGCGCGGGTCGGCTTCGCAGGCGAGTTGGTAGCCGACTTGGTAGTAGCGCTGGGCGGCGCCTTCTTGGCCGAGGTCGTGGTGCTTCCACCCAGCGAGGTATGCGAGTTCGGCGACGGCACCGAAGGCCGCTTGCCGTAGGGCTTCGTTCGGGAAGCGTCCGCGGAGCATGGGAGCGGCGGTGTCGGCGAGGTAAGCGGTGACGGTGGTCAAGCCATGGCCGCCGCCGAGGCGTTCGTCGGCCGCACTGAAGGCTGCGGTGATCTGCCGTACGACGTCCACGTCCTCGATCCCGACCAGCGAGCTGCCGGTGCGGGCCCGCAACATGCGGGCGGTGGCCTCGTGGTCGTAGAAGAGCGGCATGGCCACGCCGGCCGTGGTGAAGGCAGCCACGGCAAGGAAACGGCGGCGCTCGACGTCGGCACGGCCCAGATCGGTGGCGGCCAGAACAGGATCGGGCTCCTCCGACACCGCCGTCTCGGGTGCTCGCAGGCCGATCTCGACCGAGGTGATGGTGCGGCCTGCTCGGCGGGACAGCGCCTCCGCAAGGTACTGGCCGGTCCCTCCGGTCGGCTGGCGTGTGCCGTTCACCCAGTGGGAGACGGCCGACTTGTTGGTCTGGAGGATCTCGCCGTTCTCGGCCGCGATACGCCGGATGTCCTTCGCCAGAGCCTCGTAGGTGCAGCCGATCCCCTCGATGACGTCACGCAGGCGGGAGTTGGGACCTCTCGGCGCTGCTGCCACGATCGCCTCCGCTCCAGAGCTGTAAACCGCGTATACCGCTTCAACTGCCTCTCACGGTACCCACTGTGCGTGACGAGGAGTTCACTAATCATCAGCCGCCCGGCCCCGGTCCGACACCGCGACCAGGCTCCCCCCTTCGGCCGGGCGGCCCCCGAAGTTCCGTACACCTACACCGGGTTCGGGCATTCCTGTGCCCGAACCCGGCCGATCAGAGACGGAGACACGGTGACCACCATCGACACCACGGCCATCACGGTCGAGCTGCCCGAGGCGTTCGACGAGCGCTGGAGCCGCCTGCCCGGCATCCAGGTCGACGGCCGGAGCATCGCCATCGACCCGGCCCAGTACTTCTTCCGCTTCGAGTCGAACACGTGGCTCGTCGCCGACTGGGAGCTGGTCAAGTCCCAGCTGCTGGGGGCGCAGGAGACCACCGAGAGCGCGGTCGAGCAGCTCGCGCTGGACTTCATCAAGGCTCACGCCGAGTCCACCTCGGATGCCGCCCGCGTGCTGTCCACCGCCTACGCGGTGTACGCGTACCTGTTCCGCGACGAGCACCTCGTCGGCCTCGGCCTGCCGCAGATCACGGCCGAGCACCTGCGGATGCTACGCGAGGCGGCCACGCTGATGGCGCTGAACAAGGTCGAGCTGGACGGGCACATCTCCAACGTCGGCCCGTGCTGGTTCTTCCCGGCCGCCACCTCCGTCGTCTTCGACCTGGACGACGAGATGGGCGGGATGCTGGACGAGGTCTACCACGGTGGCTGGTTCAACGAGCACCGCCGGATCGAGTCCATCAAGGCTCACGCCGCCCTCGGCGGCAGGCTCGTACACGGCTGCCAGTCCGTGCCGGACCAGACCGGTGGCGTCGTCGCGCCCTACGGTGCCTCGATGGCCGCCTTCCGGGACGACCTCGCGGCCTTCAAGGCCGGCTGGATTGAGCAGGTCTACGCCCACCGCGTGAGCCCAGCCGCGCAACACCGCACACCAGGCTCCGGGGCGGGCCGGCACCTATCGCCCGCCCTGGAAGCCCTCAACCTCCTTGGAGCCCCCACGTGACCGCGAACCCCAGCGCCGAACTCCTCGACAACCTGCTCACCATGGCCAGCCGTACCACCGCCGTGCGCGAGGAGGTGCGCGTGTGGTCAATGTCCGGTGTCGAGCGCCTGACCTTCCCTGACGCCACCACTGCGATCTTCAAGTACGCGAAGCGGCCCTTCGACAGCGAGGATCAAGCTCTCCGTCTGGCTCGTACGCTCGGCGTTCCCGTCCCGCAGGTCCACGCCTCCGCTGTCCTGGACGGCTGGCTCGGCATGCTCATGGAGGACCTCGACCCCGCCGTCCGCGACGCCGACGACCTCGACGGCACCGCCGCGGCCGTGGTCCTGCACGGCACCCGCACAGCTCCCGCCCTGCCCGTGCTCGACCAGGCCCGGCTCCGCACGCTGCCGGACAGGGCCCTGGAGCACCTCGCCCGGCTCCGCAAGGCCGAGCGGTGGCAGGAGGCGGACGACATCGAGGACGCGCTCGATCGAATCGCCCAGGCCGCCGAGCCCCGCTCGGCCGGTGCCACAGCGGCTCCATTCGGCTGGGTGCACTCCGAGTTCCACCCCACCAGCCTCCACATCAGCAGGCACGGCTGGCGGCTGCTGGACTTCGCCCGCGCCTTCACCGGCCCCGGCCTGCTCGACCTCGCCAGCTGGCACGGCACGCTCGACACCCCCGACCCCGTACGCCTGCGGGTCTTCCTGGAGCAATACGTCACGGCTGGCGGCACCCCCGACGCCCTCACCCAGCGCGGCGGGCTCACCGCCGAGAACTGGGCCCTGGGGTGGCATCGCATGTGGGCCGTCGAGTGGTTCATGGAGCAGTCCATCCGCTGGATCAACGACCCGGCCACCGACCCCGCCTACATCAAGGCCGTACGCCGCCACCTCACCGACGTCCTCCACCTCCTGGAGGTCTAGGTGCTCACCCACGCTTCCCCTTGGTACATCCACGCTCTACAACGGACCACGGCAAACCCTGCCGAGCCGCTCTCGGTACCCGCGCGGATGGAATGGACCACGCGGCTGGGCACCGGGCCCGGCGCCGAGATCCTCGGCCCGGACCTGCGCCGCAAACGACTGCTGGAACTCGGCTGCGGCCCCGGCCACAACGCCGCCTACCTCGCCACCCGCTACGGCGCCAAGGTCACCGGCGTCGACCTCGTCGGTCTCCAGGTCCGTCGAGCCCGCTCGCACTACGGGCGACTGAACAGCCTCACCTTCGTGGCGGGCCACGCCCTGCACTACCTACAAGCCTCAGACGAGCAGTTCGACGCGGTCTACTCCGTCTTCGGCGCCATTGGGCTCGTCGCCCCCGAACTCCTGCTCCCGGCCATCGCCCAGCACCTCAAACCCGGCCGCACTCTCGTCTTCTCTGTACCCCACCCGCAGCGCGGGGGCCTCCGCCCGGCCACCGACGACCGGCCGCGCCGCGACTACGTCACCCTCCCCGACCGCACCCGACTACCCATCGCCCGCTGGGACTTCGACGCCGCCCGCTGGGAGAAACACCTCGACCGCGCCGGCCTCTGGCTCATCTCGGCCCAGGAGTTCCACGACGCCCGCCACGGAGGCCGTTGGCCCACCACCCTGCTGATCACCGCGCGCAAACTCTGACCCTCACCCTGGCTCCCCTGGGAGAATCCGATGCGCCCGCCCTACCTGTTCCTCGACATCGACGGCGTCCTCATTCCTTTCCCCGACGCGGAGGGCTCGACCCCAGCCACCCACGCCCGCCACGACGTCGTCCCCACTGGCCGAAGCGCCGACGACCCGGTCACCATCTGGCTCAACCCCGCCCACGGCCCCATGCTCATGGAAGTGATCCGTACCGGCATGGTCACGCCATTCTGGTGCACCAGCTGGCGCCAGGACGCCGCCACTCTGATCGGACCGCTCCTCGGTCTCCCACCCCTGCCGCACGTCGATCTCCCGCGCCCCAAGATCACAACAAGCCACCCCAATGGCTACCTGTGGAAGCGCGACTACGTCGACGCGTGGCTGGCTGACGCCCCCGCTGTGTGGATCGACGACGATTTCACTGACCTCGACCACTCCTGGGCCGCGGAGCGCACCGCCCGTGGCGCGGCGACCCTGCTGGTTCAGCCTGATCCCCGTGCCGGGCTGCAGGCTGAACACCTGGCCGAAGTCCGAGCGTGGGCCGGGCGGCTGCTCGCCGTGCGGACCGGTGCACCCGCTGCTCCGAGCGGAACCGAAGCAGCCTGACGCGAAAGCCGTGGCAGAACAGTCGATGCCCCCGCCGCGCCGTATGGCGAGGGCATCCGACCGGGTTCAGCGGTGCCGACCACGTTCTTCGGGTGTCATGTTCACTGGCGTGGCCGGAGGATGTGGAGCGGCGGACGTGGACGTCGTGCCGCTGATAGTGCTTTGCCTACGTGCTGCCTGAGTGCGCCTGTTCGGTTGAGCGGTGATGCGCCAGTTGAGGACCTCGGCGGGATGCTCGGCACTGTCGAGTTCCCGCCGGGAGCCGACCTCGGACAGGAGGCGCCGGGGGTTGTGGCCAGCGGTCTCGGCGCGGGCGAGGGTCGTGGTCAGGGCCGGCCATGCGGGATCGGCGAGGACGCGGTCGGCGTGGTCGGGGAGGGCTGCGCGCAGATCCTGCTCGAAGCGGCTGGCGGTTGTGGCGCGCGGTGCGCGACGGGCGAGATCCGCCAAGACTGGCTGGGCGGCCTGCTGGTAACCGGCCTGCAGGTGGCGGAAGGCTTCTTCGGCCGCTGCGGCCTGCTGTTCGTGACCGCGTTGCTCATGCCACTTGGCGGCGGCGCGCGCCACGTGGAGCGCGGCGAAGATCAGGGCTACGGCGAGTCCGCCCGGATCGTATGGGGCGTAGGCGAGTTCTTTGGCGGCTTCCCGTAGGGCGGTGGCGGCCTGGTGGTCGGCCCGGATCGCCGAGCGGCGGGCGCGGTTGAACGCCCTTGCAGCGGCTTGCAGTTCGGACCGGTGCCCGCCGTTGGCGGTGAGGGCCAGGTTGTGGAGGGCGTCGCCGAAGGCATCCAGGTGGCCCTGGGCCACGGTGTCGTCGCCCGAGTCGAGGACGGCGTGGGCGTCGCTGATGGCGGTTTCGGCGCGGTGCCACGGTTCGGCCGGGTCCGCCATCTGCTTGGGGCGGTCGGCCAGGGACTGGGTGGGGAGGCGTTCACACAGGCGGTTGTAGGACAGGTCGGGGGCGAGGCTTGAGCCCCCGAACCAGATGGGCTCACCCCTGCTGGTGTCGCCGGGCGCGGCCAGGCTGTAGCCGGTCACCTCGCCGGTCTCGGGGCCCATGCGCGGCCTGACTTGGATGCCGATGGAGCGCAGCACGGTGAAGTACTCGTCGATGCTGCGCACGGCAGCGGCGACCGCGTACGCCTGCTCGCGCAGCCACTCCCGCGCGGCCTTGTCCTGGCCCTGGCGCTCGGCCTTCGCGCGCTCGGCGCCGGTGGGGGTACACGGGGCGGTGAGGTCGCCGGACTTCAGGCGGCGCAGCCCGAACTCGGCCTCGATCTTTCGGCATTCGCGCTGGGCTCGCCAGCCGTCCCGACTCGTACGGGGGCGGCGGCCGTCGGCGCGGACGGTAGTGGCCATGATGTGGATGTGGTCGTCGGCGTGCCGGACCGCGATCCACCGGCACGCCTTCTCGTCGCTCTCGGGGGCGATGCCCGTTGCGGCGACGATGCGGCGGGCGACCTCGGCCCACTCGGCGTCGGTGAGGTAGCGGTCGCCTGGCGCGGTGCGTACGGGGCAGTGCCATACGTGTTGTGGCGGCTTCTTGCCGCCCAGCTCGCGGGTGCGCAGGTCGACGTGGTGGTCCAGGCGCCGGGCGAGCTGGGTGTAGGTGGCCTCGTGGTCGCGGCCGGGGTCGGGGGCGCCAGCCATGTCCCAGGCGGCGACGATGTGGGGGTCGGTGTGCTCGTCGCGCCGCCCCTTGCCGAAGAGGTAGTTGATCAGGCCGAGCGTGCTGGAGCCGGTGGAGACGTCAGGCACCATGACCGGCCCCTTCCGCCAGGAGCTGGTCCATCAGTGCGTAACTGGCCTGGGCGGCCTGCTCAATGTGGTCGAGGGCGGCCTCGGCGCGCTCGGGTATCGCGCCGGAGTGGATGGCTGCCGTGATCTGGTTGAGGTTGGTGCCGATCCGGTTCAGCGCCTTGGTGTGCGCTTCGATGGCCTCCACCAGCGGGCGGATGGGGTCGTCCTCTGGACTGCCGACCATGCCTGCCTTGCCGAGCGCGACGGCGAGGGCGGCGTCGCCGACGAAGCCGGCGAACTTCTGGCGGCGCCGCTTGGCCTCTGCGTCGATGAGGCGGACCGCCGTCGGGGTAAAGCGGATCTTCTTCTCCTGGTCGCGCTTCTCGGTGGTGCGCTTGCGGTTCATCCGCGCGGGCAGCGCGGGAGCGTCGGGCTCACGCCACGAGGGCTGCTCAACGGCGGCGGGCGGTTGAGGACGGGCAGACGGCTCGGCGTGTGAGGTGACGGAGTCGGCGACGGGCTGCTGCGGGCTGTCGGCGGCAGACGTGCTGCGGGAACCGTTCATCCCCTCCCCAGGCTCGGGTGCCCGCTGGCGCCCGGCCCCCTCTTCCTCCGCCAACCCAGGGGCGGAGGCAAGCGCGGACGAAGCCCCATTAGGGGCTCGTTCGCTCCAGCTTGCTGCTGTTCGTCGGTCCTGGCCGAACCAACCCCAGCGGCGGGGAGAAATGGGGTTCGTGTCGTTCTCAGTGTGCATGGTGGTGCTCCGAAGGAGAGGGGACGGGGCTGTGTCACGTCCGTCGCATCCGTCGCATGCCTGGTCAGCGCAGGTACGGACACGCGGGCAGGTACGGAGAACTCCGTCCCGGCGAGAGAGTCCGTCCCCGCGCTGACCTGCGCGGGGACGGATGCGACGAAGTGATACGGACCCCGGTGGGATCAGAGAGCGCGCCTCGGGCCGGCGGGGCTACCGGGCGGGCCGGCGGGCAGCGTCCCCGCCGGGGCGGTGGGCGGCTTGCCCTGGGTCATGCGGGCAGGTGCAGTGCCGTGTTCTGGCTCGGGTGCCGCCTCGACGAGGTCGGGGCAGTTGCGGGCCCAGGCATCCAGGAACCGGTTCCGCATGTACGCCTTGGCCTGCCTGCCCTTGTCGAACCGGTAGTTGGCCGGGCTGATGTTGAAGTCCCGCAGCAGGTTGCTCAGGTGGTAGGCGTTCAACCCTTTGGTGCCGTGCTCCGCCCACGGGGCCTCCGCGTCCTGGATCAGGGCGGCGACCAGATCCTGGGTGGCCAGGGCTTCGGGGTTGCCCGCCTGCGCGAAGATGCGATGGATGTCCCGCAGCAGCCGCGTCTTCAGACTGCTCTGCTCGTCCTGGACCGCCTCATGGCGGGTCATGGCCAGGCAGGCGGCACGAGCCTGGGCGGGCCAGTGGCCGCCAGCCAGGTCGGCGATGATGACCAGCGGCTCCCAGGTGTCCGCCGCCCGGTCCTCCACCGGCATCTGCGGCACCATGCGGGCAGCCCGCCCGCGCAGCGGGCCCAACCAAGCGGCCAGCCGGTCACGCAGTGCGTTGAGTTCGGGAACCGAATACCGGGAGCGGAAGGGGGTGACCTTCTCGCCCGGCTTGCGCTTCTGCATCCGCAGCACCACCGCCCGGTCCATGACCGTGTCCGGCAGGTCGCCGATCCCCGCGATGGCGGCCATGGCGAAGGTGGGGAACGGGGTGGGTTTGTGCTCCGGACCGGAGATCCGCCAGGCGGGCCGATTGCGCTGGTGCCCGGCATTCAGCAGGCCGCGCAGGATCTCACTGTCACCACTCGCCTTGGGGCTAAAAATGGTGTCCGCCTCGTCCACCAGCAGGGTGGGCGGGTTCTTGCCGATGACCCGGAAGATGACCGCCGGCGAGGTGTTCACCGTCATCATCGGCTGGTGCACGGTCTCGTGGAGCACGTCCAGAACCCGGGACTTGCCGCAGCCCTTCGTCGGGCTCACCACCGCCAGACGCGGCGCGTGCTGCAGAGCCGTCTGGATGTGCGTGGCCGCCACCCACAGGGTGACCGCGGTCAGCGCCTCCTCGCTGGGCAGCACCACGTACTTGCCGATCGCTCCCCGCAACTCGTCCAGCAGCGCGACCCCGTCAGCAGCTACCTGGACCCCCGCGCGTTCACGGCCTCCGGTGCCTGCCTCGTCGTCGCTGGCCGCGATCTT
This sequence comes from Streptomyces cahuitamycinicus, assembly GCF_002891435.1. Classification (GTDB taxonomy): domain Bacteria; phylum Actinomycetota; class Actinomycetes; order Streptomycetales; family Streptomycetaceae; genus Streptomyces; species Streptomyces cahuitamycinicus. The sequence continues at coordinate 27,584 of NZ_POUC01000063.1, forward strand.
GTTTTGCTCCGCCCTCTCCACGGCAGCCTCGGTCCCCGGCGACAGGTGAGCGTTGTTGTCCCGGTCCCCATTGCGGTCCCCTGGTGCAACGTCTGCGTCTTGGGGACCGGTCCCCGTTGTCACGCTGCTGGCCTGCACGTTTCCACCGGATGTGGATATCGGGACCGTGGCTTGCGGTGACAGGGGACCGGATTCGTCGCGGGGACGGCCCCCTGACACCGCATCAGGGGAGTGCTGGTCCCGGCGGCTCCAGGGGATGCCCTCGCCGGGGACCGCAGTTGTGGGCCAGGCGGCGGGGGATGTGCTCGTGGTGGTGGGGGACGTAGAGTCCTCCATAGACGTTCCTCTCCGGTGAGGGACAGGACGGGCAAGGTCCCGCCCCTCACCAGCTCGTTCGTTCAGGGATGGGCGATCGGCAGGGGAATCTCCGGCCCTCGGCGTTGGCGCGCCGAGGGCCGTTGCTGTGTCCGGGGG
>NZ_POUC01000640.1 GCF_002891435.1 Streptomyces cahuitamycinicus
CCCGCCCTCCTCCTACGGACGCGCGGGTGATGAGGCCGATGAGGACGAGGACGAGGAGGGCATCGCCGAGGCGGCGCACGCACGGCGGACCATGATCGGACGCAGCGCCGAGGAGGTCGACCACGCCCCTCCGCGCGGCCGCTACGCCCCGGTCCCCGTGCCGCAGACCGTGACGTCGCCGGCCCCCCTGCGCTGGGCGGCCCCCGCGGCGGCATTGGCACTGGCGTCCGCCATCGTGGCGGTACGGGCCCTGCGCAGACGCCGCTGAACCACTCGTCCGCCGCACGCCAGGGCCCGGGACCGGTCGGGCCCTCTTGATCACCCCAGTAGGGTCGTCCCGTGAGCGACGAAGACATCACGCTGACCGCGGGTGACGCGGAGGTGACCGTGCAGCCGGGCAACGGCGGCCGGGTCGGAGGGCTGCGGATCGGCGGCGTCGAACTGCTGCGCCAGGGCGAGCGCTTCGGCTGCTTCCCGATGGTGCCGTGGTGCGGCCGGATGCGGGACGGACGGTTCCTGGACGGCGCCGAGGTGCGGCAGCTGCCCCTCAACGCCCCGCCGCACGCCATCCACGGCACCGTCCGTGACAGCGCCTGGCGCGTCGCCCGCACGAGTACGGACGAGGCCGTCCTCACGTACGAGCTCGTCGCCCCCTGGCCCCACCCGGGCCGCGTCACCCAGATCGTCGCGCTCACCGAGGACGCGCTGACCCTGAGTATGTCCGTCGAGACGTACGAGTCGTCCTTCCCGGCGCAGATCGGCTGGCATCCCTGGTTCAACCGGAACCTCGGCGGCGAGGACGTACGCCTCGACTTCGACCCCGCCTGGCAGGAGGAGCGCGGCGACGACCACCTGCCCACCGGCAACCGTCTCGATCCGAAGCCCGGCCCCTGGGACGACTGCTTCGGCATGCCCGGCGGCGTCGAGGCGACCCTCACCTGGCCCGGTCAGCTGGAGCTGAAGGTGAGCAGCCGCGAGGAGTGGGTCGTCGTCTACGACGAGCAGGAGGCGGCCGTGTGCGTGGAGCCGCAGACCGGCCCGCCCAACGGGCTCAACACCATGCCGCGCCTGGTCACGCCCCTGGAGCCGCTGGAGGCCACCACCACCTGGAGCTGGCGCCGCCTCTAAGCTGGGCGCCATGACGGACACTCGCGGCGCGCTGCTGCAGCAGATCAAGGACAAGGCCGTGGTGCACGGCAAGGTGACCCTGTCGTCGGGTCTGGAAGCGGACTACTACGTCGACCTCCGGCGCGTCACGCTCGACGGCGAGGCCGCGCCGCTGGTGGGGCAGGTGCTGCTGGACCTGACCGCGGACTTCGACTTCGATGCCGTGGGCGGGCTCACCATGGGCGCCGACCCCGTGGCCGCCGCCATGCTGCACGCGGCCGCCGCCCGCGGGAAGCGCCTGGACGCGTTCGTCGTACGCAAGGCCGCCAAGGCGCACGGCCTGCAGCGGCGCGTCGAGGGTCCGGACATCGCGGGCCGCCGGGTGCTGGTCGTCGAGGACACGTCCACCACCGGCGGCTCCCCGCTCACCGCCGTCGAGGCCGTGCGCGAGGCCGGGGCCGAGGTCGTCGCCGTCGCGACCATCGTCGACCGGGCGACCGGTGCCGCGGAGAAGATCCAGGAGGGGGCCGGGGTGCCGTACCTCTTCGCCTACTCCAAGGACGAACTGGGCCTCGACTGATCGAGGACCTACCGAGGACTGACCAGGGCGTGGACGGTGGCCTGGACCTTCCGGCCAAGTCTGGAAAGATGGGGCCGACGATGACGTCGCACCCCAAGGTCTAGGTCAGGGCCGTTAGACAAAGCAGCACGTCAACCCGCAGATACAAGGAGCGGACGCATGCCCATCGCAACTCCCGAGGTCTACAACGAGATGCTGGACCGGGCGAAGGCAGGAAAGTTCGCCTACCCGGCCATCAACGTGACCTCCACCCAGACCCTGCACGCGGCCCTGCGCGGTTTCGCTGAGGCGGAGAGCGACGGCATCGTCCAGATCTCCACGGGTGGTGCCGAGTTCCTGGGCGGTCAGTACAGCAAGGACATGGTCACCGGCGCGGTCGCGCTGGCCGAGTTCGCGCACATCGTCGCCGAGAAGTACCCGGTGAACATCGCGCTGCACACCGACCACTGCCCCAAGGACAAGCTCGACGGGTACGTACGTCCGCTGCTGGCGCTGTCCCAGAAGCGCGTCGAGGCCGGTCTGAACCCGCTGTTCCAGTCGCACATGTGGGACGGCTCGGCCGAGACCCTCGCCGACAACCTCTCCATCGCGCAGGAGCTGCTGGCGCAGGCCCGCGCCGCGAAGATCATCCTCGAGGTGGAGATCACGCCGACCGGTGGCGAGGAGGACGGCGTCACCCACGAGATCAACGACTCCCTCTACACCACGGTCGACGACGCGATCCGCACCGCCGAGGCCCTCGGCCTGGGTGAGAAGGGTCGCTACCTGCTCGCCGCGTCGTTCGGCAACGTGCACGGCGTGTACAAGCCGGGCAACGTCGTCCTGCGTCCCGAGCTGCTGAAGGAGCTGAACGAGGGCGTCGCCGCCAAGTTCGGCAAGGGCTCCCCGTTCGACTTCGTCTTCCACGGCGGCTCCGGCTCCACGGAGGCGGAGATCCGCACCGCGCTGGAGAACGGCGTCGTGAAGATGAACATCGACACGGACACCCAGTACGCCTTCACGCGCCCGGTCGCGGACCACATGTTCCGTAACTACGACGGTGTCCTGAAGGTCGACGGCGAGGTCGGCAACAAGAAGACCTACGACCCGCGCACCTGGGGCAAGCTCGCCGAGGCCTCCATGTCCGCGCGCGTCGTCGAGGCCTGCGGCAACCTGCGCTCGACCGGCACGAAGATCAAGTAACGCCTCCGGTCCGCTCGCGTACGGAAGAGCCCGGCACCTCCTGTGGTGCCGGGCTCTTCCGTATGCTCCCTGCATGCCCGATGTCCGGCTGGCCTCCCCGCAGGGCAAGTGGATCCTGCTCACCACCGTCCTCGGCTCCAGCATGGCGTTGCTGGACTCCACGGTCGTCAATGTGGCCCTGCCGCGCATCGGCCGCGACCTCGACGCGGACCTGTCCGTCCTGCAGTGGACCGCCAACGCCTACATGGTCACGCTGGCGGGGCTGATCCTGCTGGGTGGGGCGCTCGGGGACCGCTTCGGGCGGCGGAAGGTGTTCGTCGTCGGCGTGGTGTGGCTGTCTCTTTATACACATCT
>NZ_POUC01000641.1 GCF_002891435.1 Streptomyces cahuitamycinicus
AGCCCCCGGAGCCCCTCCGCCTGGGCCCCTCCGACGACGCCGAGTGGGCCGCCTTCGCCGCGGAGGCCCTCCTGCGCGCGGGCGACGACACAGTCCTGAACGACCTCAGCCGGGAACGCCGCACCCGCGCCGCCATCGACCTCACCTGGAACGCCCTCGCCAGTGAGGTCGCCGCGGCAGCACAACGCGCCCCCGAGATCGAGTCCGCCGTCCTCCCCCTGCGCGCCCGCATCTCCGTCCGCGCCGGCCTCGGCAACCTCGCCACCGGCCTGCGCCCGCCCGCCACCGGCCACGACAACCCGCACTACTTCGACGACGCCGCCTGCGTACGCGCCTGCGTCCTGGCCGTGGCCCACCCTGGAGACCCCCGGCGCGCCGCCGACCTAGCCGAGTTCGACGCCCGCTACACCCAGGACGGCGACGGCGTGCACGGCGCCCGCGCGATGGCGGCGGCCCTCGCCCTCGCCCTGGACGGCGCACACGTCGACGCCTGTGTCACCGCCGCCCTCGCCGAACTGCCCCAGGAGACGGAGATCGGCCGCAACGCCCGGCACGCCCTGCGGCTCGCCGCCGACGCGGACAGCGCCTTCGCCCTGGTCCCGCCCCTGGAGCACCAGATCGTCGACCATGTCTACAGCTACGGCATCGCCGCCGCCGAGACGGTCCCGGTCGCCCTCGCCCTGGCCACCGCGGCCCGCGGCCGCATCGCGGAGGCGATCCCCGCGGCGGCCTGCCTGTCCCGCGTCGCCGACTCCGCCCCGGCCCTGGCGGGCGCCCTCACCGGCGCCCTGGGCGGCGGCGCTTCGATCCCCGCCTCCTGGCGGGAGACCTGCCGCACCCTCTCCGGCTGCGTCCTGCCCCACCTCACCGGCACGGACCTCGTGGAACTCGCCGGACTCCTGGAAGCCGTACAACCGGCACGCCCCGGTGGATGATGCGGCCATGAAGCCCAAACCGCACCAAAACACCACACTGGACGAACGGATCACCGGATCGCTGGTCGGAGCCGCCGTCGGCGACGCCCTCGGCGGACCCGTCGAGGGCTACTCCCCCGAGCAGATCCTGGAACGCCACGGCGGCCGCGTCCACGGCATCGTCGGCCCCTGGCACGGCGACGACTGGCGCACGGCCCGCCCCCTCGCCCCGTACCACAAGGGCGACGGCCACGTCACCGACGACACCTTGATGACGCACGCCCTGGTCCGCGTCTACGCCCGGGTGCGCGACCACCTCGACGCCTACGCGATCGCCGGCCACCTCGTCCCCGACCTGATGACCGAGCCGCGCTGGATCCCGGAACTGGAGTCGGAGGCCCTCCCCCTCCAGCGGATCTTCCTGGCGGAGAAGTGGCTGGTGACGAGGATCCACTACGGCCACGCCGACCCGCGCGAGGCCGGCACCGGCAACATCGTCAACTGCGGGGCGGCGATGTACATGGCCCCGGTCGGCCTGGTCAACGCCGCCAACCCGCAGGCGGCCTACGCCGAGGCCCTCGACGTCGCCGGGGCGCACCAGTCGTCGTACGGCCGTGAGGCGGCGGGCGTCCTGGCGGCGGCCGTGGCGGCGGCGTGCACGCCGGGCGCGACCCCCGACTCGGTCGTCTCGACGTGCCTCTCCCTCGCGAAGGACGGCACCGGGGCCGCGATCGAGCGGGTCTGCGAGGAGGCGTCCCGCCACACGGACTGCGAGTCGGCACTGCGCCCGTTGCGCGAGGCGGTCGCCCCCTACGACACGGTGGGCCCCGACTACCGCGCCCCTTCGCTCGGCGCCCGCCGCCCCTCCCGCCTGCACGCGATCGAGGAACTGCCGGTCGCGCTGGGCATGGTGCTGGTGGCACGGGGCGACTACCGGCACGCGGTCCTCGGCGCGGTGAACTACGGCCGCGACTGCGACTCCATCGCCACGATGGCCGGCGCCCTGGCGGGAGCCCTGGGCTCGCCGGTCCCGGAGGACTGGGCCAAGACGGTCGCGGAAGCCAGCCGCCTGGACCTCTGGGAACCGGCGACCGCCCTCACCGCCGTGGCCCGCGAGATCTTCTCCCGGGACGTGGTCCGCCGACGCACCCACGAGCAGGCCTTCACGTCCCTCGGAGGCCGGGAATGCTCCGACTGACCTGGGTCCAGCCGGAGGACCTGATCGGCCACGAACTCCGCCAGGCGGCCCAGGACGGCCGGGAGCCGAAGGCCGTCGCGGCCCGCTGGCGAGCGGCGGGCGGCCCGCAGGCTCCGGCCACCGCGGGCGCCTCCCCCACCCCGGCCTCCCGCTACCTGCGCCGACTCGCACAAGACCTCCTGGACGAACTGGCCGACCTGCCGAGCGCGCTGGCGGACGACGAACCGACGGACCTGAACGCGATCAGAGCCGCCTGCCCCGACTGGCCCGAGCACGCGGGCACCCCGGCCACCACCCCGCACCACCTCGAAGCCGCCTGGCTCGGCCGCGCCACCGGCTGCCTCCTGGGCAAACCCGTCGAGAAACTCCCCCTCGACGCCATCCGCCGACTGGCCAACTCCACCGGCAACTGGCCCCTCACCACCTACTTCACCGCCCGGGGCGTCCCCGAAGACCTCCTCCGCAAGCACCCCTGGAACCGCCGCTCGGCGACAACCTCCCTCGCCGAGAACATCGACGGCATGCCCGAGGACGACGACCTCGACTACCCCCTGCTCAACCTCGTCCTCCTCCAGCGCCACGGCAGAGACTTCACCACCACGGAGGTGGCCGGGACCTGGCTGGACGAACTCCCCGCCGGCCGCACCTTCACCGCCGAACGGGTCGCCTACCGCAATCTCCTCACCGGCCTGGAACCCCCGCACACCGCCCGCCACCGCAACCCGTTCCGCGAGTGGATCGGCGCCCTGATCCGCGCCGACGTCCACGGCTGGACCAACCCCGGCGACCCGGCCGCCGCCGCGGAACAGGCCCACCGCGACGCCACCCTCACCCACACCGCCAACGGCGTCTACGCGGCGATGTTCGCGGCGGCCGCCATCGCGGCCGCCGCGACAGGCGAACACGACGTCCACACCTGCCTGCGCACCGGTCTCACCGTCGTCCCGCCACGCTCCCGCCTCGCCCGAGCCGTCCAGCACGCAGTCGAACTGGCCCGGGAACACGACGACTTCGCCACGGTCGTCGACGAACTGCACGCCACCCACGCGAACGGCGACTTCTCCGGCTCGATCTGCCGCGTGGTGAGCGGCGGCTGGGACACCGACTCCAACGGCGCGACCGCCGGCAGCATCGCCGGCCTGCTGGCCCGAGAC
>NZ_POUC01000642.1 GCF_002891435.1 Streptomyces cahuitamycinicus
CCGTCAGGTGGTCGAGGACGCGGGACAGGGTGGGGGCGCCGGTCGCGGGAGCCGCGGGGCCGCTCGCGGGGCGGACGCCCATGGTGTCCAGGACGCGGTGCAGGCGGGCCGCGTCGAGGCGCCATTTGCGGTCGACGACCTCCTCCGGATACTCGCTCCAGGCCACCGGCGACCAGTCGGGCCCCGACCCGGCGGGGCCGCCGTGGAAGAGGCGGGCGGCGAGGAGGGAGGCGGCCTCGTCGACCGTGCCCGGCTCCTCCAGCAGATCGCAGGCGGGCCGCTCGCCCAGCCGGGACGCGAAGCCCTCCGCCAGGCGGTCGCGCCGGGACAGCTCCGTGAGCGCCGCGACCACACCGGCGTCCAGCCGGGACGGCCAGCGGCCCATCCGCCAGGCGGGCAGCGCCACCCGGGTCAGCAGCCGGTCCCACCCCGCGTACGCCAGGCCCACCTGCTCCTGGGCAACGATCCGCAGCCCGTAATCCACAGCCTGTGCACGCTCCGCGGCCGCGGCCGCCACACCCCGCTCCATCTCAGCGGCATGACCGCGGCAGCTGCGCAGCAGAAGCCGGGCGACCCAGCCGACCCCGGCGAGCACCGCCCGGGACACCGGCTCGCGACGGGGTGCCGAGGCCACTGCCACCGCGGCGTCCAGACCCCGGACGAAGCGCCGGGCGGCGGCTATGTCCGGGTGGGCCGAGGGGCCCGTACCGGCGATGACCGGGGCGAGGACCGCGCGCAGTTCACCGACCCGCATCCACCACAGGAACGGGGAGCCGATGACGAGGACCGGCGCGACGGGGTGCCGGCGGTGCGCCTGTTTCCCCGCTCCCGCTATGTCGTGGTGCTCCTCGGCCGGGGGCGGGCCGTGGGCCGGGTGCGTGCGGTCCTCCAGCCAGCTGTCGCAGTCCGGGGTGAGCGCTATCGCAGAGGGGGCTGGGACGTCGAGGCGGTCGGCGAGGTCGCGCACCATCCGGTACAGGTCGGGAGCCGCCTGCTCGGTGACCGGGACCGTCGGGCTCATGGCGGGCCGGGCCCGGGCGACGACCAGGGCGATCCCGGCGGCGGCGAGCAGCACGAGGGCCGCGACCGGCGTCAGGACCCAGCGGGCCGCGTCCCAGACGGGGCCCTCCAGGCGGTCGCCGACGGCGCCCGCGAGCAGGATCACGGCAACGGCGGCCGGCAGCAGGGCGACGGCCAGGGCACGGCTTCGGATGCGCAGCACGGCCAGTGCCCGTGCCCGCGCGGCCTGCGCGCCTGCTTCCACACCCATTCCGGTCACGACCGACCTCACCCCCTCCCCGTTGACCTGATGCTGCCCTTGCTCACTCCCCCACTGTGGCACCCGCCACTGACATCGCAATGCCGGTGGGCCAAGTGCCGGAACGCTTGCGCCGCACCCTAGTTGGGGCTCCGCTCCCCGTCAGCCGGAAAGGGCATCGGTCACTCGATGGAATGGCTTTGGGGAGAGGTGGATGACGGATAGCGAGCATCAGGCCCCCACCTCTCGCATACTTCCGGCCCTGCCTCTCGCATGTGTCAGACCCCACCTCTCGCATGCGCCAGGCCCCGGATCCTGAGACGGATCCGGGGCCTGTGGGGTTCATCGGCGGCGGGGTGGTTTTCCCTTCCCGTCGCAGGCCGGTTACGCGCCCGCCGCCTTCGCGGCGATGTCCGTGCGGTACTGGGAGCCGTCGAGGCGGATGCGGCCGACGGCCGTGTAGGCGCGGTCGCGGGCCTCGGTGAGGTCCTCGCCGGTGGCCGTCACGGACAGGACGCGGCCGCCCGCGCTGACGACGGCGTCCCCCTCCTGCCGGGTGCCGGCGTGCAGCACGTACGCATGCGGGGCGTCCTCGGCGGCGACCTCGTCGAGACCGGTGATGGCGTCGCCGGTGCGCGGGGTGCCGGGGTAGTTGTGCGAGGCGACGACGACGGTCACGGCCGCGTCGTCGCTCCAGCGCAGCGGCTCCAGGTGGGCGAGGTTGCCGGTGGCGGCGGCCATCAGCAGACCGGCCAGCGGCGTCTTGAGCCGGGCCAGGACGACCTGGGTCTCGGGGTCGCCGAACCGGGCGTTGAACTCGATCACGCGGACACCGCGGGAGGTGATCGCGAGACCGGCGTAGAGCAGGCCGGAGAAGGGTGTGCCGCGCCGCCGCATCTCGTCCACGGTGGGCTGCAGCACGGTCTGCAGCACCTCGTCGACCAGCTTCGGGTCGGCCCACGGCAGCGGGGAGTACGCGCCCATGCCGCCGGTGTTGGGGCCCTCGTCGCCGTCCAGTGCGCGCTTGAAGTCCTGGGCGGGCTGGAGGGGGACGACCGTCTCGCCGTCGGTGACGGCGAACAGGGAGACCTCGGGGCCGTCGAGGTACTCCTCGATGACCACGCGCTCGCAGGCCGCCGCGTGGGCCCGGGCCGCTTCGAGATCGTCGGTGACGACGACACCCTTGCCTGCGGCGAGCCCGTCGTCCTTGACGACGTACGGGGGCCCGAAGGCATCGAGGGCCGCGTCGGCCTCTTCCGGTGTGGTGCAGACGTACGACCGGGCCGTGGGCACCTCGGCCGCCGCCATGACGTCCTTCGCGAAGGCCTTGGAGCCTTCGAGCTGCGCGGCCCGCCCGGACGGACCGAAGACCGGGATGCCCGCCTCGCGCACGGCGTCGGCGACACCGGCGACCAGCGGGGCCTCCGGGCCGACGACCACGAGCTCCGCTCCGAGGCGGGTGGCCAGCGCGGTGACGGCCGCGCCGTCCAGGGCGTCGACCTGGTGCAGCTCGGCGACCTCGGCGATACCTGCGTTGCCGGGAGCGCAGTGCAGCGCGGTGACGTCGGGGTCGTGGGACAGGGAGTGGCACAGGGCGTGTTCGCGGGCGCCGCTGCCGATGACGAGGACCTTCACGGGGGTCAGCCTAACGGGAGGCGCTGGGTTCCCTTTGTGCGGGCCACCGAGGGGAGGGGGGAACTGGAGCTGGAGGTTCCTCCAAGGAGGGCGGCGCCGCGCCCTCCTCCGGCAGGCTCCGCATGCGAGTCCTGGCCGTTCACCTGCGAGTCCTGGCCGTTCCTCTAGGAGCCCTGGCCGTTCGCCTGCGAGCCCCGGTTACTCGTTCGTGAACTCCTCGACCACCGTCGCTCCCAGCTCCCTCACGATCAGCTCCTGACCGGAGAGGGCTGACTCGTCGAGGTCGGGGTCGTCGTCCTCGGGGATGTCCTCCTCGGCGGAGACATGACGTGGCCGTGGGGCGGAGGGCTGGGGGG
>NZ_POUC01000643.1 GCF_002891435.1 Streptomyces cahuitamycinicus
GGAAGACGATCATCACCGGCAGCAGAACGACCATGGCGCCGGCGAGCAGGATGCCGAAGCGGGTGAAGGTTTGTCCGCTGCTGGCCAGTGCAAGGCCGACGGGGAGGGTGTACTGGCTCTCGTTCTGGGCCACGACCAAGGGCCACAGGAAGTTGTTCCAGGAGCCGAGGAAGGTGATGATCCCGAGGGTGGCGAGGGCGGGCTTGGTCAGCGGAAGGATGATCTTCGCGAAGATGGCCAGTTCGCGGCAGCCGTCGACGCGGGCGGCGTCGATGAGTTCGTCGGGCAGGGTGGAGATGAACTGCCGCATCAGGAACACCCCGAACGGGGTGGCGAGGAACGGCAGGATCAGCCCGAGCAGGGAGCCGGTCAGCTGCATGTTGGCCACCAGCACGTACAGCGGTACGAAGGTGACCAGGCCGGGGATCATGAGCGTCCCCATGACCAGCAGGAAAACGGCGCGCTGCCCGCGGAACTCCAGCTTGGCCAGGGCGTATCCGAGCATCGAGCAGAAGATCAAGTTACCCGTGGTGACGGCGAGGGCCACGATCACGGAGTTGGCGAACATACTCGTGAAGTCGAGCGTGCTGAACAGCTCGCCGTAGTTGGCAGTCGTGGGCACCGTGGGTATCAGGACGGGCGGGACCCTGCGGATGTCGGCCTCGGGCTTGAACGACCCGGACAGCATCCACAGGAACGGCGCGACCATCAGCAGCAGGGCGCCGGCGAGCGGTATGTACAGCCAGGGCTGGCCCCAGTTCTGCCGGATGCGGCGACGCCTCAGGGCGCGGTTCGTGCCCTGTTGTGGCGTTCGGAGAGTGGAGAGGGTACTCATGAGGCATCAGTCCTTGTCTCGCAGCACGCGGAACTGCAGCACGGTCAGCGCGACGATGAGGACGAAGATGACGTAGCCGGCGGCCGACGCCATCTCGTAGTTGCCGTTGCCGAACTGCTTGTAGGCGTACAACGTCGCCGACAGGGTGGAGTCCAGCGGTCCGCCATCGGTCATCACGAACGGCTCGTCGAAGAACTGCAGATAGCCGATGCCGGTGGTCACGGCGGTCAGCAGCAGGGCCGGCCGCAGGAGCGGGAAGGTGACCCGCCAGAACCGCTGCCAGGGCCCGGCGCCGTCGAGTTCGGCCGCCTCCATCAGGGACTGCGGGACGGACTGCAGACCCGCCAGCATGATGATCATGACCGTGCCGAGGTTGCGCCACACCGCCATCACGATCATGACGGGCAGGGCGAAGCGGGTGTCCGCCAGCCATGCCGGACCGTCGATCCCGAACCAGCCCAGGACGAGGTTCGCCAGTCCCGCGCGAGGTTCCAGGAGCGTCTTCCACACCACGGCGACGGCCACGATGCTGGTGATCACCGGCAGGTAGAAGCCGACCCGGAAGACGGCCCGGAAGCGGCGGATGCCCCGGTCGAGGGCAACCGCCGCCGCGAGCCCGGCGGCCAGCGTCAGGGGCAGGGCCACCAGGACGAACACGGCCGTGTTGCGCAGGGCCGTGAAAAACTGCGGGTCCTCAAAGAGGCGTACGTAGTTGTCGAAGCCGACGAACGACACGTTCAGCGGTGTGCGCAGGTCCGCGCTCTTGGTGTCGGTCAGGCCCATCAGCAGCGACCACACCACCGGCAGCAGCATGAAGGCCGCGAACAGCGCGAGGTACGGGGCGGCGAGGAGCCAGGCGGCCCGGGTCTGCCTGCCGCGCGCCGTGCTCCGGAGCCCGGAGCGCCGGCGATCGGCACTCCGTTCCGACCCCGCGGTGCCCTGCTCGTGGGTGTTGCCCCGCTCGGGGAGCGTTTTCGTGGACATGGATGTCATCCGTCCGTACGAGGGATACTCACGCGGCGGCGCTCAGCGACCCGTGCCGATGCTGGTGGCCTTGGACTGCAGCGTCTTCTGCACCTCGGCGACGGTGGCCTTGCCGAGGGTCAGCTTCTCCAATTCGGAGTCGATGGTGTCGGCGATCTGCTGCCAGGTCGTGATGGCGGGCGGCGCCTTGCCGACCTCGAGCTGCTCGGCGAACGCCTTCAAGTTCTCGTCCTCGGTCAGCTTCCCCTCGGTCCACGCCTGGGGCGAAGGAGGCAGGCTGCCGGTGGCCTTGGAATAGGTCGCGAGGTTGGCGGGCTCGGTCAGGAATTGGGCGAACTTCCATGCCGCGTCGGGGTTCTTGGCCTCCTTGAACACCGCCAGGTCGCTGCCGCCGGCGAACCCGGCGGGCTGCTTGGTGTACGGCATCGGCATGGTCTTCCACTTGCCGTCCAGCTCTGGGGCGTCCTTGTGGAGGCTGCCGCCGGCCCACGCACCCTCCTGGTAAACGGCGATCAGCCCGTCGCGGAAGCCCTGCACATTGTCCGACCTGTCCGTCGGCGCCAAGCCCTGCTTCGGGACGCTCGCGTAGTCCCCCAGCGCCTTGGCGACCTCGGGCGAGTCGAAGGTGAACTTCCCGGTCTTGGCGTCGTAGATGTCACCGCCCTGCTGCCAGACCATCGGCACCCAGAAAATCCAGGAGTTGAAGCCCATCACCAGCCCGCTGGCATGGCGCAGCTTGGGGTTCTCCTTGCCGGCGGTGGCCTGGATGGCCTTGAGATCCTTCAGGTACCCGTCCCAGTCGCCGGCCAGGGCGCCCTTGATGCCGGCCTTCGCCGTGAGATCGGTCCGGTAGAAGACCGCTTGGGTGTCGGCGATGAACGGGACGCCGTAGGAGGTGTTCTTGTACTTGGTGGTGTCCCACTGGCCGGGGTAGAAGTCCGAGGACTTGATCGACGTCGGGGTGGCCTGGAAGCCGTTCAAGGCGGCCATCTCGGCCATCCAGGTGCTGCCCACCATGGACATGTCCGGTGTGTTGCCACCGGCTATCGCGGTGGTCAACTTGTCGTGGGCGCCGTCCCACGGGACTGCGGTGATCTTGACGTCTGCGTCCGGGTTCTCCTGCTCGAACTTCTTGGCCAGCTCCTTCAGGTCTTCGTCGGGGTCGCCCATGGACCACATGACCACCGTCCCCTTGGCCTTGCCCGCGCCGATCTTGGCGGGCGCATCGTTGCCGGGGCCGGAGTCCTCGCTCCGGCCGCAGCCGGTGGCCACGAGGGCTGCCGTGAGGGTGACGCACAGGGTCTGGACGGTTCTGACAGCGTGACGGGTAGTGATACGCATGATGCGGCTCCTTGCCGTTGAGCGAGACAGGCGGGGGGCGGCGAAGGGTGGGAAACGGGCGGGAGCCCGGATGGGCCGGCC
>NZ_POUC01000644.1 GCF_002891435.1 Streptomyces cahuitamycinicus
GGGCCGAGCAGGGGGTGGGCGGCCAGGTCGGTGGCGGCGCGGGCCAGCCCGGGGCCCGCCTCGGCTCCTGGTTCGTCGCCCCGGGCGGCGAGTGCGGTGAGCAGCGCACGGATGCGCTGCTGCGGCGGTACGGTGCCGGGCGGGCGTTCGACGGCAGGGCCGGATCCGGCGGCTGCCAGAGCCAGTTCGGCCGACGGGTCGGCGTAGAGGGCGGCCCAGGTCGCGGCCGTCTCGTCGCCGGGGAGCGGTTGTGACGGGCCTTCGCCGATGCCGCGTGTGGTGCCGGAGCGGGGCGGCAGGCTGGCCCCGCCGGCCGCGAGCGTGGCACCGTGTGCCGCTCCCCAGGCGTAGGGCACCACGCGAAGGCCGTCGCGCTGTTCACCCAGTCCGGCCGTCACCCGCGCGACCAGCGCGGTGAGGCCCGGCTCGCGGACCCCGGTCCCATGGACGAACACGACCGCCGTCATGCGCCCCCCGTGACACGACTGTCCTTGTGGTACCAACTTACCAGTACCACAAGGAAGTTGACCGGCCTCACATGGGCATGGGAGCGATGTCGCACTCGATGCGGCGGCGCTGGCGGGCAGCCTGCAGCCAGGGGTGGTCGGTGCGCAGCACTCCCGCGAAGCCCTCCACCGCCTTGCGCTGGAGCACGTCCGCCTCGTCACCGCGCCCGAGGCCCCGCAGATCGAGCGCGAGGTTGGAGAGGCAGGAGAGGGTGAGCGGATGGTCCCCACCCGCCACTTCGCTCAGCAGCGGCAGGTTGGCGGAGTCGATCGCGTGCGCCCGCTCGAAGTCGAGCCGCGCGTAGGCGGTGTTGGCCTGGCCGATGCCGACGGTGAGTGCGATGACGTGCTGCGCTCCGACCGTGTCACCCAGTCGGCGCACCACGTCGTCCTCCAGTTCCTGCGCGGTGTCCAGGGAACCCAGGGCCCGCTCGGTGGCGGCCAGGTTCGCCCTGGTCACCAGGGTGTGCGCGTGGTTCGGTCCGAGGCGCCGTAGCAGCCTGGCCACGGTGGACTCCGCAAGGCGCCGCGAGCCCTCCAGGTCTCCGGACAGGCGCCGGTCGACGCAGACGTTGGTCGCCGTGGTCAGCGAGTCGAGGTGCTCGTCGCCGTAGCGGGACTTGAAGTTGCGCAGGGTCTCCTCGGCGAGCTTGGCGCCCTCGGCGAGGTCTCCGTCTCTGCGGCGGCAGACTCCGAGGTCACGGGCGATGCGCAGCGTCAGGGGGTGCTTGTCACCGAGCGCTGCTGCGGCCCTGCGGTAGACGTCCTCCTGCCATTCGCGCGCCCCGGGGTACCGGCCCGCCTCCCGCATGTCGATGCCGACGCAGTGCAGGGTGTTGAGCGTGAAGAAGCTGGCGTCGCCGAGCAGCATGTCGCGCTGGCGGGCGGTCTCCTCGTCCAGCGGCAGCGCTTCCCTGAACTCCCCGCACAGTCTCAGGTCGACGCCCCAGCTGTGGCTGCTCCGCAGGGTGGCGGGATCATCGGGGCCGAACAGCGAGCGGGCCAGTTCGGTGGCCTCCCGGCCCAGGTTCCGCGCTTCCTGGAAGCGGCCCTGGTACCGGCGGGCGTCGGACATCTCGCACAGGGAGTCGATGAGCTCCTCGGGCTCGACCTGCACCCGGCGGGAGACCTCCAGCGCCTTCTCGGTGAGCGGGATCGACTCGGCGATCTGGCCGACCTGACGCAGCAGGAAGGCGAAGCCCTTGGTCATCCGGATGACGTAGATGTCGTCCTCGCCCGATGCGGCGAGCCAGGCGCTCCATGCCTGCCGGCCGAAGACCGCGGCGTTCTCGTGGTCGCCCCAGTAGTAGAGGAACCACATCGTGTCGTAGACGAGGTCACGCACATAGGGGTCGGTGCTGGTCACCGCCTGGGAGGCGAGTACGTGAGGCAGCAGCGCCTGATAGTCGCGCCACCCCTGGGAGGCTCCGTAGGAGCCGCGGTTGGCGGCGGACAGCAGCTGGTGGGCGGCGTCCCGCATCCGCTCGCGTTCCTCTTCGCTCAGCTTGGCGAGGAGCACGGTCTGGAGCAGGCGGTGCATCTGAAGGGTGCCCGCGCGCGGGTCGACCTTGATCAGGGAGAACTGGCTGAGGTCCCGGATGGCGCGGTTGAGTCTGATCGGCTCGCGGAGCATCGGGTCGATCTGCGGTGTGATGTTGACGCCCCGGCTGCTGCGCAGGATCGACCGCGGGATCGGCTCGGGGGCCATGCTGGCGCAGATGTCGAGGAGCTGGCGGGCACCCGGGTTGTTCTCCCTGATGCGCTCCAGGGAGATGTCCCAGGCGGCGGCGACGGAGACCGGGTAGTCGGGGCTCTGCTCGATCTCCAGGATCTCCGGACTGCGCCGGGCGAGCAGGTCGAGGTACTCGTCGACCTCCATGCCGGTGACGCCGAGCCAGGCGCCCGCCTGCTCCACGGCGAGCGGCAGGTCGCCGAGTGCTTCGGCGAGGCGGTCGGCGTCCTCCCGGGGCAGGTCCGCGGCGCGCTTCTGCAGCAGTTCGATGGACTCCTCGCGCTCGAAGACGTTGACCGGCAGCGAGGTGGCCACCCGTTCCCAGCCCCGGTTCCGGGATGTGACGATGACCTTGCCCGGTCCGTTGTGCGGGAAGTAGCCGCGCACCGCCTCGATGTCCTCGGCGTTGTCGAAGACCAGCAGCCAGTTGTCGTAGGGCGTCCCGGTGCGCAGCGCCTCCAGCACCGCGGGCACGGCCGTGTTGGCCGCTGCGGCGCCCATGCTGTCCTGGCCGACGGGGGCGACGCCCAGCTGGGAGGCGAGGGAGGAGAGCGCGGCCAGGATGAGGCTCTCGCGTTCGGCGGGGATCCAGCAGATGATCCGGTAGTCACGCTGGTGGGTGTAGATGTACTCCAGCGCCAGCTGGGACTTGCCGACGCCGCCGAGGCCGTGCAGGGCGTTGGGCAGGACGGCCGCTGTGTCCTGGGCGGCGAGCTGCTCCTCCACGGCCCTCAGCAGCGCCTGACGGCCGACGAACGAGGTGTTGCGCATGGGCACGTTCACCAGTAGGGCCGGCGTCGCGGTCGTGGTGCGCTGCATGAGCGGCTCTGCCTCCGGGGTCTGTTGTCGGTGCGCCTCGGCCGTCTCCGACGGCGCGGATTCTCCAGTCGGATCGGAAGTTCCCGAATCCGGGTTGATGCCCGCTGGGCTGGATGGAGTCGTTTCGCCCGGGTTTTTCACCTGTGGGGGTGGGTGGGCGGACGCGCTGTTCTCCACC
>NZ_POUC01000645.1 GCF_002891435.1 Streptomyces cahuitamycinicus
ATCTACACCCTAGAGTTCGTCGGCAGCGTCAGATGTGTAAAAGAGACAGCCCGCGACCGGCTCATCGACGGCCAGTGGCAGCTGCACAAAGGCATCGACGCCGCCACCATCGCCGCCGTCCACGACGAGCTCTACCGCCGCACCCTGCACGGCGGCTGGCCCGACGCCGTCCTCACCCCCGGCGTCCACGTCCGCACCGCCGGCCGGCTCGCCACCACCAAAGTCGAACTGCACCTGGAACACACCCTCCAGGACAGCCGCTCCCGCCTCACCACCGACGCCGTCGTCCTCGCCACCGGCTACCGCGAACGCCCCCTCGACCGGATCCTCGCCGGCCTCGACCCCTACATGCGCCGCGACAACCAGGAACGCCCCCGCATCGACGAGGACTACCGACTCGTCCTCGACCCCGCCGTCACCGGCACGGCCTACGTCCAGAACGCCGAAACCCACACCCACGGCGTCGGCGCCCCCGACCTCGGACTCGCCGCCTGGCGCAGCGCGATCATCCTCAACGCCCTGACGGGCGGGGAAGCCTACGCACTCCCCGCCCGCACCGCCTTCACCACCTTCGGCCTCACCCAGCGGGCACACGTCCCGCCGCCCCGCCAGGCACCGGCACTGACCCCGCTCGTCGACGACCGAAGGTGACGAAACACCCGGCACTCACCACCGGCGCCGCGCCTCAGAAGACGGGCATGCCCTCACGCGTGAGCTTCCAATCCACCCCCGCGAACCCGGCCGGGTCGATCGAACCCTTCGCCTTCACCCAGGCGATCATGGTGTTGCGGATCTCCTCCGAGTTCGACCACAGCAACCGGGCCGCGGCGACATGCGGGAAGTTCCCGCCGCCGTTGGCCCGGTAGTTGTTCACCGCGAACACGAACGTCGCGTCGTCCACGAGCGGCTCCCCCTCGAACCGCACATTCGTCACCCGCGAACCGGCCGGCCTCGCGATGTCGATCTCGTACGACAGACCACTCACCACGTCGTAGTTGTAGTCCGGCGTACCGTTCGCGTTCGTCAGCTTCGCCGGATCCACCGCGGCACCCGGCGCCGTCTGCACGAAGTAGTTCGCCGAGAACTCCAGATACGCCTTCATCTGCGCACCCGTCATCAGACGCGCCTCCAGCGTGTTCTCGAAGACGTACAGACCCGCCACATCCCGGATCGTCACCTCACCGGCCGGGATCCGCGCGCTGCGCGAGAAGCACGCCGCCTGCGACAGCACCGGCAACGCGGCGTACTCCGTGCCCGCCAGCGCCTGCTTCACCGTGTCCGCCTGGATATGGTTGATCAGATCGATGATCGGCACATCCTTGTACGGCGCCTCGGCCGACGTCATCTCCGCCGCGTTGGTCCCGACGACCTGGTTGACGTAACCCACGACCTTCTCGTGCTCGTCCCCGAGCAGCTTCGTGATCTTCGGGTCCTCCTCCACCGTGTTGGAGTTGAGAACCTTCGCGCCCACCTTCTCGACCTTCCAGCAGCCCCTCTCCCAGACCAGCTCGAAGTCGAACAGCGTCAGCCGCTGGCCCCACTTCAGCGGCTCCGACAAGAGGACCCGCTTGCCGGTCTTCTTGTTCGTGACGAAGTACTCCGGGATCTCCGTGTGCGCGTGCCCGACCAGGATCGCGTCGATCCCCGGCACCTGCTCCGCCACCAACCCCGCCGCGTTCTCGACGTACGGCAGCTGGTCACCGTAGGACGACGTCCCCGACGAACCACTGTGCGCCGACACGATGACCACGTCCGCACCCATCGACCGCAGCCTCGGCACCCACTTCGCCGCCTGCTCCTCCAGACCCGGGAACGTCATCTTCCCCTGCACGTTCGCCTTGTCCCAGATCGCGATGCCCGGGTTGGTCAGCCCCAGCACCGCCACCTTCACATCCCGCCCGAACGGCGTACGCAGCCGGTGCATGCTGTACGGAGCGAACGCCGGCCGCCCCGTCTTCGCGTCCAGCGCGTTCGCCCCCAGCAGCGGGAAACGACACTGCTGCTCGAACTTCCGCAGCACCGGAATGCCGTAGTTGAACTCGTGGTTGCCGAGCGCCGCCGCGTCATACCCCATCGCGTTCATCGCCTGCGCCATCGGATGCACCGGGCCGCCCTCGGCCGTGATCGGGTCCACCTTGGCGTAGTAGTACGACAACTGCGTGCCCTGAATGGTGTCGCCCGCGTCGATCAGCAGCGTGTTACGGCGCCCCTTCTCCGCACGGACCCGGTTGACCAGGGTGGAGACCTTCGCGAGACCGACGTCGTTGTGGTCCTTGTCGTCGAACTCCTGGTCCGTGAAGTAGTCCCAGTTGAAGACGTTGCCGTGCAGGTCCGTCGTCCCCAGCACGGTGAACGCGTACCGCTTGGCACCACGCTTCGCCTCGGCCGCCTGCGCACCCGGCGCTGCGACCGCACCGGCCAGCGCCACCCCCGCCCCGGTCACGGCGGACTTCTCCAGGAACTTCCGGCGGTTCAACGGCATGTCTGGCTCCTCGCGGAATCTGTGAACGACGCGCGTAGATAACGCGCGTAGATTCTGACCCGCACATGACCGACCGCAACAGACCCGCCAGGTTGCGATCTGATGACTCGACCCCCCGCATCCCCGGCCGCCAACCAACCCACACATGACAGAGTGGGACGTATGACCGCGGCCACCCCAGACGCCTCCCAGCCCGCCGTCCCCTACGGCACACCCGAAGCACCCCGCATCGCCGTCCGCGGCGAAGCCCGCCTCGAAGTCGACCCCGAGATCGCCCGCATCGGCATCACCGTCGCCGCCCGCGGCCGCGACCGCCGCTCCGCCCTCGACGACCTCACCCGCCGCAACGCCGTCGTCCTCGACCTCGTCAAAACCTACGGCGACGCCGTCGAACGCCTGGAAACCGGCGCCTTCTCCATCACCCCCGAACTCACCAAACACGGCCGCGGCGAACGCGTCCGCACCTACCACGGCAGCGTCCGCGTCACCGCCGAACTCACCGACTTCACCGCCCTCGGCGAACTCACCACCCGCCTCGCCGACCTCGACCTCACCCGCGTCGACGGCCCCTGGTGGGCCCTGCGCCCCGACTCACCCGCCCACCGCGAGGCCAGGAAGAAAGCCGTACACGAAGCCGTCCAACGCGCCCGCGAATACCTGTCTCTTATACATATCTGACGCTGCCGACGAACTC
>NZ_POUC01000646.1 GCF_002891435.1 Streptomyces cahuitamycinicus
TTTTTTTTTTTAATGAGACGGCGACCACCGAATTCTACACCCTAGAGTTCGTCGGCAGCGTCAGATGTGTATAAGGGACAGGAACGGGGGGTGGCTCGCGCTCCGGGGAACGTACTGACCGGACGGTATGTGCGTCAACGGGTCGCGCACCAGGACTTTTGCCTGTACTCGGCATCGAACGCGGCCCGGGCTCGCCGAAGACCCCGGCCTCGCGGGAGGCCGGGGTACCGCACGGGGCTGGCTAGAAGACGACCAGGGCCCGGCCGCCCCTGCCCGCCAGCATGTTCTCGAAGGCCGCCGGAATGCCGTCCAGGGAGATGTGTTCCGTCACCAGCGCGCTCAGGTCGAGGCGGCCCGCGCGGATGTGTCCGGCCAGGACGGGGAGGTCCCGGGCCGGGTCGGAGTTGCCGTAGACGCAGCCGGAGAGGGTGCGGCCCCAGTGGAAGATCTCCAGGGCGTTGAAGGTGACCTGCTGGTCCTTGCCGCCGATGCCGACGACCGTGGTGCGGCCGCCGCGGCGGGTGGAGTCCCAGGCGGTGCGGATGGTGACCGCGCGGCCGGCGCACTCGACGGCGACGTCGACGCCCTGCTTGCCGGTCAGGCCGCGGATCTCGCGGGCGGTGGTGTCGGAGGCGACGACGTAGTCGGTGGCGCCGGCCGCCCTGGCCAGCTCCTCCTTCTCGGCCGACACGTCCACCGCGACGATCTTCGAGGCGCCCGCGATCCGGGCGGCCTGGAGTGCGGACAGGCCCACTCCCCCGACCCCGAACACCGCGACCGTCTCGCCCTGCCGGACCCGGGCCGAGTGGTGGACGGCGCCGTAGCCGGTGAGGACGGCGCAGCCGAGGAGGGCCGCGTCGGTGAGCGGGACGCCGTCGGGGACGGGCAGCACGCAGGAGGCGGAGACGACCGTCTCCTCGGCGAACGCGGCGACGTTCAGGCCGGGGTGCAGGTCGGTGCCGTCAGTGGTACGGGCGTAGACGGCGGCGGCGCCGGTGAGGGCGTCGGCGCACAGCCACACCTCGCCGAGCGAGCAGGCGTGGCAGGCGCCGCAGGACGGGGCCCAGTTGAGGACGACCCCGTCGCCGGGCGCGACATGGGCGACGCCCTCCCCGACGGAGACGACCGTGCCGGCGCCCTCATGGCCGAGGACGGCCGGGACGGGCACGCGCATGGTGCCGTCGGACAGCGACAGGTCGGAGTGGCAGACCCCGGCGGCGGCGAGCCGGACGCGGACCTGGCCGGGCCCGGGGTCGGGCAGGTCGATACCGGTGATCTCCAGCGGGGAGCCGATGGCGGGCAGGACGGCGGCGCGGACAGCCATGACGGAAGGGACTCCCCTGCTTCTAGAACTGGAGGGACTTGGTCTGGAGGTACTCGGCCAGGCCGTGCACGCCCAGTTCGCGGCCCACACCCGACTGCTTGTAACCGCCGAAGGGGGCGAGGGGGTTGAAGCGGCCGCCGTTGATGTCGACCTGGCCGGTCTCCATGCGGCGCGCGAAGGCCACCGCCGCGGCCTCGTCGCCTGCCCAGACGGCGCCGGCCAGGCCGTACACCGTGCCGTTGGCGATGCGCAGGGCGTCCTCCTCGTCCTCGTACCGCAGGATCGACAGGACCGGTCCGAAGATCTCCTCCTGCGCGATGGTCATGTCCTCGGTGACGTCGGCGAAGACGGTCGGGCTGACGAAGTAGCCCGTCTCGCGGGGGGCTTCGGGTCCGCCGGCGACCAGGCGGGCGCCCTCGGCGACGCCCTGCTCGATGTAGCCGCGCACCCGGTCCCGCTGCTTGGCGTTTACGACCGGGCCGATGCGGTCGCCGTACTTGGCGGCGGCCTCCGCGGCGAGCCCGACCGCCTTGTCGTACCGGTCGCGGTGGACCAGCATCCGCGTCCACGCGCTGCACGTCTGCCCGGAGTTGGACATCACGTTGGCGACACCGACGTTGACCGCCTTGGCCAGGTCGGCGCTCGGGAGGATGACGTTGGCGGACTTGCCGCCGAGTTCGAGGGCGACCTTCTTGACCTGCCCGGCGGCGATCGCGGCGATCTGCCGGCCCACGGCGGTGGAACCGGTGAAGGAGACCAGGTCGACGCCTGGGTGCTCGGCGAGGGCCTGCCCCGCGACCGGACCGAGGCCGGTGACCAGGTTGAAGACGCCCGCCGGGAGCCCCGCCTCGTGCACCGCGCCGGCGAAGAGGCGGGCGACCAGCGGGGTGTCCTCGGCGGGCTTCACCACGACCGTGCAGCCGGCCGCGAGGGCCGGGGCGACCTTGGCGACGATCTGGTGCAGCGGGTAGTTCCAGGGCGTGATCGCGGCCACGACACCGATCGGTTCGTGGTGCACGACCGAGTTGCCGGTCTTCTCCTCGAAGGCGTACGTGGCCGCCAGCTCGGCGTACGAGCCCGCCACGGCGATCGGCACGCCCGCGTGGACGGCCTGCGAGAACTTCAGGGGCGAGCCGAGTTCGGCCGTGACGGTCCCGGCGATCTCGTCCGCGCGGGCCACGAGGACCTCCCGGAGGGCGCCCAGGCGTGCCGCACGCTCGGCGGGCGGGGTGGCGGCCCAGTCCGGCAGGGCTGCGCGGGCGGCCCGTACGGCCGTGTCGACGTCCGCGGCGGTGCCCGCCGGGACCGTGCCGATGACCTGCTCGTCGACCGGGTTCACGACCTCGATCACGTCCTGGCCGGCGGCGGGGCGCCAGGCGCCGTCGATGTACATGCCGTCGTGTGCCTTCATCGCGCTTCCTCCGGGGCGGGGCGTCGTCGTCCGACACATAAACTAGCGGCGATAGTTTTCTGGCGCCAGACACGCCTGCTCATTGCTCATCAGAGCACGCGGACCGCCACTCCCGGATGTGCCGCTCCTCACTCCCCCAAGTCGGGCAGGCGGTCCGGGTGCGGACAGATCCGGTCGCCGTGCTGGTCGAAGACGAAGAGGTGGGCGAGGTCGACCAGGAGCGGCACCTGCATGCCGTGCCGGAGGGCCAGGTCCGGGGTGGTGCGAACGATGAGGTCGCCGGGCAGGCGTACGTCGGTGCTCGCGGGGGCGGCGGGCTCGGGACGGTCCAGGGCGATCACGGGTCCGGCCCGCCCGGCCGTGGACCGCTCCCGGAGCCTGGTGAGGACCGAGCCCTCGCGGCGGCGCCGCCGGGCGGGGCGTACCTGTCCCTTATACACCTCTCCGAGCCCACGAGACTAG
>NZ_POUC01000647.1 GCF_002891435.1 Streptomyces cahuitamycinicus
GTCGTCGACGTCACCGGCGACCACAGCCACCCCGGCGGAGCCGGCCTGGCCGCCGCCCTCGCCGCCCGCGGAGGCCGGGACGTGGTCCTGGTGACCGCGCTCGGCGACGACGAGGCCAGCGAGGCGGTACGGCGCGGCCTGCGCGGCCGGGTCCGGCTGCTGGAGATCCCGCTGGAGGGCACCCTGCCGGTCAAGACCCGCGTCCTCGCGGGCGGGCGGCCGCTGGTCCGCATCGACCGGGGCGGCGGCACCCCCGGTGAACCCGGTGACGCGGTCCGTGACGCCCTGGCCGGCGCGCACGCCGTCCTGGTCGCCGACTACGGCCGGCACACCGCCGGGGCCCTGCGTCCGCTCCTGGAGGACGCCGCCCGCCGCACGCCCCTGGTGTGGGATCCGCACCCCAACGGCGATCCGCCCGTGCCCGGAGCCCGCCTCGTCACCCCCAACGCGGCCGAGGCACAGGCTCTGCACCCCGGCTCCGGGGAGACCACGCTGGGCGCGTTCGCCGAGAGAGGGGCCCGTCTCGCCGAGCGCTGGCGGGCCGCCGGTGTCGCCGTCACCCTCGGCGAACGCGGGGTGCTGCTGGTCCGGCCGGGCACCGGCACCCCGATGCTCGTCCCCGTGCCCTACCGGGCCGCCGGGGACCCCTGTGGCGCGGGCGACTGTTTCGCCGCCACGACGGCGGCGGCCCTCGCCGACGGCCTGCTTCCCGAGGAGGCGCTGCAACGGGCCGTCGCCGAGGCGGCCGCGTTCGTCGCGGCGGGAGGCGCGGGCAACCCCGGCCTGTGGCGGACCGAACCCGCGGCGGGGCCCGCCGTCGAGTCCGCGCACGACGCGTTCGGCCTCGCCGAACTGGTCCGGTCCCGGGGCGGCACCGTCGTCGCCACCGGGGGCTGCTTCGACCTGGTGCACGCCGGTCACGTCGGCCTGCTGGAGAGCGCCCGGCGCATCGGCGACTGCCTCATCGTGTGCCTGAACTCCGACGCGTCCGTCGCCCGCCGCAAGGGCCCGGGCCGCCCGCTCAACCCGGCGGCGGACCGTGCCCGCGTGCTGGCCGCGCTCGGCAGCGTCGACGCCGTCGCGGTCTTCGACGAGGACACGCCCGAGGCGGTACTGGGCCGGCTGCGACCGGACGTCTGGGTCAAGGGCGGCGACTACTCCGTCCAGGACCTGCCCGAGGCGGAGGTGCTCCGCACCTGGGGCGGCCAGGCCGTGGTCCTGCCCTACCTCGACGGCCGCTCCACGACCCTGCTGGCCCGCCGGGCGGCGGTGGCGGCGGGGGCTGCGCCACGGCCCTAGGCGTCAGGGCGGCCGACTGCCGGTGTCCGCCGTGCGGCGTGCGGCGTGCGGCGTGTCGGGGGCCGGCCAGGCGCGGGCCCGGGGCGGTGTCCGTGGACTGCCGGCGCCAGGCTCAGGGCGTCGAGGTGCAGGTGGCGGGCGTGCGGCGCGATGCCACGCGCCGCACAGCGCACACCCGTCCCGGGGCCGGCCCCAGGGGCCCGTGCGGCGCGCCCGTAGGCCTCCCTCGTGCAGTGCCGCTCAGGCAGCCGGGCTCAGGGCCGGCCGGCCCGGCATCTCGTGAGCGTCCTTGCGGAGGGGCACCGGCGCCGCCGCGATGCGGCGCCGGTGCAGCAGGGAGCCCGCCCCGATCGCGCAGGCGATGAGAAGCCCGCCGGTGACGAGGGCGCCCCGGGGCCCGGCCAGTTCCATGAGGAGGCCCAGTGCGGGCGGGCCGCCCAGGCCCCACACCGTGCCGACGCTGCCCCACACACCCAGCACCCGTCCCCGCAGGTGGGCAGGCGGGTCGGTCTGCAGGACGGCCGTACCGGCGGTGTCGGAGACGGACTCCACCACGGCCATGGGCAGTACCAGCACGATCAGCACCGCCAGCGACGGCGACAGCCCCGCCACCACCTGCAGCAGTGCCCCCGCGGCCGCCAGCGCGCCCACGAGCCGCACCGACGGCCGGCGCAGCCGGGCGCCCAGCACCGCTCCGAGGATGCCGCCGGCGGCGAGCACGGTCGACACCGTGCCGAACGAACCCGCTCCTCCCGCGAGCGGCCCGGTGACCAGCACGGCCAGCGTGAGCGCGTAGTTGCGGCCGAACACCGCGCTGATCCCGGTCACGCCCGCCAGCGCGACCAGGCGCGGCCTCCGCAGGAAGTAGGCCAGCCCCTCGCGCACGGACAGCTCCGAGCCGGTGCCCCCGGGCTCCCGGCCGGTCTGCCGCACCGCTCCCGCGGCGGGGCGCAGGAACGGGATGACCGAGGCCACGAACAGGAACGACAGCCCGTTCGCGAAGTATGCGACGGACGTGCCGAGGAACCCGACCGCCACACCGGCCAGGGCCGCTCCCGCCAAGCGGCCCGCCTGGTGCACCAGCGCCCCGACGCCGATGGCCGAGGGCACGTCCTGCACGGGCACGAGGTCGTTGCCCAGCAGCGCGCACGCCGGATTGTCGACGGTCGCGACGACACCCGTGACAGCGGCCAGCACCATCAGCGAGGTCATGTCGATCCGGTTCAGCGCCACGAGGACGGCCGTGGTGAACGCGATCGCGCCGAGCAGCGCCTGGCTCACGGCCGCCGTCAGCTTGCGGGGCCACCGGTCGACGGCGGCCCCGCCCAGCACGCTGATCAGCAGCGCGGGAGCGGCCTGCACGGACATGGAAAGACCCGTCGCGGCGGCTGACCCGGTGATCTCCAGGACCAGCAGGTTCTGCACGGTGAGCTGCATCCACGTACCGGCGTTCGACACGAAGTTCGCGACGGACCACCAGCGCATGCTGCGGTACCGCAGCGACCGCCAGGGCGAGCGGGAGGCGTTCAGGGCAGGGGAGGGTGAGGAAGCCACAGTGCGGTACTCGAAGACGAGTCGGAGGACTCAGCAGAAGGGGACGAGGGGCGGGGCACACCGGCCGCGCTGCGCGGTGGTTCCCCTCGACGGGTACGGCGCCGACCATCGTGGCAGAGGGGACCGGAGAAGCGGTTCCACCGCACCTTGATCCGCCCTTCCGTGCGTGCCAAACCCCCTGCCGCACTGGGGCGTTGAGCCCACAGTGTGGTTACTCACACGCACACGGAAGCGGGGCCCGTCGCCTCGGCGACGGGCCCCGCACAGACGGTGACCGCCCTACTCGAACTTGCCGCGGCCGCTCAGCGCGTCCCGCAGCCGGTCCACCATGCC
>NZ_POUC01000648.1 GCF_002891435.1 Streptomyces cahuitamycinicus
GGGTGGAGGGGCGCTGGTCGGCGTCGTAGCCCCAGGACTTGCGGGTGACGCCGAAGTCGGTCCAGGTGTCCGTGAAGCGGGTGGCTTCGGTGAGGGTCTGGTAGCCCATGTACTCGGCGAAGGACTCGTTCAGCCAGATGTCGTCCCACCACTTGAGGGTGACGAGGTCGCCGAACCACATGTGGGCCATCTCGTGGGCGATGACCATGGCGCGGGTCTGGCGTTCGGTGTCGGTGACGGCGGAGCGGTAGACGAACTCGTCGCGGAAGGTGACGAGGCCGGGGTTCTCCATGGCGCCGGCGTTGAATTCGGGGACGAAGGCCTGGTCGTAGGAGTCGAACGGGTAGGGCTCGTCGAACTTCTCGTGGTAGCGGTCGTAGCAGGCGCGGGTGACGTCGAGGAGTTCGTCGGCGTCGGCGTCGAGGTAGGGGGCGAGGGAGCGGCGGCAGTGCAGGCCGAAGGGGAGGCCGCGGTGCTCGGTGCGTACGGAGTGCCAGGGGCCGGCGGCGACGGCGACGAGGTAGGTGGAGATGAGCGGTGTGGGGGCCGTCTTCCATACGCCGTCGGCCTTGTGGGTGATGCCGTTGGCGAGGACGGTCCAGTCCTGCGGGGCCTTCACCGACAGTTCGAAGACGGCTTTCAGGTCGGGCTGGTCGAAGGCGGCGAAGACGCGCTGGACGTCGTCCAGGAAGAGCTGGGTGTAGACGTAGGTCTCGCCGTCGGTGGGGTCGGTGAAGCGGTGCATGCCCTCGCCGGTGCGGGAGTAGCGCATCCGGGCGTCCACGCGCAGTTCGTGCTCGCCGGCGGTGAGGTCGGTCAGGGCGAGCCGGTTGCCGTCCAGGGCTTCCGGGTCCAGGGGGTGTCCGTCGAGGGTGACGGAGCGCAGCTCGGCGGGCTTGAGCTCGACGAAGGTGTTCCCGTCCACGCGGGCAGCGAACCTGATCATGGTGCGGGAGTCGAAGGTGTCGTCTCCGCGGGTCAGGTCGAGTTCGATGGTGTAGCGGTGGACGTCGAGGAGCTTTGCTCGGGTCTGCGCTTCGTCGCGCGTCAGTACGGACATGCGTGACATGCTGCCTGATGGCGTCGGCAAGGCACAGAGGCGGATCGGTACGTGCCCGATGTCCGCTCTAGGCGCGGTCGTTTTCGAGCTCCCCGGCGTGCGCCCCCATGGGCCGTTGTGGGCACGCGTGCGTCGGGGTGCGGCAGTCCGGTGCGGGGGTGTGCGGTGGTCCCGGTGTGCTCTGCGACGAGGGAGCGCAGGTGGTGCACTTCGCGTTCGAGGGCGAGGTGGCGCCGGTGGGCGTCGTAGAGGTAGCGGACCTTGGTGCGCAGGGCCCAGGGGTCCACGGGCTTCAGGACGAGGTCGGCGACGCCGAGCCGGAAGGCGGTGGTGGTCAGTTCGTGGTCGGCGCCGAAGCCGGTGAGCAGGATGACGGGGATGTGCTGGGTCTGTTCCACGCGCCGCATGTAGCGCACGACCTCCAGTCCGCTGACGCCGGGCATGCGCACGTCGAGCAGCAGCAGGCCGACCTGGCCGCGGAGGACCTGCTTGAGTGCCTCGTCGCCGCTGGTGGCCCGGCCGAGCTGGTAGCCCAGCGGGGCCAGGGCGCTCTCCAGCGCGTACAGCGTGTCCTCGTGGTCGTCGACGATGAGGATCCTGGTATCCGACGGCATGGCCCGACGCCCCTCCCTCGTGGAGGACCAGAGTAAGTCCGGGACACTGACGGGGTGTGCTCGTCAGCTGACATGCTGTGTACAGGGCAGCATGTCGCGAGCGGGCCGTCGTGTCACTCCCCCGGGGCGTGCGCGAGGTCAGTTGGCGCCGGTGGCGGAGCCGTTGAGCGCTTCGTCCGCGATGCGCTCGTGGTGGCGGATGACCTCGGCGACGATGAAGTTGAGGAACTTCTCGGCGAAGGCCGGGTCCAGCTTGGCGTCTTCGGCGAGGGCGCGGAGCCGGGCGATCTGGCGGGCCTCGCGGGCCGGGTCGGCGGGCGGCAGCTGGTGGCGGGCTTTGAGGTGGCCGACCTGCTGGGTGCATTTGAAGCGCTCGGCGAGCATGTGTACGACGGCCGCGTCGATGTTGTCGATGCTGTCGCGCAGCCGGGCGAGCTCTTCACGGACGGCGGGGTCGGCGTCACGGGAACCGGTGTTGCTGGTGGTCATGGGGCGTCAGCCTACGGGGATCGCGCGGGGTGGCCGTCGGTCGTCTCATTCTTCGGCGGTGAGAGCCGTTCGTGGATGGGTCGTCGTCCTGGCCGTCCATCCGGAGCGAGGCGGCGACGGTGTGCTGTTCGCCGGTCACGGCGCGGATTGCGCCGGGGGCGCCCGGGCGGGGACGACCGGTTTTCGCCGTCCGCTCGCCGCTCGCGGCGGGGGGCGCCCTCGTACAGTGGAACCGGGTTCCGGGGCGTCCCTGGGGGTGAGGCGTGGCGAGCGACGGGCCGGTCGAGCACGGTTACCCGCATCTGGAGACGGTGCGGGCCGCCATCACGGCGCTGTACAGGCGGCTGTCGTACGACACCGTCCAGACGTTCGCGACGAGTGTCGTCCCCGCGGATGTGGCGTTCTGCGACACCGACGATCTGTATCTGGGGGCGCAGCGGGTGGCGCACGAGCTGGTGCGGCACTACCGGCTGCCGGATGCCCGGCTGGTCGTGAGTTTCCGGGGGATGCGGCATGCGGCGAACGTGGAGCTCGCGGCCGGGCCGGAGTACTTCGTGGAGCTGAACGACCGGTTCCGTGACCATCGGCGGGACATCGGGGCGGCCCTGGCGCACGAGGTGATGCACGTGTACCTGCATCGTCTGGACCTGTCCTTCCCGGGCGTCCGGGAAAACGAGATCCTCACGGACACGGCGACGACGTATCTGGGCGCGGGCTGGCTGCTGCTGGACGCGTACCGGGAGGACGGGGCGTCGTCGCAGAAGCTGGGGTATCTCACGCCGGAGGAGTTCGGGTACGTGCTGGCCAAGCGGGCGCTGGTCTTCGGGGAGGACCCGTCGGCGTGGTTCACCAGTGCGGAGGCGTACACGGCGTACGTGAAGGGGATGGAGCTGGCCCGCCTCGATGAACGGCAGCCGCCGCTGACGGCGGCGGGGTGGGCGGGGCGGCGACGGTACGCCCGGGACCGGCGTCACGGGCCGTCGGATCCGCCGCAGCCGGGGGTGCGGTACGCGTTC
>NZ_POUC01000649.1 GCF_002891435.1 Streptomyces cahuitamycinicus
CCGCGGCGGCGTGGGCATGGGACACCTCCGGACGACGGCCGTACGTGGGATCCGTGAAACCGTAGGCCGATACGATCTGCGGCCTGCGTCACCGCCCCGGCGGCGCGCACCGGTGTCCCCCGTTCGCGGTAACGTGAGCCCCCTATGAACGCCAATCCCGACGTGCGGCACCCCGCCGTTTCCGTGATCATGCCCGTCCTCAACGAGGAGCGGCATCTGCGGGGAGCAGTCCAAGCGATCCTCGCGCAGGAGTACGCCGGCGAGATGGAGGTCGTGATCGCCCTCGGTCCGTCCACGGACCGCACGGACGAGATCGCCGCCGAGCTCGTGGCAGAAGACGCGCGTGTCCACACCGTCCCCAACCCCACCGGCCGTACGCCCGCGGCGCTGAACGCGGCGATCAACGCCTCCCGGCACCCGATCGTCGTCCGCGTCGACGGGCACGGCATGCTCTCGCCGAACTACATCGCGACCGCCGTACGGCTCCTGGAGGAGACCGGCGCGCAGAACGTCGGCGGCATCATGCACGCCGAGGGCGAGAACGACTGGGAGCACGCGGTCGCCGCCGCGATGACCTCGAAGATCGGGGTCGGCAACGCCGCCTTCCACACCGGTGGTCAGGCGGGCCCGGCCGAGACCGTCTATCTGGGTGTGTTCCGGCGCGAGGCGCTGGAGCAGCAGGGCGGCTACAACGTGGAGTTCATCCGCGCCCAGGACTGGGAGCTGAACTTCCGCATCCGTGAGGCCGGCGGGCTGGTCTGGTTCTCGCCCGAGCTGAAGGTGTCGTACCGGCCCCGGCCGAGTGTGAAGGCGCTCGCCAAGCAGTACAAGGACTACGGCCGTTGGCGGCACGTGGTGGCCCGCTTCCACGAGGGCTCGATCAACCTGCGCTACCTCGCCCCGCCGACCGCCGTGTGCGCGATCGGGGCCGGGCTCCTGGTGGGCGCCCTGCTGACGCCGTGGGGCTTTGTGGTGCCCGGCGGCTACCTCGCGGCGATCCTGCTCGGCTCGGTCCCGGCGGGCAAGGGCCTGCCGCTGAAGGCACGGCTGCAGATCCCCGTGGCGCTGGCCACGATGCACATGTCGTGGGGCTGGGGCTTCCTGACCAGCCCGCGGGCGCTGGCGAGGAAGGTCATCGCCTCCCGGCGTCCCGCGGTGCGCGCCGACGCCGCCGCGAGCTGACCCGATGCGGCCATGGGCTCCCTCCTCGACGGGGAGGGAGCCCATGGTGTGCGCGGACACCCCGTGTGCGGTGATCAGCAGCCGGGGCCGCTGCGGGCGCCGTAGCAGTACGACTGCCGTCGGGTCAGCGGGCCCCCACCCGGCGACGGTCGTGACCGCCCCCCTGGTCGGCCCGGAGACCGGCGTGCTCGCCGGTCTCCACCCGGCCTGGCGCGCCAGCCGCATCCAGCCGGCGGAGGCGCTGCGCCGCTGAGCGCGCCGCGTTCCGGCACGACGTGGCGGGGCCCGCCCCCCTCCCGGACGGCGGGCCCCGCTCTCCCGCCCTGGCCATGGCGCCCGACGATCCCGTGCGGCGTCAACCGACGCGGCTCATGCCGCGGGCGCGTTCACCACCGGTAGGGCGGGTACACGTCCATGCACTCCGTCTTGTCCGCGCTCAGCGCGTCCGCCGAGTCGGGCAGATCGCCCGCCTCGGGCGCCTTCTGCTTCGGGTAGGCCGTGCCCTCCCGCCAGTCGCCGCCGATCGTCAGCGTGGTGGTGACGTCGTCCGTGGCCCGCACCTGGCTGCTCGGGATGCCCACCGCCTTCGCCACCGACAGCGCGTTGGCGCGGCCCTGCTCCCCCGTGCTCTTCGGGTACGTCACCTGGGTCCGCGCGTGTGGATCCTGCCGACCGGCGGCGACGGCCTGGGTGAAGCCCTCCTGCTGCAGCGCCGTGGCGATCGCGGCGGCCCGTTGCGGAACGGCGGGCCGCTCGTCGCTCGCCGTCCCGTTGACGACGGTGACCGACAGCCCCGCGGCCGGCGCGGCGGCCGGACCCGTGGCCTTCACCGACGCCGGGGACGGACCCGAGGCCGTGCCCGCGCGCGCCTTTCCGCCCTTGTCGAAGGAGACGTCGTCACGGAGCATCGCCCACATCTTGTCGGCGTCCTGCGGCTTGGGCACCAGGTGGTTGCGGTTCAGGGGGTCCTCGATCCACGGCATCGTCGTCATCGTGATGCGGTTCGTCGGGACCGACTTCAGCTGCATGCCGACGTCGTACAGCTCCTTGACCGTGCCGATCTCCTCGGACACCTTCAGCGCCTTCGTGCCCGCCTCGGCCAGGCCCATCAGACGGCCGGTGTCGGTGAAGACGTTCTGCTCCTTCAGCATCCGGATCATCGCGTTCATGTACATGTGCTGTGCCTTGGCGCGCAGCGGGTCACTGCCCCAGGCATGGCGGGTGCGCAGCCACTGCAGCGCCTCCTTGCCCTGCACCTTGTGCGTGCCGGCCTTCAGCTTCAGTCCGGAGCCGCCGCGCTGGCCGGGCAGCGGCCGGTCCCACACGTTCTGGTTGACGCAGACCGGGACGCCGCCGATGGCGTCCGCCATGTCCACCACTCCGGCGAAGTCGACCATCATCCAGTGGTCGATGTAGACGCCGGTCAGGTTCTGCCAGGTGGCCAGGGTGCAGCCCGGGCCGCCGCGCTGGAGAGTCTCGTTGATGATCGTGTTCTTGGCCGGGTGGGTCTCCCCGGTGTCGGGGTCGACGCACTGGGGGATGTCCACCCGGGTGTCCCGCGGGATGCTCACCACGGACGCGCTCTCGCGGTCCGCCGACACGTGCAGGAGCATCTGCACATCCGCCAGGGGTTTGCTGCCGACGTTGTCCCTGCTGCCGCCGAGCTTGACGTTCTCCGCGGAGTTCCGGCTGTCGGAACCGATCAGCAGGATGTTGAGGGGGGTCTGGCCCGCCGCGTTGGGGCCGGTCTTCTTGATGTCGGACTCGCCGCTGTTGCGTTTGCCCTTGTCGATGTTGCCGTTGAGATGGCGGTAGTAGAGGTATCCGGCGCCGGCCGTCCCGAGTATCAGTACGGACAGCACGATCGCGAACCAGCGCACTATCCGGCGTCCGCCACCCCGCCGTCGGCCATGCCGCCGGCCCTGGCCGCCCCTGCCTCCCGCGATCCCGCC
>NZ_POUC01000064.1 GCF_002891435.1 Streptomyces cahuitamycinicus
CTCCCGGGTCCCCGGCGCCGTACCGGCCGACGGCGCCGGTCACGGCCCGCGGGGCCCCGGGTTCGTACCGGTCACCGGCGAGGGACGGCCTCGCCCCGGCGCCGCGCAGTCCGGTGGCGTCGTCCCACGCCCTCGGGCGGACCTCCTGGTCACGTCGGTCCATGCGGGCCAGCCGCGCCCGGAGCTCCGCGCAGCGCGCTGCGGCCCGTTCGTGGTCGTCCCGGGCCCAGGCCAGGTCCAGGCGCAGGGCGTCCGCCTGCTCGCGGGTCGTGGCCGAGGTCAGGTGACGGGCCAGGGCGGCCTGGCGTTCGGCGGCGTACTTCTGTTCGCGGAGCATGACGTCGAGACGGTCGCCGAGGGCGTCGCGGCCCCCGGGCCGGCCGTCGTACGCGGCGAGCGCTGCGGCGTGCAGGGCGCGGGCCCGGCCCGCCTCCGGGTCGGCTCCCCCCGGGCCGTACTGCCCGGCGAGGTCCTGAAGCAGGGCCTCGACCACGTCCCAGGGCGGCATCTCGCGTCCGTCGAGGCAGGCCCGCATGCCCTCCGGGTCGCGTCGCCAGAACACCGCGCACCATCCGCCGGACGGGTCCAGGCGTGCCAGCAGACCGCCCAGGTAGGTCACGAACTCCCCGACTTCTGCCGGGAGTTGATCCGCCGCCATCGCTCAACTCCCGTGAGACCGGAGTACTCCGCCCCGTAGGCAACACCAGTCGTGTTACGGGCGTGCTACGGGGAGTTTTCACGCGTGGCGCGGGAGCCTCAGAGGGGCGCCAGCGCGCACTGCCCGGCCAGTTCGTCCATGGACAGCCCGAGCGCTCCGGCCAGCGCGGCCACCGTGAAGAAGGCCGGGGTCGGGGCCCGGCCGGTCTCGATCTTCCGGAGGGTCTCCGCGGAGATGCCCGCGCTCGCCGCGATCTGAGTCATGCTCCGGCCGCCACGCGCCTCACGCAGCAGCTTGCCGAGCCGCTCGCCGCGTTCGCGCTCTTCGGGGGTGAGAGGGGTGCGCACCATGACACCATTCTAATACCGGTATAGTAATTGGCATGGTTGAGCTGAAGACAGACACCTCCATCGACGCGATGTACGAAGCGGGCCAGGTCGTCGCCCGGGCCCTCACGGCCGCCCGGCAGGCCGCCGCCGTGGGCGTATCCCTGCTGGAACTGGACGAGGTCGCGCACGGCGTACTGCGCGAGGCGGGCGCGACGTCGCCCTTCCTGGGGTACCGCCCGTCCTTCGCACCGACCCCCTTCCCCGCCGTCCTCTGCGTCTCGGTCAACGACGCGATCGTGCACGGCGTCCCGGGCCGCTACCGCCTGCGCGACGGCGACCTCGTCTCCATCGACTTCGGCGCCGAACTGGGCGGCTGGGTCGGCGACTCCGCACTCAGTTTCGTCGTGGGCACCCCGCGCGAGGCGGACCTCCGCCTGATCGAGACCGCCGAGCGGGCCCTGGCGGCCGGCATCGAGGCGGCCGTCGTCGGCAATCGCATCGGCGACATCGCCCACGCGATCGGCACGGTGTGCCGCGGCGCCGGTTACGGCATCCCGGACGGCTTCGGCGGCCACGGCATCGGCCGCCGCATGCACGAGGACCCCGGGGTGCCGAACGAGGGCCGTCCCGGGCGGGGCATGCGGTTGCGGCACGGCATGGTGCTGGCGATCGAGCCCATGGTCGTCGCGGGCGGCACGGACGACTTCCACGCCGCCCCCGACGGCTGGACCCTGAAGACGAACGACGGCTCCCGCGCGGCCCACGCCGAGCACACGGTGGCGATCACGGAGTCGGGCCCGAGGATCCTGACCGCACGCTGACCTTCGCACCGGCACCAGGATTGCCCTGCTATGCCCCGAAGGTGCCCCTTGTCGGCGATCGTGCGAAGGTGTTCTACGAGCGCGCCCCAGGTGTAACCGGCTGCCACCCGGGTTACCCGACCCCGGCACGTCGACAAGCGAGGGCGTCCCCCGCCCACGCGCCGGGGACGCCGGGAACGGAAGGCCCATGAGCAGCGGCTTCACCAGCCCGGAGGGCTACGGCTCGGATCCCTTCGGAGAATTCCTCGCACGCTTCTTCGGCGGACCGCGTCCCGGTCCCCGGCAGATCGATCTCGGGCGGCTGCTCAGCCAGCCGGCCCGGCAGCTCGTCCGCGGCGCCGCCCAGTACGCCGCCGAGCACGGCAGCCGGGACCTCGACACACAGCATCTGCTGCGGGCGGCGCTCGCCACCGAGCCCACGCGCACCCTGCTCAGCAAGGCCGGCGCGAATCCCGACTCGCTGGCGTCGCAGATCGACGACCGCTCGGGCCCGGCCCAGCACACGCCGGACGACGCCCCGCCGCCGACCGCGCTCTCCCTCACCCCGGCCGCCAAGCGGGCCCTGCTGGACGCGCACGACATGGCCCGGGCCCGCGGCTACGGCTACATCGGCCCGGAGCACGTGCTCAGCGCCCTGGCGTCGAACCCCGACTCGGCCGCCGGGCACATCCTGAACGCGGCCCGCTTCGCCCCCTCCGAACCGCCCGAGGCACCGGAGGCACCCCAGGCCGAGCGCCCGCGCCCGACGAACACGCCGACGCTCGACAAGTACGGCCGTGACCTCACCGAGCTGGCCCGGCAGGGCCGGATCGACCCGGTGATCGGCCGGGACCAGGAGATCGAGCAGACCGTCGAGGTCCTCTCCCGGCGCGGCAAGAACAACCCGGTGCTGATCGGTGACGCGGGGGTCGGCAAGACGGCCATCGTGGAGGGGCTGGCACAGCGCATCTCCGAGGCGGACGTGCCCGACGTGCTGATCGGGCGCCGCGTGGTCGCCCTGGACCTCACGGGTGTGGTCGCGGGCACCCGCTACCGGGGTGACTTCGAGGAGCGGATGAACAACATCGTGGGTGAGATCCGCGCCCACTCCGACCAATTGATCATTTTCATCGACGAGCTGCACACGGTCGTGGGCGCCGGTTCCGGTGGCGGCGACGGCAGCTCGATGGACGCCGGCAACATCCTCAAGCCGGCCCTCGCCCGGGGCGAGCTGCACATCGTGGGCGCCACCACGCTGGAGGAGTACCGCCGGATCGAGAAGGACGCGGCGCTGGCCCGCCGCTTCCAGCCGATCATGGTGCCGGAGCCCACCGCCGCGGACGCCATCGAGATCCTGCGCGGCCTGCAGGACCGCTACGAGGCCCACCACCAGGTCCGCTACACCGACGAGGCCCTGGTCGCGGCCGTGGAACTGTCGGACCGCTACCTCACCGACCGCCGCCTGCCCGACAAGGCGATCGACCTGATCGACCAGGCCGGTGCCCGGGTGCGGCTGCGGGCCCGGACCAAGGGCACGGACGTGCGGGCACTGGAACGGGAACTGGAGCAGCTGACCCGGGACAAGGACCAGGCGGTCGCGGACGAGCAGTACGAGCAGGCCACCCAGTTGCGCGACCGCATCGTGGACGTGAAGCAGCGGATCACCGACGCCGGCGGCGACAGCGAGATCGACGAGGGTCAGGACCTGGTGGTCGGGGCCGAGTCGATCGCCGAGGTGGTGTCCCGGCAGACGGGCATCCCGGTCAGCAGCCTCACCCAGGAGGAGAAGGACCGTCTGCTGGGCCTGGAGGAGCATCTGCACCAGCGGGTGGTCGGCCAGGACGAGGCCGTGCGGGTCGTCTCGGACGCGGTGCTGCGCTCCCGCGCCGGGCTGGCGGCCCCCGACCGCCCGATCGGCAGCTTCCTGTTCCTCGGCCCGACGGGTGTCGGCAAGACCGAACTGGCCCGGGCGCTCGCCGAGGCGCTGTTCGGCAGCGAGGACCGCATGGTCCGGCTGGACATGAGCGAGTACCAGGAGCGCCACACCGTCAGCCGGCTGATCGGCGCCCCGCCCGGCTACGTGGGCCACGAGGAGGCGGGTCAGCTGACCGAGGTCGTGCGCCGCCACCCGTACTCGCTGCTGCTGCTGGACGAGGTGGAGAAGGCCCACCCGGACGTCTTCAACATCCTGCTCCAGGTCCTCGACGACGGCCGGCTGACCGACGCCCAGGGCCGCACGGTGGACTTCAGCAACACGGTCATCGTGATGACGAGCAACCTCGGCTCCGAAGCGATCACCCGCCGGGGCGCCACGACGGGCTTCGCCGCGGGTGGCGCCGACGCGGACGAGGAGGCCCGCCGCGAACAGATCCTGCGGCCCCTGCGCGAGCACTTCCGCCCCGAGTTCCTCAACCGCATCGACGAGATCGTCGTCTTCCGCCAGCTCACCACGGAGCAGCTGCGCCGGATCACCAACCTGCTGCTGGACCGCACCCGTTCCCTCGTGCAGAGCAAGGGCATCACGGTGACCTTCACCGACCGCGCGGTGGAATGGCTGGCCGACCGCGGCTACCAGCCGGAGTACGGCGCCCGCCCGCTTCGCCGCACCATCCAGCGCGAGGTGGACAACGAGCTGTCACGCCTGCTGCTGGACGGCAGGGTCGAGGAAGGCGGCCGGGTCTCGGTCGACGTGGAGGACGGCGGCCTCGCTTTCCGAACGCCCGAGACGGCAACGCCCTGAGGTTTGTGGGGACTGCGCGCTCAGCCCCCACACCCCCGCGGACGGCCCTCAGCGCACCGGCCGCACCACCATCGCCGACCCCCCGCCCCGCCGTACGCTCTCGGCGGCTGCCAGCCACTTTCCGCCGGGCAGTCGCTGAACACCCGTAGCGGCACCGATCTCAGGGTTGACCTTGAAGGAGTGCCCGATCGCCTCGAGCTGCTTCCGCACGGCACTGTCGTACAGGCCGGGCTCCAGCTCGGTCTGCGCGGCGTTGCGCTGACTGGCCCGGGGCGCGGCGATCGCGTCGGCCAGCGGCAGCCCCCGGTCGACGAACCCGGTCAGCGTCTGCAGCACGGTCGTGATGATCGTCGCCCCGCCCGGCGACCCCAGCGCCACCACGGGCTTGTCGTGCCGGTCCAGCACGATCGTCGGCGAGATCGACGACCGCGGCCGCTTGCCCGGCCCCGGCAGATTGGGGTCGTGCACCGCGGGGTTGGCGGGCGTGAAGGAGAAGTCCGTCAGCTCGTTGTTGAGGATGAACCCCCGCCCGGGGACGGTGATCCCACTGCCGCCGGTCTGCTCGATGGTGAGGGTGTAGGCGACGACGTTCCCCCACTTGTCGGCCACCGTCAGGTGCGTGGTGCTGTCGCCCTCGTAGGTCGTCGGCGCGGCCGTACCACCGGTGCCACACCGCTCGGGATGACGCGGGTCGCCGGGGGGCACCGGGCTGGTGAGCACGGCGTCGTCCTTGATGAGGCACTCGCGCGCGTCGGCGAACCTCTGCGACAGCAGTTCCTTCGTCGGCACGTCCTCGAAGGCGGGGTCGCCCACCCACCGGCCCCGGTCGGCGAACGCGATCCGGCTGGCCTCGATGAAGCGGTGCAGATAGCGGGCCTTGCTCGCCTTCGACAGGTCCGTCCGCTCCAGGATGTTGAGCGCCTCCGCGACCGTCGTGCCTCCGGAGGAGGACGGCGCCATGGAGTAGACGCCGAGCCCCCGGTACGAGGTCCTGGTGGGTGCCTGGACCTTGGTGCGGTAGGCGGCCAGATCCTTGGCGGACAGGTCGCCGGGCCGGGCGTTCCAGCCGGAGCCGGGGTCCACCGGCGGCTTGTTGACCGTGTCGACGACGTCCCGGCCGAGCCGGCCGTGGTACAGCGTGTCGACGCCCTTGCGTCCCAGCTCCGCGTACGTACGGGCGAGGTCGGGGTTCTTGAAGGTGGAGCCGACGACGGGGAGCCGCCCGCCCGGCAGGAACAGCTGGGCGGTGTCCGGGAAGTAGCGGAAACGGGCTTCGTTGGACGCCGTCTGGGACCGGAACGTCTCGTCGACCGTGAAGCCGTCGCGGGCGATCCGCTCGGCGGGCTTCAGCACGCTGGAGAGCCGCTTGCTGCCCCACCGGTCGAGGGCCGTCCGCCAGGTGGCGGGCGTGCCCGGGGTGCCGACGCTCAGGCCGCTGCTGACGGCGTCGGCGAAGGCCAGGGGCTTGCCGTTCTCGACGAACAGGTTCTCGTCCGCGGTCAGCGGGGCGGTCTCGCGGCCGTCGATGGTCCGTACGGTGCGGGACTTGGCGTCGTAGTACACGAAGTAGCCGCCCCCGCCGATGCCGGCGGAATAGGGCTCGGTGACGCCGAGCGCGGCGGCCGTGGCGACGGCCGCGTCGACGGCGTTGCCGCCCTTCCTCAGGACCTCGATCCCGGCGGCGGAAGCGTCCGGGTCGACGCTGGAGACGGCGCCCCCGTAGCCGACGGCCATCGGGGTCTTCCCCCCGCCGGGGCTCTGCGCGGCGGGTGGCGGCGCCGCCGCTCCCACCGACACCACCACAGCGGCCGAAACCGCAAGGACCGTCAGATTCCGTGCGACAGGGCGACGCATCCGCACCTCCAGTCAAAGGCCGTCCGCGCAGCTTAATTCATCGCCATGGCCGCGTCAGGCAGGCGTCGAACACCGGTGCGTCGGGCCCGCTACCATGCGCGCCCATGAATGACGACGTGCGCAACATCGTTCTGGGCGTGATGGCGGCGGGTATCAGCGCCGCGCTCGGCTGGCTCACCCGTACGCTCCTGTGGAAGCGCAAACTCCGGCGGAAGCAGGCCTTCTTCGGGCTGCCCGAGAACTCCGAGTCCCTGCTCGTCGTCAACCGCGATCCGGCCGCGAGCGAACCGGCGGTCCACCGCTTCGACGTGTACGCGCTTCTCGAGCTCTCGGCGCTGATCAAGGACTGCGGGGCGCACCTCCACGTCGTCACCCAGGACTCGGCGCATCAGGGCTTCGGGGAGCGTACGGAGTTCTGTGTGGGCGGCCCGGGGTCGAACCGCCGCATGATGGCGCACATGTCGGCCATGCTGCCCGGCGTGCGTGTCAACATCGACGCCGAACCGGGGCCGGACCGGGGTGCCTTCCAGATCGGCGGCGAGCGCTACCGCATGGACCCGGGCATCACGGAGTACGTGCTGCTGGCCCGGCTCACCGTCGGCGACCGCCGCGACGCCCGGCCCGTGTTCCTCTTCTGCGGCCAGCGGGCCATCACCAACCAGGCCGCCACCCACTACCTGGCCCGCAACCACGAGCGCCTGACCCGCAAGTACCGCACGGGATCGTTCGTGCTGCTGCTCAAGGTGATCAACTCGCAGGCGTACGGTGAACGCGAGCCCTGCCGCCAGCATGTGCGCGTGCACCACGCCGTGCAGCAACGGCTGGTGCCGCATGGTCGCGAACAGCCCCCTGCGATACAGCAGCCAGAGGCCGCCCACGAGCAGCAGCGGGCGGCCATGCTCACGACGAGGTGCTGGATCATGTGCCCGATGAACGTCCTCGCGGCACAGCTCCCCCCGACGCCCAGGCCAGCGAGAAGATGAGCGGATCTGGCACGGACGGCCAGTCGTCCGGCTGGGACGCCTGATTGGGGGATCACCGAGGCCGGGTGGTGTCTTCCCTACGTCGGTGTCGAACACCCGTGCAGCCTCCTCGGTGGCCTCGTCCGCCGTATGGCCGGGCAGAGCCCGGACTGCGCGGCGCCTGACCTCGGCGGTCACCGCTCCCGCCTCTTCCAGCAGCTTCAGCAGATCGCTGGTCTTCCGGCGTGTCCGCAAGGCGATGGGCAAGGACGGCTGATCAGGTCGGAACAGAGTGGCCCACACCGGCCCGCGCCTGAGCAGCTCAGCACGGACGACGGCCGGCGGATCGGCATGACGTGAGCATCGGACGTCGGGGAGTGTACGAGCGGGGTTCCGGCCGACCATGAGTACTACGCCACGCCCCCGCCCCCGGATGCGGCAGAGCCGGCTCCTGCTGCTGGCCCGCCTGGAGCGTGAGCCAGAGCCGACGCGGTGATCGACGCGGTCCGCAAGTGGGTGAAGGCCCTCCCAGACGCGTACCACGGCAGGAGCACCGGCCATGCAGTAGAAGCTGGTCCCGCCCCCCACACCCCGATCTCCTTCAGGATCTGCACGCTGGTCTCCGGCTGGGGACGCCGACGTGGACGTGCACGCCGTTGCAGAGCTGCTCCCGCCACCAGCCGGGACGCCTGGCCCGTAGCGGGCCTGGCCGGTGACGGCCACGGGGTGGCCGTGGCGAAGGGCCACCCGCGGTGCCCGAGCCCCGCACTGCCGACTTGAGACTCCCGGGTACGTCAGCTCTTTCCCATGGCCTTGCGGACGGCGTCCTTCGTGCGGTCCACCAGTGCGGCCACCGGACCGAGGGCCACGTTGGCGGTGGCCGACTCGACACCGGGGTGCGGCCGGGTGGGAGCCATCGCCTCGGCGGCTTTGACGGCCTTGGCCATGGCGGCGAGGTTGGTGACGTCGGTGCTGCGGCGGATGTGGGCGAACTCGTAGCGTTCCTCCGCCCGCGCGTGCTCCTGCACCTCGGTGCGCAGCTGCATCAGCCGGGGCATGAACTTGGGGTCGTCGGTGTCCATGTCGTCCAGGGCCGCCAGCGTCTCCTTCGCCGACTTCTCCTCCGCCA
Organism: Streptomyces cahuitamycinicus; assembly: GCF_002891435.1. GTDB lineage: Bacteria > Actinomycetota > Actinomycetes > Streptomycetales > Streptomycetaceae > Streptomyces > Streptomyces cahuitamycinicus. The sequence goes on from NZ_POUC01000064.1 coordinate 8,473, forward strand.
AGCGATCCCTGACGACTTGCTCGCCACCTTCGACCGCCCTACGGACGAAGGGGTGGACGACCTCTTCTTCGGCGGTCTCGTGCACGGCCAGCAGGCGTACCAGGCGACGGAAAGCGTCCCGGCGCTCCTCAGCCTGGCTCTGCTCGACCTCGTCGAAGAGGTTGCGGATGTCGCCGTGCTGACGCATCAGCAGAGCCACCACGTCGATGTCGGGCGCCTGGTCGTCGCCGGCCTGAGGTGTTCGCAGTTCGGACATGTGCGGCGTCCTCACTTCTCGCGCTGGGCGGGGTCGGGGTGCTCGCCCTCGGTCTGGACGCGGTACTCGCGGCCGAACATCTCGTCGTGCTCGGTCATCACCCGGTCGCTCGGCGGGGCCTCGCCGCCGTGGATCTGCTCCTGCATCTTCTCGAACCGTTCGTGCGCCTCGCGGACGTAGCCCGCGCCGAGGGTCGTGAGGTCCATCTGGGTATCCAACAGCTCACGCAGGTACTGCTTGTTCGGCTCGAAAGTGAGCACGCTGGGCAGCTCCGGCGCCAGGACCTCCTGCGGCTCGCGTCCGTCGTGGCGGCGCATCAGGTCGCAGGCGATGTGCAGGTGCTCGAGCTCCATGTTCAGGTGGAGCTCCCAGATCGCCTTCACCTTCGGGTCGCTCTCCTGCTCCATGAAGGAGTAGTACAGGTAGCACTCGTTGTACTCGTGGTTGACGAGTTGCTCCCACCACGTCTCGCCCGGGTCCACGAGGGACTCGTAGTGGGTGACGTGCTCCTCCTCGATGAGCCCGATCTCCTGGTAGAGCTGACGGGCGATCGGCTCCATGTAGGTGGGGCCGGTGTTCATGTAGAAGTTCATGGTCTGCTGCTCCGCCGACAAGATCGTCAGCGCGTGCAGCTTCGACAGGGGATTCGTGGCGTCCTTGTCGTACGGGTCACGGACGTTGTCGACCGGATCGCGATGGTGGTACCGGGTCGGCCGGCCCGGCATGACCTCGGTGAGGTTGTCGACGATCGACTCCGCCTTGCGGTGCTCGATCATCTCGTAGAGGTTGGCGTACCGGTACAAGTGGTCGAAGTCCTCCAGGACACCGAACTGGTACGCCTGCTTCAGATAGGGGTCCGGCTCCATCCGCGTGACCCACGCCGTGAGGTCCACGGCGACCTGCTCGTAGGCGATCGTCGTCTCCAGCACCGAGGAGACACCCGGCAACAGCCAGTTCACGGCCTTCTGCTGCTGCGCCTCGATGTAGCGGGTCTGTGCCAGCTGCCGTTTGACCTCCGGGTCGGCCGTGTTCCGGGCGAGCTGGTGGCTGAAGAGGATCGCCTCCACCTCGATGCCGTTCATCGTGATGATCCGACACCGCGTATAGGGGTCGCAGCGGTCGGGGTCGATCGGCTGCACGTTCAGCTCCCGCCAGCTGCGCAGCTGCCGATCCAGCGGGATGCCCCGCTGCTCCAGTGGATTGAAGGTCATGTGGGGGTGCCTCCTGGGACAGGGGGACTCGGGCGCCCGGCGGGTACCCCGCCCCGGACGACGACAACAGGTCCACCTGCGAGTCTCGCCGTCATGGCCGGCTTTCAGCCACCGCTCGCGCCCAGAGGGCGTGCGATTCCCCCTACCGCATCAGCCGAGATGACAGTGTCGGCGCACTATGGCATGACCGGATCCATGCGCACCGGGGGGGATCGTCCGCGCCGACCGGTTGCCGGATGGAGTAGGCCATCGTTGCTGCGGGGTCGGGGCTCGGTCCGGCCGGCCGGATGGGAGCTCCCCGCGCACGCCACTTCCGGTCCGCGCCCGGGACGGCGTCCCGGGCGCCTCGCAGTCTGAGCGCCCGACGGAGGTCGCGTCATCGGATCCGACGCCGCAGCGAGACCCTCAGGACTGGCGAGGCGCTCTGGAGGCCACCTCCTGCAGTGGGGTCCTGAGGGCGCAGGCAGGTCTGCGATGGTTACCCCGCCCCTGAGGGGTACCCGCCTTCACGTAACGCACATAACGGGTAAATCGGAGGTCGGAATGGCAACGCATCCCCGGTCGGACATGGAAACGCACCCCGACATCCTCGCCATGCGCAGTCGACACGAGATGGCCGAGCGTGTCGCGAGTACTCCGAGGGCGCAGGCCGTCGAGGCGATGGCCCTGATCACGGGCCTCTACCTGGCGGCCTCACCGTGGATCGCGGGTTTCAACGGCTTTTCCACCCTGGCCATCAACAACTTGATCGTCGGTATCGCATACGCCGTGATCATGAGCGGTGGCTTTGGCCGGGCATACGAGCGCTCGCACAGCATGGCGTGGGCGGCTTGCGCACTCAGCGTGTGGACGATCTTTGCGCCCTGGGTTGTAGCAGGAGACGTCAGTACCACCAGGACCATAGTCAACAACATCATCGTCGGCGTGATCGCGCTCCTGCTGGCCCTTATGGCAGCCGCAGCCGCCCGCCCGGTGGATCGGCCGTCCGGCGATCACTCATCCCCGCCCAGGTGATCGAGCTGGATCCGAAGGTCGTGGCACCTACCGCTACCGCGCTACCGGGAGCCGCCTGTTGCCGGTGCTCTGCCTCCGTCAGGCTGCTCCTGGCGGAGGCGGGCTTGCGCGGTCGTCAGCTCCGTAAACAGCGACGCGTTCCGCGTAATCAATCAGCGTCCAGGGCGCCCCGGAGGATCCACTCCGGCCGAGCCGCGGTCGGCAAGCTACTTTGAAGCCACCTCCGGCCCTCGCGGGCCACCGAACTTACGGCCCTGCGTTGGTGTGAGTTTCCAACGCCCGCGCGTACGCCCCGGCGCCGGCCTGATGGAACTGCGCATCACCACCGACAGCCGCTGGAGATCGGCGCGCCGGATGCGCCTTCCCACGACTGAACATGTTGCTGTACTGGCTGTTCCTCCTCGCGGCCTGATCGGGCTGAGAGTCGGCTCAGGTCTTGCGGGAAAGCCGCAACGCCAGGCGCTCTCTCGCCGTCATCGCGCCCCACACGCCCTCGTACTCGCCGGTGCGCAGAGCCCAGCTACCGCAGGCTGTCACGACAGGGCACCGGTTACAGACAGCACGGGCCTGCTCGATCTGCTGCAGCGACAGGCCGTCCTCGCCGATCGGGAAGAATAGTTCGGGGTCTTCAAAGCGGCACGCTGCCAAGTCCCGCCAGTTCACGCGCGGCCTCCCCGCCCAGACGACATCACAGGAACGCGAGAAGAAAGCGATTCGGAGAGAGGAGACATCAGCACAATCTCCGCGTGCCACGGCAGGTCCCCCGCTTTCCGGCAGCTCGTCGGGACGGTGCTGCACGCACCGCATCATCCCGGCAGACAGGCAGAAATATAATACCACTTGCCCGTCTGGTGAAGATTTATACCTGTTTGTGACTAGGGAGCGGCCAGCACTTGCTCACCGCTTCGGGGAGCGGGTAGCGACGAGGTGCGAATCGAACCAGGCGAGTTTCTCCGGTACCTGCACCAGTGGCTTGGGCACCGACGGGGACAGCTGTCCGCTTGGCTGCCCCCTCGTGCGTCCGAACAGGCACTCAAAGGTCCCTTCGCATGAGAACGCGGCTCATCCCGTGGCGACGGATCGGCCAGAACGGATCGGTTCCGTGACTGAACGGGCCGCAGCCCCTGAGCGCCGACCGCAGCTCAGCACAGGTAGTCAGGCAGTGGTCCACTGGTGCGCGCGGCCGCCGCGCCATTCAACCCACATGCTGTCGGCGTCCTGGACGCCCGCTCCTTCGAGGAACACCACCAGATCGTGATCGCTGTAGGCGGTGCCGAGGATCTCGTCCCGGGCTCCGGAGTGCACGGTGACTCTGCGGCCGCCAGTGCGGGAGGGCGGGTGTACGACGATCGGCGCGCTGCTCATGCTTCCCAGCGTGCCCCTGGCGGGCCCGGTCGGCGAGCCGCTGCGGCGGTCAGTGGCTGTCGTCAGACCCCTGGCGACCCGGGCTTGTTCGTACCGGGTCAGTGCGCTCCACGCGCGGGGCGGCTTGCCGGAGGCGTCGGGGCAAGATCACGTGGGAGCGCTGTCCTTGGCTGACCTCCCCCGACAGGGGGCGCTGGCCGCGCGGGCTATCGCGCGTTCAGTGCGGTACTGGGTGACCAAAGGTTGGAGAAGGTTGAAGAGGAGCATCGTTCCCGCGGGGAGAGCGCAGGTCGGCACAGCGAGATCTTGTACCGGAGGAGGTCTGCCGAGCGGGACATACCGGGTGTCTGGCAATGCCGGTCGCGAGCGGACGAGGAAGCAGGCCATCCTCTCGTCATGCGGCAGCAGTTGGCCACCGGTCGAGACGAAGGCTTCCGAAAGTGATCGGACGATGCTTTTGTGCCGCTGTCGGTGGGAAGGTTGCGCAGCGCCGTCCCGGGCGGGGTCTGACTCATGAGACCTTTGACCGAAGTGTCCAGTCACGGGCTTGTCGACTGTCGTCGCGGGATGGTGTCTGCTGTCACCGAGCCACAGGGCGTGTCCCAATAGGGGCCTTGCCGCACATCAGGCGCCATCACGGTTCAGACCGCCCGACCAACCCGGTGCCAGCCACCCAGCAGGTCACCACGCGGGAGGCGAACCACCATGACGACCAGACAGCGCAGCACCTCCTCCAGCGCGGATCCTCCCGTTCCGGGCGAGGTCGTCCTGGGCGTGGACACGCACGGCGAGGTCCATGTCGCCGCCGTTCTCTGCCCACTGGGTCAGGTACTGGGCACCAAGTCCTTTCCGGCCACGGCGGCCGGCTACCGTCGGCTGCTCGGCTGGGCCCGCAAGCTGGGGAGGGTGCGCCGGGCCGGTGTGGAGGGCACCGGCACCTTCGGAGCGGGCCTGTCCCGCTACCTGCTGGCTCAGCACGTCCAGGTGTACGCAGTGAACCGGCCCGACCGTACTGCCCGCCGTCTGCTCGGGAAGTCGGACCCGCTCGATGCGCAGGCTGCTGCGCGGGCCGTGCTCAGCGGTCGCGCCCGGGCCCGGGCCAAAACCGGCGACGGTCCGGTGCACAGCGCCCGGATGTTCAAACTCGCAAAAGGACTCCGCGGTCAAGGCACGGACCCAGGCGATCAATCAGCTCAAGGCCGTCCTGGTCATAGCCGACCCCGCTCTACGGGAACGCTTGTCTAATCTGGGCAACCGCGAGCTGTTCCGCACATGCGCGCGCCTCGGCCTGCACGACGGCGGGGGCGACGAGGACGCGGTGGCCCAGGCCACCCATATGACCCTGAGCATGCTCGCCGAGCGAATTGAGCAGCTCACCGGGCAGATCGACGAGCTGAACCGACGCCTGACCCGGCTCGTCGAGCGCCATGCCCCGCAACTGCTCGTACCCGTGGGCATCGGCCCGGACAGTGCCGTCACTTTGCTGATCACCATGGGAGACAATCCCGAGCGGCTGAGCACCGAGGCGTCCTTCGCCGCTTTGTGCGGGGTCAGTCCCATCGAGTACTCCTCGGGCCGCAGGATCTCGCGTCGCCTCAACCATGGCGGCGACCGGCAGGCGAACGCCGCCCTGCACCGCATCGTGTTCACCCGGCTGCGCTTCGATTCCCGCACCCAGGCGTACTACGAACGCCGCACCCAGGAGGGCAAGACCCGACGTGAGATCATTCGGTGCCTCAAGCGATATGCCGCCCGAGAGGTCTTCAACCTGGTCAGGACGGTATCCACCAAACCCCCGTTATAGGGGCGTCCGTGATACGTGAGAGGGTCTGAGGCGTGAGTGAGACACCGTCGAACACCCTGCAATACCGCTTTGACGGGCCAGAAGAGGCTCCCGTCCTGATCCTCGGTCCCTCACTGGGTACCACATGGCACATGTGGGACCGCCAGGTCCCCGAGCTGATCAAGCACTGGCGCGTCTTCCGGTTCGACCTGCCCGGCCACGGCGGCGCCCCCGCGTACCCGGCGGGATCGGTGAGTGACCTCGCCACGCGGCTGCTGGCCACCCTCGAAGGGCTCGGCGTGCAGCGCTTCGGCTACGCGGGCTGCGCGCTCGGCGGTGCCGTCGGCATCGAGCTGGCCCTGCGCCACCCGGAACGGCTCGCCTCGCTCACGCTGATCGCCGCCTCGCCCCGCTTCGGCACGCCCGACGAGTTCCGGCAGCGAGGTGTGATCGTCCGGACGAACGGCCTGGACCCGATCGCCCGCAGCGCACCCGAGCGCTGGTTCACCGGCGGGTTCGCCGCCGCGCAGCCCGCGATCACCGAGTGGGCCGTGCAGATGGTGCGCACCACCGACCCCGGCTGCTACATCGCCTCCTGCGAGGCGCTCGCCTCCTTCGACGTGCGCCCCGAGCTCGGGCGGGTCGGCGTACCGACCCTGGTCCTGGTCGGATCGGACGACCAGGTCACCGGCCCCGCCGAGGCCCGCACGCTGGTCGCCGGCATCCCGGACGCCCGCCTCGCCGTCGTCCCCGGCGCCTCCCACCTGGTCCCGGTGGAGCAGCCCGGGGCGGTCACCGACCTGCTGGTGCGGCACTTCTCCACCGCCTGGCAGCCCGTCTTCGAGACCTCCACCGGCCCGACCGCCCTGCCCGCGGCCGCCCTCAAGCCGGTCCTGTCTCCCGCCCCGCCGCAGTCCCTGCAGACGGGGCCCGTCGCCGAGATCGCCCCGCTCGCCGTACCGCCGCAGGCCCAGGGCCGGCCCGACCCGTACGACGCCGGGATCAAGGTCCGCCGCGAAGTGCTGGGCGATGCGCACGTGGACCGGGCGCTGGCCCAGGCCGACGCGTTCTCCGGGGACTTCCAGGAGTTCATCACCCGCTACGCCTGGGGCGAGATCTGGGACCGCCCCGGCCTGGACCGGCGCACCCGCAGCTGCGTCACGCTCACCGCCCTGGTCGCCGGCGGCCACCTGGACGAGCTGGCCTTCCACACCAGAGCCGCCCTGCGCAACGGCCTCACCCCGGGGGAGATCAAGGAAGTGCTGCTCCAGGCGGCCGTGTACTGCGGCGTCCCGGCCGCGAACAGCGCATTCAAGGTGGCCCAGCGGGTCATCCGGGAGGAGACCACGCCCCAGGAGTGAGTCCGCGGGAGGGGCGCGGAGGCAGGATGGATCCATGAAGCTCACGAAGAAGTCGCACGCCTGCGTCCGTCTGGAGAAGGACGGCCGGACCCTCGTCCTCGACCCCGGCGCCTTCACCGAGGAGGACGCCGCGCTCGGCGCGGACGCGATCCTCGTCACCCACGAGCACCCCGACCACTTCGACGAGTCCCGGCTGCGCGCCGCGATGGAGAGCAACCCGGCCGCCGAGATCTGGACCCTGCGGGCGGTGGCGGAGAAGATCTCCTCCGCCTTCCCCGGCCGTGTCCACACCGTCGGCCACGGCGACACCTTCACGGCCGCCGGCTTCGACGTCCAGGTCCACGGCGAACTCCACGCGGTGATCCACCCGGACATCCCGCGCGTCACCAACGTCGGCTACCTCGTCGACGGCGGCAGGGTCTTCCACCCCGGCGACGCCCTCACCGTCCCCGACCAGCCGGTCGAGACGCTGATGCTCCCCGTCATGGCCCCCTGGAGCAAGATCTCCGAGGTCATCGACTATGTGCGAGAGCTGCAGCCGCAGCGCGCCTACGACATCCACGACGCCCTGCTCACGGACCTGGCCCGTCCGATCTACGACCGGCAGATCGGGCAGCTCGGCGGAGCGCAGCACCTGCGGCTGACGCCGGGGGAGTCCGCCGAGGTCTGAGGCCGCGAGGGTACCGGGCCGCGTTGTCAGACCCGCCGGGTAGGTTGTGGGACATGCGCATCGCGACCTGGAACGTGAACTCGATCACCGCCCGCCTGCCGAGGCTCCTGGCCTGGCTGGAGAGCAGCGGCACGGACGTGTTGTGCCTCCAGGAGGCCAAGGTCGCCGAGGAGCAGTTCCCCGCGGAGCAGCTACGTGAGCTGGGCTACGAGTCGGCGGTCCACGCGACCGGCCGGTGGAACGGCGTGGCGGTGCTCTCCCGTGTCGGCATCGAGGACGTCGTCAAGGGCCTGCCCGGCGACCCGGGGTTCGACGGCTCGGTGGAGCCCCGCGCCATATCGGCGACGTGCGGCCCGCTCCGCGTCTGGTCGGTCTACGTGCCCAACGGCCGCGAGGTGGACCACCCGCACTACGCCTACAAGCTCCAGTGGTTCGAGGCCCTCAAGGCCGCTGTCGCCGGTGACGCGGCGGGCAGCCGCCCCTTCGCGGTGATGGGCGACTACAACGTGGCGCCGACGGACGACGACGTCTTCGACCCCGCCTTCTTCGAGGGCTCCACCCACGTCACCCCCGCCGAGCGCGCGGCTCTGGCCTCCCTGCGTGAGGCGGGCCTGTCCGACGTGGTCCCGCGGCCCCTCAAGTACGACCACCCGTTCACGTACTGGGACTACCGCCAGCTCTGCTTCCCGAAGAACCGCGGCATGCGGATCGACCTGGTGTACGCCAACGCGCCCTTCGCCAAGGCGGTCGGCGACGCGTACGTGGACCGCGAGGAGCGCAAGGGCAAGGGCGCCTCGGACCACGCGCCCGTGGTCGTGGACCTGGACGTCTAGGACCTGCCGTCCTGCGGCCTGATCCAAACGACCCTAGGGCCGCAGCAGCCGCAGGTCGACCGAGTCCGCCAGGGCCGCCAGGCCCGCGTCCCCCGGGTGCAGACGGTCCCCGCTGTCGTACGCGGGGAGCATCCGGGAAGGCTGCCGCGGATCACGGACCACCGCGTCGAAGTCGAGCACGCCGTCGAAGGCCTCGCCGCCGCGCATCCACTCGTTCACCACGACCCGCTCGGCGTCGACGTCGGCGGTGCACCGGGCCTCGCCCTCGCAGGGCAGGATCGTCGCGGCGAGCATCCTCAGCCCCCGGGCCTGTCCCCGCGCCGCCAGCTCGCGCAGCCCGGCGATCACCCGCTCCGCCGACGTGCCCCACCGCAGGTCGTTGACGCCCTCGAAGACGACGGCCGTACGCGCCGACGGCTGGGCGAGGACATCCCGGTCGAAGCGGTGCAGGGCGCTCACCCCGGCCGTGTCCGTGGACACCCCGTCGCCGGGGTACCGGTCGGTGACCACGCGGTTGCCCGAGACCCCGAGGTTCAGCACGCCGTAGCGCGGGACGGTGCTCTGCTCCAGGAGCCGGCCGGCCAGGACGTTCGGCCAGCGCCGGTTCGCGTCCACCGTGGACTTGTCGCCGTCGGTGATCGAGTCCCCGAGCAGCACCACGGAGCCGGGACCGCCGCCCACGTCGACCCCGGCGAGCAGCGGCCAGCGGCTGATCACCGAGGTGTACGCCCCGGCGGCGGCGTCCGCCGCGTGGTCGCCGGGCTCACTGACGTACGAGCGCTGCTGGGCGAGCCCGTGCACCGGCGCCGCCGCCACCGTCCCGGGCAGGTGGAAGCTCACCAGCAGGTTGGCGTCCGCCGGCACGGAGAAGCCGAGCGGATCGCTGTACGCCTGGCCCCCGGCCGGGATCGCCACGCCCGCCGCACCGCCGAACGACAGCGCCACCGGCATGCCCCGCGATGCCGCGCCCGACGCCTGCACCGCGACCGTCGCGCTCCCGATCCGCACGGGAGCGGCCGCGAAGGTGTTGTCGAACCGCACCCGCACCCGTGGCCCACCGGACGACGTGTGCACGACCAGCCGCAGGGTCCGGTCCGTCCAGGGGCCAACGGCGGCGTAGCCTCCCGTGGCTGTCGTCCAGCTGCCCGTCCAGCCCTGCGTGGCGGTCCGCACCGACACCGCGAAGACGTGCAGCCCCGCCGCGCTCGGCAGCCGGACCGAGGTCACCGCGCGCCCCGGCGCCAGCGGCACCGTCCTGACGTACAGGCGGACCTGCCGGGCGAGTTGGCCGCCGGGCGTGTTGAGGTGCGGCAGTGCCACGGCCTTGGTCGCGAGCGGCCCGGTGAGCCAGTCGGGCGCGGTCAGCCGGTAGCCGGAGCGGGTGCCGTTCGCGTACGTGACCGTGCCCCGGCCGCCCACCTCCGTGCCGGCGGTGCCCGCCACCAGGAAGGCGAGGGCGTCCCCGCGGCCCGTGACCCGCACGTCCTGCCCGGCGGCCCGGACGTTGTCCGGCTCGCCGGGCCGGCGCTTCGGCCAGGTCAGCCGGGCGCCCTGCACGGTGAGCGCGCGGCCGGGCGTCCAGCCGGCGGCCGTGAGGTCGCGCGCCGACAGGGAGGCGCCGGAGCCGTCGAAGTCGGCCTCCTGCGGCCGGCTGTCATCACTGACGGCCACGTTGTCGAACAGCTGCTCCAGCGGCACCGGTGCCGCGCGCCCCCGCTCGGCGGCCTGCGCCGACACCGCCGGCACCAGCGACCCGCACAGGGCCAGGACGACCAGGATCCCCCGGACACATCGGCGCACGGCCGACTCCTCCCGCTCATCGACACACGACGCGACACACGAAATACAGAGACGAAAACAGAAGGGACAACGACGGCCGGGACACAAGACGCACGGTGAAAATAGGGAGGCGGGAGTGACCCGTCAACGCGCGCCGCGTGAACTCGGCCTGAACCCGACCGGCAGCGGCGGACCCGCGCGCCCTGTGGTGCAAACGGCGGTACGAATGACACGCTGGGAGTATGAACATCCCTTTCCTGGGCAACCGGCGCCAGAAGGTCGGGTTCCCCGACCCCGAAGGCATCGCGGAACTCCTCGCCGAGTGCGAACTGCTCCGCTCCCAGGCGTACCGGGAGGGCGTCCGGCTGGACGACTCGGCGGCCTCCCTGGAGGCGCTCGACCAGCTCGTGCCGCGCTGGCGGGACGACGAGGAGACATTGCCCTGGCTGGGCAACGACGCCGGGCTCTACCTCGGCACCGTCATCGTGCGTACGGTGCCGGGAGCCGCCTGGGAGATCCGGTCCGACGGCCAGCCGGTCGTGCGACTGGTCTCCGGCCGGGAGTTCGACGTCGTGGACTCCGGGCACGAGTGGGCGGTGAACGGGGTCCCCGAGCTGTCGCAGCTGTACGCCGAAGTCGCGGAGTCGTGAGCCCCATGACCGCAACCTTTGGCCCAAAGCCCGACGTAAATACGGCTAATGATCGAAAAGTGCGTGTCGCCCGACAAGTCCGATCTTGCCTGGATACGTTGCGGCAACCACCACACAGCTGAGAGTGAGTAGGGCTGAGCATGGCCGTCGAGCCGCTGATCGAGCTGCGTGACGTCAACAAGCACTTCGGGGAGCTGCATGTCCTGCAGGACATCAACCTCACCGTCGGCCGGGGAGAGGTGGTCGTGGTCATCGGCCCGTCGGGGTCGGGGAAGTCGACCCTCTGCCGGGCGATCAACAGGCTGGAGACCATCGAGTCCGGGGAGATCGTCCTCGACGGGCAGCCGCTGCCCGAGGAGGGCAAGCCCCTGGCCCGGCTGCGCGCGGACGTGGGCATGGTCTTCCAGGCGTTCAACCTCTTCGCCCACAAGACCGTCCTGCAGAACCTCTCCCTGGGGCAGGTCAAGGTGCGCGGGCGCAAGAAGGAGGATGCCGACAAGCGCTCCCGTGAACTGCTCGACCGGGTCGGCGTCGCCGACCAGGCGGACAAGTACCCGGCGCAGCTCTCCGGCGGCCAGCAGCAGCGCGTGGCCATCGCCCGTGCCCTGGCCATGGAGCCCAAGGCGATGCTCTTCGACGAGCCGACCTCGGCCCTCGACCCGGAGATGATCAACGAGGTGCTGGAGGTCATGAAGCAACTGGCTCGCGACGGCATGACCATGATCGTCGTCACGCACGAGATGGGCTTCGCCCGCTCGGCCGCCAACCGCGTCGTCTTCATGGCCGACGGCCGGATCGTCGAGGACCGCACCCCCGACGAGTTCTTCACCAACCCCACCAGCGACCGCGCCAAGGACTTCCTCTCCAAGATCCTCAAGCACTGAACGGGGCAGGCACCGAACGGCTCATCGGATCGGACCTCGACTACGATGTGCCCTTCATCCCTGTCGGAGAGGGGGACTTCGCGGAAGACCGCCGATCCCGCCAGGGGTGAGCAGACCGCCCGCCCGGTGCGTGGGGCACTCCCCACCGGGTGCGGCCCCCACGGCCCGAAGGCCACGGGGGCGGCGGTTCACATCGGCCAGGCTCGTCCGGCGGCAGCCGGAGATCACTGCTCGCGCAGCGGAACCGACACGTACGACGGGTCGTTCGCCGGTGAGGAGAAGGTCAGCTGCGCGCCGGACGGGTTGTGCTCGATGTAGAGCGGGTCGACCGTGTCGACGACCAGGGCGAGGCGATGCCCGGCCGGGACGTCATAGGCCGTGGAGTTCAGCTCCAGGTCGACGCCGAACGGCTTTCCGGGGGTGCGCCCGTGGAAGGTGTACGGCGCGTGGGTGACCAGCTTGCCGAGGCCGAGCGGCCCCACGTCGTACAGGTAGGCGACGAGGGTGCCGCTCTCCTTGGTCGGGGTGAGGGTCGTGTGCAACCTGATCGTCCCGCGCACCCGTTGGGTCGCGGCGTACTTCTCCGACTGCCAGACGGCGGCCCAGCGGCGGGGGAGCAGTGGGATCGAGGCCATGGGGGGCAGTTGGGCCACCTGGTCGAGGATGCTGGACAGGAAGACGACACCGCCGTCCGCCCCCGAGTTCACGTTCGCGCGGATCGTCTTCGAGCCTCCGAGGGCGATCTTCCGGTCGGTCGCGCCGGCCGACTTCCAGTCGGGGTAGCCCTCGTAGCCGCCGGAGGAACGGGTCTTGAGTTGGACGGGCTGCTCGCGGTCGATGCCGTTGTCCTCGCCCCTGAGGTAGTGGTCGAACCAGCGCTCGGTGTCCGTCCACACGTCGTTGGGCAGCCCGAACAGGCCGGTCATCTCGGCCGTGGCATGGTCGCCGGGCCGCATCTCCAGCCGCTTCGGGCCGGTCAGCTTCTCGTAGAAGTCGGCGTACTGGTTGGGCGGGAAGATGCTGTCGCCCCAGGCGTTGGCGAGCATGATCGCCGTGCCGTTCTCGTTGATCCGGTCGACGTACATCGCGGCGGAACGTTTCTTCCCCCAGGCGACGAGTTCCGGTTCCTTCGCCAGGTTGGAGCTGTAGAAGTCGTCGAAGATCTGCCGGAGTTCGGCGCTCTGGCGGCCCGTCACCAGGCTCGCGCCGTCCAGCAGGGCGGACGCCTGGACGTGCTGGGTGCGCCCGGCGTAGATCGAGTCGATCAGGTCGGCCCAGCCGCTGAGTGAGGCGACCGCCTTGACCCGCTTGTCGTGCGCGGCGGTGAGCAGACTGATGCCCGCGCCGTAGGAGACCCCCGCCATGCCGACGTGCCTGGCGTCCGCGGGGGTGTGGGCGAGGGCCCAGTCGATGACCTTCGACGCGTCGGCGACATCGGGTGGGCCCGCCACTTCTATCTCGCCGCCCGACTGCCAGAATCCGCGCACGTTGTAGGTGACGACGACGTACCCGGAGTCGGCGAGCTTCTGTGCCTGGGCCAGGTACTCGAGCTGGGGCAGGCCCCAGCTCGTGGGCATGACGAGCAGCGGGTAGCGGTCGGTGCCGCGGGCACCGGCCGGGGTCACGACGTTGGCCTTGAGGACGGTGCCGCCGTCGCCGGCGATGTCGACGAAGCGGACGGGGTTCGGTGCCGCCTGGGCGGTGGGGGCGAACCCGAGGGCGGTGCCGGCGACCAGGGTCGCCGAGACGGCGCCTGCGGCGGTGGTGCGCAAGGCCTTGCGGTGGGGTCCCACGGGTCACTCCTCACTCGTGTCAGTGCAAAGTGACCGAACGGTAACCTCGACTCATTACCAGGGGTAACCCGTCGGTAAGTTACGTGCCAGTAACGATTGTTGAGCGGTGGAGGACTTCAGGAGGCGCGGTGTGTAGGGCGTGGAGCCGTCGCCGCGGCGGGCAGTGCGGTCTGCGCCGCCCGCGTCACGTCCTCCACCAGTTCGACGACGTCCGGGCCGCTTCGCCGTGTGCCGGCTCGATCCGGTGCGCCGTCGCTGGAGTGTCGCCGTACGCGGTGCCACCTTGCTGGCCGCCGGCTCCGCGCACGCGGTGCTCCCCAACCAGCTCCCAACAGAGATTGACCGGTGCAGCTGGGGCACTCGGTGACCGTCGGCGGCTTCGAGACCCCGAGGGACATGATGAGCGGGACAGCACCGGCAACCGTCGAATGCGGCATCCCCCGCCCCCTCGCGGGGAGCGACAGCGGTGATCGCCACCGGGAAGGAGACACCCTCATGATCCGCCCTGAGCACATCGAGGCGTTGCTCGGATCCGACGCCGATGACGCCACACTGATCGTCACCGTTGGCACCGTCGTGGTCGTTCCGGCGTCGGCGCTGGACAGCGAACGATACCGAGGGGCCCTGGAGATCATCTCCCGGCACGATCTCGTCACCCGGCTCGGCACCAGCGCACCGTCCCGGCGTGACCTCGAGGAGACCGCCGCTGGTCTGGACACCGCTGTCACACGGCTCGGCGCCTGAGAGGGCCGTCAGCGGGATACCCGGCGCCAGCCTTTCCGGACTTCGGGAAGCAGGCTCTGGCAGCACATATGGACGTTGCTCACGCGACTGACGGTTACTGCCGACGGTGCTGATGGCTCGGCCAGCAGGAACCGCCGTCGTTCGTCGTCGTGAACCGTTCCGTGGGCCGTGGGCTATCCATGCTGGTAGTGCTGATGAGGAACTCTTCGCTGGCACCCCCCGCCGCCCTGCCCGGTCACCGGCGGCCCGCTGCCGATGCCCTCTGTCCCTCTGTCGTGCTCATCTGTGGGACCGGCGTGTCACATGGGCAGTTCTGAGCTTATCCGCGAGTGAGCTGGGAACTCAGAGCACATCACAGCCGCCCATCGTCCAGGGCCGGGTCTCGTACCCCCCTGAGGGCAGCGCTCGGATCCCTAGGAGTGACTGTGACCATGCGCATCGGGGTGGAGGAGGAGTTCCACGTCCTGGAGGTGGAGAGCGGACTGCTCGTGGCGCGCGCCGACGCGATCCTGCGACGGCTTCCCCGGCGGACCTTCACGACGGAACTGCACCAGTGCACCGTGGAGACCAACAGCGCGGTGCACGCATCCTTGCATGATTTGTACGCCGACCTCACCCGTCTGAGACGGCAGCTGGACGCGGCCGCCTCCTCCCAGGGGCTGGCCGTGGTGGCCGCGGGGACGGCCCCACTGGCGCCCGCGGCAGCGGCGAACCCCACCGCCGACGCCCGCTACCGCCAGATGGCCGAGGAGTACCGCAAGGTCGCCGACGAGCAGCTCATCTGCGGCGCCCAGGTCCATGTGGACGTGCCCGATCGCGACACCGCCGTACGCGTCATGTGCGAGGTCTCGCCCTGGCTGCCCGTGCTGCTGGCCGTCTCTGCGAGTTCGCCCTTCTGGCAGGGGGCCGACACGGGGTACGCGAGCTGGCGTTCCATGGTGTGGCAGCGCTGGCCCACCGCGGGTCCGGCCGGTTGTTTCGCCGACGCGGCCGAGTACGACGCGGCGGTGGAGGACTTCATGCGGGCCGGTGTCATCAGCGACCCGGGCATGATCTATTACGACGTCCGCCCCTCCGCCCGTCTGCAAACGCTGGAACTGCGCATCTGTGACGCCTGCCCGCGTGCCGAGACCGTCGTGCTCATCGCCGGACTCTTCCGCGCCCTGGTCACCGAGGCCCGCGAACGGCTGGGTAGGGGCGGCCCCGAATGTTCCGGAAAGCACGGGTGGCTGCGGGGCGCGACATGGCGTGCCGCCCGGTCCGGGCTCGAAGGCACCCTGGTGGACCCCGAGACTCACCGCGAGGCACCCGCACGCCAGGTCCTGCGCAAGCTGCTCGTCCGGCTGCGGCCCGCCCTCGAGGCCCACGGGGACTGGCACACCGTCCGGGAGCTGGCCGAGGCGGTCCTCGTGGACGGAAGCGCCGCCCGGCGCATCCGCCGTACGGCACAGGAGGAGGATCTCCTGGGCTGTGTCGACATGCTGATCGCCGAGACCCGCGGTGAACGCGCGCACCGCCGGTCCATGCCGCTCGGCCGCGGGCTCGCCCCGGCCGTCGCCGCGCGCGGCCCGTACTCCTCCTCCGCCGGTTCTGGGGCGCCGGAGGCCATCGGCCCCTGATGAGCGGTACGTGTCAGGAGAGCGCCACCGGTCCCGCGGTCCCCGTGCGCGACGTCCCCGCTCGCAGGCGCTCGCCGCCTTGGCGTCACGGGCGTCGCGGCCCTCTCGGATCGCGCCGCCCGTCGTGCGTCCTGCCCCGTGGCAGCAGGCGTGTCCTGTCCCCGTGCAGAAAGGTTCTGATCATGTTGTGCAGCACCGCCCCGATACCGACAGGAGGGCGGATACCGCCGGTGCCCGCCGGTTTCCGGAAGGGAGGCGGGACGCCATGTGCGGTCTGAGCGGGGAGATCCGCTTTGACGGCCGGCGGCCCGACCTGGCGGCCGTCGGACGTACGACCGACCGGCTCGCCGCCCGTGGACCCGACGGGCAGGGCACCTGGACGCGGGGCGCGGTGGCGCTGGGACACCGGAGACTGAAGATCATCGATCTGTCGGACCGGGGAGGGCAGCCGATGACGGACGCCCGGGGGGAGGTCACTGGCGTCTTCAACGGCTGCGTGTACAACTATCCCGAACTGCGAGAGGAGTTGAGCCGCCTCGGGCACCGCTTCGAGTCGACCTCGGACACCGAGGTGGTGCTCAACGCCTACCTGCGGTGGGGAACCTCCTGCGTCGAGCACTTCCGCGGCATGTTCGCCTTCGCGATCGTCGAGCACCGGACCGGCCGGGTGATCCTCGCGCGGGACCGCCTCGGCATCAAGCCGCTGTACCTGGCACGGACACCACAGCGGCTGCGGTTCGCCTCCACACTGCCCGCCCTGCTCGCCGCCGGAGACGTCGACACCTCACTCGATCCGGTCGCGCTCCACCAGTACCTGAGCTGGCATGCCACGGTCGCGGCGCCGCGCACCGTCCTCAACGGCGTGCGCAAGCTCCCCCCGGCCACGGTGCGGATCGTCGAACCGGACGGCACCCACAAGGATCACTGTTACTGGCAGCCGTCCTACACACGCCGGGCGGAATGCGCCGGGATGGGCCCGGACGAATGGCGGGACGTGGTGCTGGACGCGCTGCGCACAGCCGTGCGCCGCCGCATGGTCTCCGACGTGCCGGTCGGGGTGCTGCTCTCCGGCGGACTCGACTCCAGTCTGATCGTCGCTCTGCTGGCCGACGAGGGCCAGCGCGACCTGATGACGTTCAGCGTGGGGTTCGAGACGGAGGGCGGTGAGAAGGGCGACGAGTTCCGGTACTCCGACCTGGTGGCCCGGGAGTTCGGCACCGACCACCGGCGGATGATGGTTCCCTCCGAGCGGGTCTCCACGGCGCTGGACGGGGCGGTCGCGGCGATGAGCGAACCGATGGTCAGCCACGACGTGGTCGCCTTCTACCTGCTGTCCGAGCAGGTGTCCAAGGAGGTGAAAGTCGTGCAGAGCGGGCAGGGCGCCGATGAGGTCTTCGCCGGCTACCACTGGTACCCGCGGCTGGCCGAGGTCTCCCGCGAGGACGAACCGGAGCGCTACGCCGAGACGTATTTCGACCGTTCGCACGCCGATCTCGCCCGGATCCTGCGGCCGGAGCTGCTGCCCCCCGATGACGTCTCGGGCGACTTCGTCCGCGACCACATGGCCCTATCGGGGGCGCAGACCGCGCTGGACGCCGCACTCCGCCTGGACACGCACGTGATGCTCGTCGACGACCCCGTCAAGCGTGTCGACAACATGACCATGGCCTGGGGCCTGGAAGCCCGCGTGCCCTTCCTCGACCACGAACTGGTGGAGCTGGCGGCGGCCTGCCCACCGGAACTCAAACTGGCCGACGGCGGCAAGGGCGTGCTGAAGGAGGCGGGCCGCAAGCTCCTGCCTCGCGAGGTGGTCGACCGCCCCAAGGGCTATTTCCCCGTACCGGCCATCCGGCACATGGCCGGACCCGTCCTGCAACGGGTGCGCGACGCACTCGAGGCACCGGAGGCCAAGCAGCGCGGACTGTTCAAGGAGTCGTATGTCGCCGAGCTGCTCAAGGCGCCCGACGAGCACCGCACCAGGCGGGGCGCCAACGCCCTGTGGCAGATAGCTTTGCTGGAGATATGGCTGCAGACGCACGAGATCAAGTGACCGACGACTGGGGCACGCGGGCGGTGGACGGCCCGGCACCGGTGCCCCCTGCTCCCGGGACACTCGGCCCGGCCCCCGCGCCGCTCCAGAGCGACCGGGCGGAGGACCGGCCGGGCACTTCCGACGCCGCCGCGCCCGCGCCGACTCCGGTGGCGCTGCCCGAGGCGGGCGGCCCCGGAGACGCCGTGACCCGGCTGCGCGCGCACGGCTGCTGGTATCCCTCCGCCAACGCCGACGGCACCGAGGCGGCCTTCATCTGCGACCGGGGCGGCGTCCCCCAGTTGTGGGCCGGACCCGTCGGCAGCGGCGAGGTGCGCCTGCTCGACTCCTCACCGGACCCGGTCAAAGAGGTGTCCTGGTCACCGGACGGCCGCTGGATCGCGTACACCACCGCGCCGGGCGGAGGCGAACACACGCGGGTGCTGTGCGTACGGCCCGACGGCACCGGCCGCCGCATCCTCGCCGGGGCCGACCCGGCCAGTTCCGCCTATCTGGGGTGCTGGGCGCACGACAGCTCGGCCGTCGCCGTCACCGTCGCCGCTCCGGCCGCCGCCGTCCACCCGGGCCGCGCGGGGCAGACCCTGCTGGACCACGGCCCGGCGGACCGCATGCCCGCCGGGGCCCGCCCGGGGGCCGACTGGGCGGACCGGGACGGTCATGCGACGCTCCTCGGCCCGGCCGCGTACGACGCCACGTCGAGAACAGCGCCGAACGGGACGCAGGCCGACACCACGGCGCCCGCGGCCCGGCCCGACGGCGGCCTGTCGGTCTACCTGATCGATCCCGACGGCCTCGCGTCCCCGGTGCTGCTCACCACGGAGACACACGCCGCCTCCCTGCGCGCGTGCGACCTCAGCCATGACGGCCGCTTCGCACTGCTGCGCCGAGGGCCGCGCGGACGGCGCGAGGCGGTCGTCCGCCGCACCGCCGACTCGGCGACCACCTTCGCCCTGCCGGTCGCCGACAGCGACCCGTGGATCGGACGGTTCTCCCCGGACGGGCGGACGCTGTGGTTGCGCAGCAACGCCGACCGGGAGTACGCGGCGCTCTTCGCCGTCCTCCTGGACACCGACGGAAGGCCGACGGGTACGTCCGTCGCGGCGGAACGCGACGGAAGCGACCTCGAACTCCTGGCCTTCGCGCACGACGGCCGTACCGCCGCGCTGGCATGGAACGTGCAGGGCGCCGGCGAGCTGGAACTCGTCGAGACCTTCCCGACCGGGCACGCCCCCGACCACACCGGCCCGGCACGCCCCCTTCCCCTGCCCCACG
>NZ_POUC01000650.1 GCF_002891435.1 Streptomyces cahuitamycinicus
GAGTTCGTCGGCAGCGTCAGATGTGTATACGAGACAGGTCCAGCACTGTCGGCGCTCCTTGTCAGCGTTGGCCAAGCCCCGGGACGGCTTGCCTCCGTCGCCGGGGTTCTTTTGAGATATAGACACGCTACTGTGTGCATAGGTGCGGTGTATAGCGGTTAACAGTGCTCCACTCGTATGTGGTACTCGATGCCGTCGTACGGTGTTCGATATGACGTCAGAGCCAGGGCAGTCGCCGATTGACGCAAACAAGATCGCGTACGTCTACATGCAGATGGCCGATCACATTGCTGAACGCATCGCCAGGGGAGAACTGCGGCCCGGCGCCCGGTTGCCGGGTGAGCGAGATCTTGCCGCAGAGTACGGAGTCGCGCACTTGACAGCCCGTCGCGCGACACGGGAGCTCCGCGAGCGCGGCCTCGTGGTCACACTCCCTGCCAAGGGAACTTTTGTCGCGTACCCCACAGAAGCCGATGAGTTCGTCACTGGTGACGTGGAGTAGTGCTGCAGGAGCGAGCAGCCTGTGGACAAAATCGCCATGCGGAGGCTTCTAGCCCCTTGAAGGCGGGATCGAGCTCTACATGATCGCTGACTCCTTCAGGAAAGGTGGTCACGCTGGGTGACCGAGACGTGTGATGGCGGCTTCGCACAGAGCGATGAGATCCCATACGGCCAGGCCTGTGGAGTTTGCTGTTACGGCCATGCAATCGGCAGCCCGTAACTACACTCCCGGCCCATGCGCACCCCCCACCACGTCAAGTGCCCGAAGCCGAGAAGAGGCAGCGTCTCTCGAGGCGGCCGTGAAGAAGTGCCCGGGGGCGGTGACGCCCCCTGACCCCCGCCGCGTCCAAAGCCAAAGCCGCAGCCAAAGCCAAGACCAAGACCAAACCCCGCCACAAACAGTCCCGCGACCCCCGAGCCCACTGGCTTCTGCTCGCCCTCACCCTCCCCCTCGTCTTCGCCCTCCTGCTCTTCGAAGGCTGGACCCGGCACGAGGTCGACGCCGCCAAAGCGCGGTCGCCCTGTACGGCTCCCGTGCCCGACGCCGTCGCCCGCGGCGGGCCCGTGATCGGGATCGACCGGGACGGGATCCGGACCGGGGCGATGCCCGCCCGGACCGTCGCGCTCACCTTCGACGGAGGCCCCGACCCCGTCTGGACACCCCGGTTCCTCGGCCTGCTGCGGCAGTACGACGCGCGGGCGACGTTCTTCGTGCACGGTGCCCAGGCCGCCCGGCATCCGGAGTTGATCCGGCGGATCCGGGCCGAGGGACATGAGATCGGGTCCAACACGTACACCGGGGCCGTCCTGGGGGAGTCCTCCGCACCTCGTTTCAGGGCCGAGCTGGAGCTGACCCAGAGCGCCCTCGCCGGGGCCACCGGACGGCGGACGAACCTGCTGCGGATGCCCCGCACAACCAGCCCGGACACCCTGTGCGGACGCGAGTGGCAGGCCGCGCGGCGGGCCGCCGGGGACGGGTACGTACTCGTCGCCGCCGACAAGGGGTCGCGCAGGCCCGCTCAGGGGCTCGTCCGGCAGCTCAGTCAGACGGAGAGCGCCTTTCAGGAGGCGCGCAGGCTGTTGAAGAACAGGGCCGTCGACCGGTTCACCACCGTGTCCGACGGGCTCGAGCTCGTGCCGTACGCCTCCCCGTCCCTCGTCGAACGGTGGCTGGGGTGGGGGCTGATCCGGGTCACCGGCCTCGGGCACGTCCTCTCCACCGCCATGATCTGGATCCTCGGCGTCGCCGGCGGTCTCGGCGTGCTGCGGCTGTTGCTGCTCGCGCTCTTCGCCCGGGCCCATGTGCGGCGGCTGGAGCGGTTCCGGACCGGAGCGCCCTGGATGCGGGAGACATCGGGGCCGGTGACCGTGCTGGTCCCGGCGTACAACGAGGAGGCCGGGATCGGGCCGACCCTGCGGTCGCTGCTCGCCTCCACCCACCGGCAGCTCCAGGTCGTCGTGATCGACGACGGGTCCACCGACCGGACCGCCGACATCGCCGAGAACACGGGTGACGCGCGGGTGGAGGTCGTACGGCAGGCGAACGCCGGCAAGGCCGCCGCACTGAACGCCGGTCTCACGCACGCCCGTTACGACATCGTCGTGATGGTCGACGCCGACACCGTCTTCGAGCCCGACGCCGTCGAGCGGATCGTGCAGCCGCTCGCGCACCCGGCCGTGGGTGCCGTCAGCGGCAACACCAAGGTCGGCAACCGGCGCAGTCTGCTCGCCCGTTGGCAGCACCTGGAGTACGTCTTCGGCTTCAACCTCGACCGGCGCATGTTCGAGGTGCTGGAGTGCATGCCGACCGTGCCGGGTGCCATCGGGGCGTTCCGGCGGGACGCCGTGATCGGTGTCGGCGGGGTCAGCGAGGACACCCTCGCCGAGGACACCGACCTGACGATGGCCCTGTGGCGGTCCGGCTGGCGGGTGCTGTACGAGGAGTCCGCCGTCGCCTGGACCGAAGTGCCCACCAGCCTGCGGCAGTTGTGGCGGCAGCGGTACCGGTGGTGCTACGGCACGCTGCAGGCCATGTGGAAGCATCGCGGGGCCGTGTTCGGCACCGGGCCTGCCGGGCGGTTCGGACGGCGCGGGCTGACGTATCTCGCGCTGTTCCAGGTCGCGTTGCCGCTGCTCGCGCCCGTCATCGACGTGTACGCCCTCTACGGCGTGCTGTTCCGGGACCCGTGGGAGTCCGCCGCGGTCTGGTTCGCGTTCCTCGGCGTGCAGATCGTCTGCTCCGGCTACGCGCTCAGACTCGACGGCGAGCCGGTGCGGGCCCTGTGGTCGATGCCGTTCCAGATCGTCGTCTACCGGCAGTTGATGTATCTCGTCGTCATCCAGTCGCTGGTGGCGCTGCTGCTCGGCAGCCGGCTGCGGTGGCAGCGGATGAAGCGGTCCGGGACGGCCGCTGAACAGATCGGCGGGCCCGTCCCGTATAGGGGTGTGCCGATGCGCTGACCCGAGAGCCCCCCACAGCACCTTCGAGGCGTCGATGAGCGACTGGACCGACCGTCCGGGAGAACCCCCGCCCGAGTGGACCCCACACCGGGGGTCCCTCGCCCCGCCCCCCTCGACCCGTAC
>NZ_POUC01000651.1 GCF_002891435.1 Streptomyces cahuitamycinicus
GGGGAGGAGGGGCGCAGGATCACGGCGAGCGGGTCGTCGGGGCCCGGCTCCGGGCCGTCGTCGTCAAGGCGTGTGGTCAAGGCTTCTCCTCAGGTGGACGCGGAGCAGTTCCCGGGCCGCGTGCAGGTCGGCCTTGACGGTTCCTTCCTTGCGCCCGGTCAGTGCGGACACCTCCCGGATCGGCATGTCAGCGTAGTAGTGGAGCAGGATCGGGACGCGCAGTCGCTCCGGCAGCGACTGCACGAGCATCCGCACCGACGGGTCGGCCTGTTCGGGGTGGGGGCGTACGGCGGCCTCCGAGGTGACGCGGTGCAGGGCCCGGCGCTCGCGCTCCAGCTTGCGCCAGTGGTCCCGTACCAGGTTGGCCGCGGTGACGTAGAGGAACCCGCGTGGCTCCTCCACGGACGTCCAGCGGGCCCAGAGCCGGGTGAACGCCTCCGAGGCGATCTCGTGGGCCGTCCCGTCGTCGTCGACGAGCCGGCGGCACCAGCCGGCGAGGCGCGGATAGAGGGCGGCGAACAGCTCGGACGCTGCCTTCTCGCGGGACCGTTTCAACGCTCTCCCGGGGTGGGTGACTTCGCACCGCTCAGCGCCGCGAACACGATGACGTTGTCCGCGTAGCCGTCGCCGGTCCGCGCTCCGCCGCACGTGATCAGCCGTAGCTCCGGCCGGTCCACGTCCCCGTAGACGTCGTCCGCGGGGAAGTCGGTTCTGGGGACGGTCCGCACCGCCGTGACGGCGAACTCCGCCGCCGTGCCGTTCTCCAGGCGCGCCGTGATCCGCTCACCCCGGTGCAGCCGGGCGAGGTGCCGGAAGACGCCGTCGCCGTACGGGCCGACCGTGACATGGCCGAGGAGCACCGACGGGCCCGCCTCGCCGGGTGTCGGCGAGTGCCGGTACCAGCCCGCCCGGTCGTGGGCCGTGACCGGCGGCACCTGCACCGTGCCGTCGGACGCCAGGCCCAGCCGGATCACCGGGGTGTCGACGCCGATCGCCGGGATCAGCAGCCGCACCGGGGCCGAACGGACCAGGGATCGTCCCCTGTCGGCCGGGACCGGTGAAGCCGTGGTCCTCGGCCGCGGCGGGGTGGTCCCGTGGCCCGCGCACGCCGTCAGCAGGGACGCCAGTGCCCCGGCGGTGACGGCGCGCCTGGAGAACGAACTCATGCCCCGGTCGCCCGGCGGCGGCGTACGACGAAGACCGTGCCGCCGCCCAGGGCGAGCACCGCGGCGGCGCCCGCGCCGATCGCCGCGCCGTCGTTACCGGAGGCCGGGGACGACGCCACACCGGTGTCGGGCGCGCCGCTCGGCACGACGGAGACCTGCCCATCGGCGGGCGCCCGGGTCGGTTCGGCACTGGCCGGCGCCGGGGCCGGTTCGGCCGCCCGGGTGGGTTCGGCGCTCTTCTCCGGCTGGGTGGTGGGCGCGGCGGACGCCGGGACCGGGCTCGGGGCAGCAGCCCCGTCCGCGAACGCGGGCCCCGTGCCCATCAGTACGGCGGTGCCCGCGAGGGCCAGGGCACTGAGGACGGTTCGGCGCATGGAATCGCTCTCCTTCGTCGGTCCGCCCGACGGTCGGGCGGGGTGACACATCGTGCGGAGAGACGAGGCGGCGCCGAGGCGGGTTGTAAAGAGATGGCAAAGCCGTCGCGGGGGGCCCGGAACAACCTGGCCCCAAATAACCTGATGCGCGCGGGAGTCGGGGCGGCTAGCATCCGTCGCGATGACGACTCACTCTGTGAACAGATTGGGGGACCCGTCCGCGCAAGGTGAGTGCTGATGCTCACCGACCTCGTGAACGGGGACTTCCCGCTTTCCTTCTGGCCGCGCGTGCGCGAGTTCGCCGTGCCGCCTTCCATGATCGAGACCGCGACCGCGCGCCGCCGTGCCGGTGACTGGGCGGGCGCCTGCGCCGCCGCGAACGTCGACGTCGACATCCGGCCCCGTCTCGTGGCGCGGTGTTACGGCCGGGAGGTCGCCGCCAGGCTCCGCGCCGACCTCCGGCACCTCGCCCCGGACCTGCTGCGCTGGCACATGCCGAGGATCGCCCCCGACGGGCTGCTGCGGCCGGGCCTGACCATCACCCTGTCCCGCTACGGCACCACCGGCCCGGGAGCACTGCACCTCGTGGCGCGAACGCCGCCCGCCTGGGCGGACGCCGGTCAGCGGATCAGCCTCGCCCTGTGGGACGCCTCCCGCGCTCGGGAGGCCCACCGGCATCATCCGCATCCGCGACCCAGCCGGCGCTTCCGGCTCGACCTGCACCGTCACCTGTGGGACGCGCGTCGGTCCGGTGAGCTGCGGGCGCGGTCCGGCGAGGGCGGTGCGGGCCCCGGTCCCGCCGGGCCGGCGCCGCACGGACTCGGGCCGGCGCCGTACGGACAGCGGTGCGCCGTCGACCGATGGGCGGCCGAGGCGGAGATCCTGCTGCGCGCCGGGGGACGGTCCGGCGGCAGGGTCTCCGTGCGGCTCGGGGCACGGCACCGGGTCGTCCTGGAGGTGTCCGACGGCGGTGAGCAGGCGGCGATGTCGTACGCACGCGCCCCAGACGCCGTGCTCCCCGTGCTGCCCGACGCGGCGACCTGGGTGCTGCCCGACCTGGAGCTGCTGCGGGCCGGGGCGATCGACGCCGGGCGGCTGCATCCGCTGGTCGCCTCGGCCCTGGGGGCCGAGCGGCCGGGCCCCCCTGGGGTGCCGGAGCGGGCGGGCGACCCCCGGGTGCCGGAGCGGGCGGGTGACCCCCGGGTGGTGGAGTGCCGGGGCGCCCGGCACCGGATCGGCCTGGTCGACGGCGCACTGGCCGCCCTCGACCACGATCCGGCCGAGATCCGGCGGGAGGAACTGCTCGCCGCCTTCGGCGGGCCGCCGCTGCCCTGTCTGCGCGCCGTCGACGAGGCCCACCGCCGGCCCGAATGCCTCCCCGGCGTCCGCGAACGCCTCCACCACGGAGACACCGCCGGCGCGCTCGCCGCGGTCGAGAGCCTGCTCGGCCCCGAGGCGGTGCTGCGCGACGGCCCACTGCGGGAAGCGCTGGACACGGCCGCACGACGGCGCATCGCCCACGGGCTCTACCGCGCGGGCCTGGACGGCCCCCCGCCCGGCGGCCTGCGCCCCTGGGA
>NZ_POUC01000652.1 GCF_002891435.1 Streptomyces cahuitamycinicus
GGGAGTTGTCGACGTAGCACTGAGTGGCCACGGGTGCCCCGACCCGCTTGCGGATCAGCCGCGTGACGATGACGACCCGCTCGCGGCCCTCGTGCCGCAGACGCACTTCGTCACCGACGCGGACTCCGTGTGCGGGCTTCACCCGCTCGCCGTTGACGCGTACGTGGCCGCCACGGCAGGCGGTGGCTCCCATGGAACGGGTCTTGACGAGGCGCACGGACCAGATCCAGCTGTCGACGCGGACGGTCGTGCCGCCCTGCGGGCCGGCCTCGGCAGCGGCGATCGCCGAGGCGGTCTCCGGGTCCGGGGGCTGGATATCGCCAACCGCTGAGCTGCCGCCGGACTTGGGGGACTCGGGGGACTCGGCCGCCGGGTTTTCGGTCCCGTCCGTCCTGCCGTACTGCGCACCCTGAGAAGCCATGCACCCGACCTTAGCCCTCCCAACGGCCCCACCGGGCGAAATATCGGTCCCCGAACGGACTCTGCCAAACAAGTTTTGCAAAAACTCTTTTGTTAAGTCGTCCGGCGGCCTAATCTCCTGGCATGGACAGCGACGAGCACAAGCGCGTACTCGATCCTGAGCGCGACACCGCAGCTCTCAAGGCCCTCACCCACCCCCTGCGAATCCAGCTGCTCGGGCTGCTGCGGCAGGACGGGCCCGCCACGGCGAGTGAGCTGGCCGCGCGGACGGGGGAGTCGTCGGCGTCGACCAGCTACCACCTGCGGGTGCTGGCGAAGTACGCGTTCATCGCCGAGGCCGAGCACCGCGACGGGCGGGAGCGGCGCTGGCGGGCGCTGCACACCCTCACGTCCTGGAGCAACGAGTCGATGGAGTCCACCGAGGCGGGCCGGGCTTTCGTCGGCCTGGCGCGGCGGCGGCAGATCGAGCACCTGGAGAGATCCCTCGCCCGTTACGAGGCGGACCTGGCCGCCGGGCGGATCGGTCAGGAGTGGGTGGAGCCGTCCGGGATCACCGACCTCATGCCCCGGCTGACGGCCGCGTCGCTCACCGAACTCTTCGACACCGTCGCCGGGAAGCTGGAGGAGCTGACCGCGCGGGACGCGGACGATCCGCGGGCCGAACACGTCGTGTTCGTCGCAGCCGGACTCCCGCTCGCCGCCCACGAATCCGTCGACCGCGACCCGGAAGCCCGCGACTCGAAAGACCGCAGGGCCGAAGACGGCGCCCCCGAAGGCCGCGGGTCCGAAGACGGCGTCCCAGAAAACGCCACCCCAGAAAACGTCACCCCCGATGACGGCGGCCCCGAAGACCGCGACACCGAAGACCGCGACGCCGAGGACCGCGACGCCCAAGATCTCAACCCGTGACGCCGCTCATGACCGAGCCGCCCGGGGAACTGGCCGCTCGCCGCCGGTACGTCACCGTCTGCGCGCTCCTGTGGCTGCCACCGGGGCTGAGCATGGCCACGATGGTCCTGCTGTTCACCGAGCGCGGCATGTCCCTCGCCGCGGTCGCGGGGCTGTTCGCCGCGCACTCGCTGACCGTCGCCGCGCTGGAGCTGCCCACGGGAGGCCTCTCGGACGTCCTCGGGCGTCGGCCGGTGCTGGCCGCGGCCGGTGGGCTCGGCGTCGTCGCCTTCGCGCTGATCGGCCTCGGCACCACCGCCTGGCTGCTCACCGCCGGCATGGTGCTCATGGGCGTGGCCCGGGCCCTCGCCAGCGGAACCGCCGAGGCCTGGTACGTCGACACCGTCCAGGCATGCTCCGGCCCGGACGCCGAGCTGCGTACGGGTCTGGCACGGGGCGGCTCCGCGACCTCCGCCGCGCTCGCGGCCGGCATCCTGCTGGGCGGTGCCCTGCCCTGGCTGCTCGGCCTGGGGCCCGACCTCGGTGCCCGGCTGAGCGAGGCGACGTCGGGGGCGGTACTGCCTCTGTCCGTCCCCCTGCTGCTGGCAGCCGCGCTGAAGACCGTGTTCGTCGCCTACGTGCTCGCCGCCCTGCGGGAGCCCCCGCGTCCGCCGACCACCCTGCGTTCGGTGCTGCGCGGCGTCCCGGTCACGATCGCCGACGGACTCCGGCTGGGCGGACATGACGCGCTGGTCCGCCGGATCCTGCTCGCGGCCGCGGCCGCCGGAAGCGCCCTGGCCGCCATCGAACTCCTCATACCGGGCCGTACCACGGCGCTGACCGGCTCGAACGCTTCCGGAGCGATGGTCTATGCAGCACTGTCCTGCGTCGGTTTCGTCTGCTCCGGCCTCGGCAGCCACCTCGCGCCGCTCACCGCCCGGATCGCGGGCAGTGGCGAGCGTGCTGTGCTGGTCAGCCTCGCGGCCGGTGCGGGCGGTCTGCTGCTGCTCGGGGTCACCGCCTCCTCCGTCCACCCGGCGGCCACGGCCCTCGCGGCCTTCGGCTTCGGGCTGGTCTACCTCGGTCTCGGCGCGGCGGCCCCGAACGAGAACGACCTGCTGCACCGCCGGGTCGCCGGTGCGGGCCGCGCCACCGCCCTGTCCGTCCAGTCCCTCGCCCAGCAACTGGTCGGAGCGCTCACGGGGCTGGCCGTCGGGGTGCTGTGGCCGGGCCCCCTGCCCTGGCTCCTGACGGGCGCCGTACTGCTGGCCGGGGCCCTGCTCTGGCTGCGCCGGAGCGACGAACGGGCCGTGCAGGTCACCGGCGTCTGAACGGCGGCGGAGGGCGAGTCCGCAGCGGCCGGCGTTCATCTGGCCCTCGTGACGACTGTGCCCACGCCTGCGCCTACGGTGGAGTGATGGATGCCAGCGGACTCACCCTCCTCGACCGGCGCATCGCCGACTGCCGGGCCTGCCCGCGGCTGGTCTCCTGGCGCGAGGAGGCGGCCCGTGCCAAGCGGGCCGCCTACGCGGACTGGACGTACTGGGGCCGGCCGGTGCCCGGGTTCGGGCCCGCGGACGCAAGGCTGCTGATCGTGGGACTCGCCCCCGCCGCCCACGGCGGCAACCGCACCGGCCGGATGTTCACCGGTGACCGCTCCGGAGACGTCCTCTACGAGGCGCTGTACGACGTGGGCCTCGCCTCCCAGGCGACCGCCGAGCACGCCCACGACGGCCTGGAGCTGTACGGCGTGCGCGTCACCTCGCCCGTGCACTGCGCCCCGCCCGCCAACAAGCCCACCCCCGAGG
>NZ_POUC01000653.1 GCF_002891435.1 Streptomyces cahuitamycinicus
GTAGACCAGGCTGGGCAGCGGGGCGAGCCCGGCCTGCCGGCGCACGGACCGGTGCTTGAGCTGCTGCTGGATGAGGCTGAGGGTGATCGGCGCGAACGCCTCGTAGGTGGCGACGAGGGCGTGCCGGCCGGTCTCCGTGTAACCCTGGGCCCAGGCGTGGCACAGCTCCTCGCTCAGCACTTCCACCGTCCACGGCACCGGGCGCCCGTGTTCGTCGGTGAGGTCGAGACGGTTGGAGGCCAGCTCGTCGGGGCTGAACACGCGGAACGGTCCCTGCTCGGCGCTGGCCCGCAGGACCTCGGGGACCACCTGCGCGAACGGGCGGCCGGTGGCGCGGTCGGCGACCTGGGCGGAGGCGGCGACGCAGCCGCGCGGAGCCGGGAGGCCGTCGGGCTCGGGCCGGGGCAGCGGGAGCGCGGGCAGCAGGTGCGGCCGGGGCCGACCGCTGGAGGTGAGGAGCTGGGTGGGCTGGTAGGAGGACAGCCAGTCGGCGAGCGCGTTGAACTCGGCGGGCACACCGGCCGGGTCACGCAGAGGCGTCTTGTGGACCGCCGGGGTGCCGGCGAGGTGAGCGGGGGCACCGTGGCCCTTGTCCAGGGTGAGGACGAGGAGGCTCGACGGTCCCGGAATGCCCAAGGGCGCGGCGGCGCCGAGCGCTTCGGCCACCGCCTGGCGGAGCTGGCCGATGTCGAGCCCGTCGCTGTAGACGGGCCGGTGGCCAAGGCCGGTGAAATAGGCAGTGAGTTCGGTGCGGCTCAGGGTGGACAGCAGGCTCTTGCCGCCCATGCGCAGCCCGTTGAGCAGGACGACGGGAAGGACGGTGCCGTGGTCGCCCGTACCGTGCAATGCGCGGGTGGCGAGCCAGGAGGCGGCGGTCGTCCCGGTCTCGCACTCGCCGTCGCCGATCAGGACCACGGTCAGCCGGTGGGGCGCGTCGAGCACAGTGCCCTGCCCGATCGCGAGGGCGGGGCCGAGCTGGCCTCCGGTGTGCAGGTGGCCGGGGATCATCGGGGTGATCTCCCCGCCGACGTCGGCCAGGGGAAATCCGGCGACGAGTGCGCGCAGTCCGGCCTCGTCCCGGCGCAAGCCCGAGTGGGCGTGGCCGAGTCGGCCGGTGAGGTAGGCGTGGGCGAGGGCGGAGGGGCCGGCGTGCCCGGCGCCGTGCAGGACGTGCAGCTCGTAGCCGTCGGGGACGGCCGCCTGGAGTGGGCCCAGGGCGGCGAGCATCCGGTTGACGGGCGGGCACACTCCCCAGTGGCCGGCCGGTCGCGTCTTGACGTCGGCCGGGGTCAGGGGCCGGGCCAGGCGCGGGTTGTCGCGCAGATAGAGCTGGGCGAGACAGAGGTAGTCGAGCGCGTCGGCGACGGCGGCCACCGACGCGTCGGGCACCAGGCGGTTCGTCCGGCGGGCGAGGTCACCCCACATGCGGTCCTCCTGCCGGGGCGAGAGCGGCTTCGACAGCGCGGGCGTGGACGGTGCCCTCCCGCTCCAGGCGCGCTGCGGCGACCGCGGGGCAGTCGACGATGGTCATGCGCCGGCCGTGCGGGCAGATCCCGCCGTCGACGACCGCGGCGATCCCGGCCCTCATGGTCCGCTGAAAGACGGCGACCTGGCCGGCGGTGAGCGCCGGGTGGTCCTTCTCGCCGGCGGCGGGGGTGGAGATGCTGCACACGGCGGCGGCCAGCGGTTCGCCGGCCAGGGCGACGAGCTGGCCCAGTACTCCGTCGGGGCATCCGACGAGCGCCGGGGAGCCGACCGCCGCGACAGGCTCCACCGCGGGCTTCCACGGAAGACGCAGCGCGAGGTCCCCCGGCCACAGGCCGCCTGTCAGCAGCCGGGCGTCGGTGCTCAGGTCGAACAGAATCTCGGCCGTGGCCGGGGAATCGAGCAGGAGCAGCAGCGGCTTGGCGGTGGGACGCTGCTTGGCGCGGAAGATCGCGCTCGTGGCGGCGGGGTCGGCGGCGCGGGCACACAGCATGTACCAGCGGGGCGTGGGCACGGCGACCATCTCCCCGGCGGCCAGGAGCCGCGCTGCGTGGGGGAGCTGGTGAGGGGTCAGGACGTCCACGGCGCTCTCCCCTCTCACACCGTGCCGGGGCGGGCGAGGGCAGCGAGCGCCGGGTACTCCAGCCACGGGTCCGACAGAGCGCGCAGGGCGAGGTCGGGGTGCTGGGCGTGGCTGACGCGGAAGTACGCCATCACCCTCGGGGTGCTGCTCGCGTTGATGCCGACCCGGTGCGGGACTAAGTGGTGCATCACGACCACGTCGCCGGGCTCGGCGGTGAGAGCGGTGCCGTCCTGGGCGTCGATGTCGTCGGGAGTCTGGGCCGGCTGCCCCAGGACCCAGTCCGTGGCGAAGTAGTCGGCCATCCGGTAGTGCCCGCCGGGCACGTAGTGCACAGCGCCGGCGTCCGCGTTGGCGCTGCCCTCCAGGACGACGCCGGCGATGAAGGTGAACGTGCGCAGGTCGCGCGGTTCCAGGTGAGGGCAGGAGACACCGTCGACGTGCATCCGCTTCACGGGCTGCTGCGCGCCGTGCGGAAGCCGGATCTGGATCTGCGCCCGGGTGACCGGGGCGGGCCTCGCGGGCCGCAGCAGGTCTCCGGCCAACTCTGCCAGGCCGCTTCGCCGGTACAGGGCGAGGAGGTCGGGGTGCTCCTCCAGCTCGGGGGCGAAGCTGCGTTCGGTGTAAGCGGTGAGCCGCGCGGGGTCGTACACCTCGGCCAGCCAGCCGCCGACGAGGGTGCGCGCCTTGGACAGGACGGCGCCGTGGACCAGGCCACGGCGTATGAGGACGCCGTCGTCGACGAACTGGCGCCGCTCGTCGTCGCTCCACGTCACAGGACTGGGCATGGTGGAT
>NZ_POUC01000654.1 GCF_002891435.1 Streptomyces cahuitamycinicus
CCCCCGACGTGGACCCGGCCCCCGACCCGGTGCCCGAGACCAACAGCTGGCTGCCCGCGTCCCTCGGTGTCAGCTTCTACACGGACGCCGTGGACGTCGAGGTCAGCTGCGCCGCCGCCCGCTACGAGACGCGGCGGAACGAGGCGGGTCGAGGGCGGCGCTGGCAGCGCGTGCCCCTCAAGCCCGAGACGCACACCGTCGGCCCGGACCGGCAGGAGGTCCCCGTCCTCGACGGACGCGCGACGATCCGGCTGACCCGCCGCTCCTACGGCCAGGGCACGCTCGTCACTGTGGCCCTGGTCAACGAGGCCCGGCACGACGGCTCCGACGGCAAGGCGCCCAGCTGGGACGACATGCTGTTCCAGTGCCGGCTCACCGTCCGCCCCGCCGACGGAACCGTGCTGCCGTATCCCAGCGTCCGGCTCGCCAGCCGCGACCCCGAGGAACGCGAACTGCGCCTGCAGTACCGGCATGTGGTCACCCATGCCGTCGGCCACGGCTGCGCCGTCCGCGAGGAGTACGGCGAGGACGGCGGCGTCGCCCTCCTCGCCTGTGAGGCGCTGCCCCGGGCCGAGGTGCCCGCCATCCGGGCCGGCGGTCCGCTCGACGCCCCCGCGCTCACCCTCTCCCACCTCGCCGACCCGGCCATCGGCGTCGACCAACTCCGCGAAGAACTAGCCGAGTTCGCCGCCTCGTACCACGCCTGGTACGTGGGTCAGCGTTCCGTCGAAGTGCCGGACTGGGGACGGGAGGCAGCAGAGCGGATCCTCGACCGGATCCGTGAGGCGGTCACCCGGATCGAGGCGGGCGTACGCACCCTCTGCGACCCGGACCGCCCCGAACTGCTCGCCGCCTTCCGCATCGCCCAGCGCGCCATGCTGCTGCAGATGCGGCACTCCGCCCCTGACCAGGCCGGCCGACGATGGCACCGCTCGGAGTCGGTGGCCGTCGATCCGCCCGTGGACCCCAAGGCCACCTGGCGCCCCTTCCAGCTGGCCTTCTTCCTCCTCGCCCTCGACGGCGTCGCCGAGCCGGGCCACCGGGACCGCGAGAGCACCGACCTGATCTGGTTCCCCACCGGCGGCGGCAAGACCGAGGCCTACCTGCTGCTGGCCGCCTTCACCATCGCCCTGCGCAGGATCCGCGGCGAAGGCGACGGCACCACCGTGCTCAGCCGTTACACCCTCAGCCTGCTCACCACCCAGCAGTTCCAGCGCGCCGCCACCACGATCTGCGCCTTGGAACACCTGCGCCGCACCGAACCCGAACTCGGCCTGGGCGGCGAACCGATCACCATCGGCCTGTGGGTCGGCGACACCACGACCCCGAACGACTTCGAGAAAGCCGAGCGAACCTTCGGTGAGCAGCGCCTGGCCTCGCACCCCGAGGACGTCTTCATCCTCGACCGCTGCCCGTGGTGCGGCACCCGCATCCTGCCGGCGACCTGGTCCAGTGTCCGCTCCGACTACGGAGTCCGCGCGGAGAAGGACGACTTCGCCTTCAACTGCACCCGCGACGAGTGCGCCTTCCACGACGTCCTGCCGGTCGCCGTCGTCGACCAGCACCTCTACCGGAACCCGCCCACCTTCGTCCTCGGCACGGTCGACAAGTTCGCCCGGCTCGCCTGGGAGCCCGACTCGGGCCGTCTCTTCGGCGCAGGCACCGGCAACCCGCCCCCGTCGCTGATCATCCAGGACGAGCTGCACCTGCTCACCGGACCGCTCGGCACCACGGTCGGCCTCTACGAAGCGGCCGTTCTCGAACTGTGCACGGACCGGGACGGCCGCCCGCCCAAGATCGTCGCCGCCACGGCCACCATCCGGCGCTCCGCCGAACAGGTCCGGGCCCTGCACCACCAGGACGTCCAGCTCTTCCCGCCGTCCGGGCTCGACGCCCGCGACAGCTTCTTCGCCGTCCCCGACACCGGCCGCCCCGGCCGCCTCTACCTGGGCGTCATGGCGCTCGGCCACACCACCGGCCGCGGCGCCGTCGCCACCACGGCGGCCATGCTCCAGGGCGTCCACCAACTCCCCGAGGAGCACCGCGACGACTACTGGACGCTCGTCGCCTACCACCACAGCCTGCGCGAGCTCGGCCGCACCGTCACCGCGGCCGGCGACGACATCCCCGCCCAGCTGCGCTCCCTCGACGACGGCGCGGGCACCCGCGACCTGCGCGGCGACGAGGTGCAGCAGCTCGACAGCAGTGTGGCGCGCGCCGACCAGCCCATCCTCCTCGACCGTCTGGAGAAGCCCTGGACCGATCGGCGGTCGGTCTCCTTCCTGCCCTGCACCAACATGCTCTCCGTCGGCGTGGACGTGAAGCGGCTCGCGTACATGCTCATGCAGGGCCAGCCCAAGACCACCGCCGAGTACATCCAGGCCACCAGCCGCGTGGGCCGCCACCAGGTGCCCGGACTCGTCGTCACCTACTTCAACGCCACCCGCCCGCGGGACCGTTCGCACTACGAGACCTTCATCGACTACCACCGGGCCCTGTACCGGTACGTCGAGCCTGCCAGCGTCACCCCCTGGTCCCCGCCCGCGCGCCGCCGCGCCCTGCACGCCGCTCTGGTCATCATGGTCCGCCACCGGCTCGGCCTGGCCGCCGAGAACCAGGCCGGACTGCTCACCCGGCACAGGGACGAGGCCGCGCGGATCGCCGCCGCCCTCGCCGACCGCGCCGCGACCGCCGAACGCGACGCCACGGGAGCCGACGCCGACTCCGTACGCGCCGACGTCCGCGGAGAGCTCGGCGACCTCCTGGACTCCTGGTACCGGCAGGCCGAGGCGGCCGAGGCAGAAGGCAAGTGCCTCTACTACCGCAGCCAGGGCAAGGGGCAGCACAACCTGCTCAAGTCCTTCGAGCAGCGCTACGGCCTGTGGGAGACCCTCAACTCCATGCGCAGCGTCGACCGGGAGTGCCAGATCACCGTGACAGGAGCAGGAAAGTGACACGCAAACTCCGGGTCCGCCAGGCGCAGACCGTGCTCCCGTTCGGCGTCGGAGCCGTGCTCGACGTACAGGGCGAATCCTTCGTCGCCGCCGGCATCGAGACCTGGCCCCAGCTCAAGACGCCCGTCCCCTCCGAACGGCTGGCCGCCCGCCTGGGCG
>NZ_POUC01000655.1 GCF_002891435.1 Streptomyces cahuitamycinicus
GAGTTCGTCGGCAGCGTCAGACGTGTATAAGAGACAGGCCGGTGGACACCGGGCGGGAGGCCGTCCGCCGAGGCGCGGCTCTCGCCCTGCTCGGTGTCGATCCGCAGCCGGGTTCCCCCGGGGAGCGCGGCCAGGGCGGCCGGGGGGCTGCCGCCCCAGCCGACCACCGTCGGCGGCAGCAGCCGTTCGCCCCGTTCCCGCTCGGCGGCCGCGAGCGCGGCGCTCACGGCGCCGGGCGTGCTCGCGTCCACGCCGAGGGCGGCCAGGGTCAGGGTGACCGCGGTGGCCGAGGCCCAGACCGAGCGCTCCGGGGACGGACTGTAGGAAGTGGCGACGCCGTGCAGTGCGGCGAGGCGGGACAGGTCCTCGGAGGGCTGGTCGGCCGGCCGGGGTGCGGTCATCTACATCCTCGTGAAGTCCGGGACGAAGGCCGAGGGCTCGCTGGTCAGGGGAGCGGCTTCGGCGAGCGGCGGCTCACTGGTGAGGGGCTCGGCGTCGGGCAGCGGGGGCTCGCTGGTCAGCGGCAGTTCGGTGTGGGTGCTCTCGGAGCTGAAGACGCAGTAGCGCGGGTCGTCGTGGTGCTGGTCGTCGAGGTCGGCGGACGGGTCCGCCACGGGTTTGGACTGGGCCGGGAGCGGGAGGAAAGTCATCGCAGCCACGGGGGCCTCCTCGTCGGGTACGGCTTCAAAGGGTCATCGCAGCCCTACCCAGTCGACGCGAAGGCAGACGCCCCGGACCCAACATCGTGCTTCTGCTCACATTCCACTTCGCTCCACACACTCCAGATTCCGGCATTTCACCCACAATGGCCACTCTCGTTGACACCTTCACCAGGCGGGTGATGGGCTCGTTCCGCCGGTCGAACGCATCTGGAGGGGGCCTGTGGGACTGCGGCGTGGAAAGCGGACCGCGGCCCTCGCGGTCGCCGTCGTCGCCGGGAGCCTCGTCGCCCCGCCCGCCGCGACGGCGGCTCCGCCCGGCCCCGGCGCGACCACGAGGACGGCCCCCGGCACAGCCGCACCGGACCTCTCCGTCTGGCCGCGCCCGCAGTCGCTGCGCGCGAACGGCGCCGCGGTCGCCGTGCCGGGCGAGGTCGCCCTGATCACCGACGCCCAGGCGGACCCACCCCCACGCTCCCGGCTTCGCTCGAGCAAGGGGGACCCCCATGCGGTCGGCGCCCTGCGCGAGCTGCTGCGGCAGGCCGGGGCCCGCCGGATCACGGACACGGCCGGGCCGGGCGCCCTGGTCGTGCGCGCGCGGGCGGAGCCCGTGCGCCCGGGCGACCGGCACGCCCTCCCCGCCGGGGGATACGAGCTGTCCGTGGGCGAGGGCGGTATCTCCCTCACCGGCACCGGCGAGGACGGCCTCTTCCACGCCGTGCAGACACTGCGGCAGCTCCTGCGCCCCGACCGCACGATCGCGGCGGCCGTCGTCCGCGACTGGCCGGGCACCGCCGTCCGCGGCATCACCGAGGGCTTCTACGGGACCGCCTGGACACACCGGCAGCGGCTGGCCCAGCTGGACTTCATGGGCCGTACCAAGCAGAACCGCTACCTGTACGCCCCCGGGGACGACCTGTACCGGCAGGCCCGCTGGCGTGAGCCCTACCCCGCGCGACAGCGGGCCGGTTTCCGGGAACTGGCCGAGCGGGCGCGGCGCAACCACGTCTCGCTCGGCTGGGCGGTGGCCCCGGGGCAGGCGATGTGCTTCGCCTCGGATGCCGATGTGCGGGCGCTGACGCGCAAGCTGGACGCGATGTGGGCGCTGGGTTTCCGGGCGTTCCAGCTCCAGTTCCAGGACGTCAGCTACAGCGAGTGGCACTGCGGGGCGGACGCCGACCGGTTCGGCTCCGGCCCCGAGGCGGCGGCGCGGGCGCAGGCCCGGGTGGCCAACGCGGTGGCCCGGCACCTGGCGGAACGGCACCCCGGGGCCGCGCGCCTGTCACTGATGCCGACCGAGTACTACGAGGACGGTACGACCGACTACCGGCGGGCGCTGGCGAGCGAGCTGGCCGCGGGCGTCGAGGTGGCGTGGACGGGTGTCGGGGTGGTGCCCCGCACCATCACGGGCGGTGAACTGGCCGACGCGCGCGAGGCGTTCGGGCACCCGCTGGTCACGATGGACAACTACCCGGTCAACGACTACGACCCCGGCCGTGTCTTCCTCGGCCCCTACCAGGGCCGTGAGCCGGCCGTCGCGACCGGTTCGGCCGCCCTGCTCGCCAACGCGATGCAGCAGCCGGAGGCGTCCCGCATCCCGCTGTTCACCGCCGCCGACTACGCCTGGAACCCGCGCGCGTACCGCCCCGACGACTCCTGGCGCGCCGCGATCGCGGATCTCGCGGGCGGGGACCGGCGCCGCGAACAGGCCCTGGCCGCACTCGCCGGCAACGACGCGTCATCGGTCCTGGACGACGAGGAGTCGGCGTACCTTCGGCCGCTGACCGAGGCGTACTGGCGGTCCCGCACCGCGGGCGGCGCGGGCACCGACGGCGACGCCGGGCGCCGGCTGCGCGAGGCCTTCACCGTGCTGCGCGAGCTGCCCCGGCGGCTGTCCGGCACGGGGCTCGGCTCCGAGGTCGCCCCCTGGTCCGAGCAGCTGGCGGAGTACGGCGAGGCGGGCCTGGCCGCGCTCGGCATGCTGGACGCGCAGCGTGCCGGGGACGCGGCGGCGGCCTGGACGGGGTACCGCAGGCTCGGCGCGCTGCGGGCCCGGCTGGAGTCGGCGCCGGTCGAGGTGGGCAGGGACGTCCTGGACCCCTTCCTGCAGCGGGCGCAGAAGTCGTACGCGGCCTGGTCGGGCATCCACCACGAGCCGCCCCGCAACCCCGGCGACGGCCGCACCCTGCGCTTCCCGCTGCCCCGGGCGCTGACCGCCGTGACGGCCCTGGCCGAGCCGGGCACCGAGGGCGGCGTCGAGGTGCACGTGCCCGGGCGGGGCTGGCGCGAGGCGGGCCGGCTGGACCGTTCCGGGGCGACCGAGGTGCGGCTCGGGGCACGGGCCGACGCCCTGCGGGTCACCGGGCCCGCCCCCTCCCGCGT
>NZ_POUC01000656.1 GCF_002891435.1 Streptomyces cahuitamycinicus
GCCCGCTGCGGCCGCCCCTCGGCAGGCGCCCCACCCCGGCCCTCAAGCGCAAGACGCTGTCCGGTACCGCCAAGCAGCAGCGCGAGCAGGCCGAGGCCGAACTGCTCGCCCGCGCGGCCGTCTCCGCCGACGTCGTCTCCGGTTCCGGCTCCCTCGACGTCAACCGGCACGGCTACATCCTCCAGCCGCGCCAGCTCGTCGGCGTACGGGGCGCCGGACGCGCCTACGACGGCGACTACTACGTCAAGTCCGTGACGCACAACCTGCGGCCGGGCTCGTACCAGCAGAACTTCACCCTCTCCAGGGAGGGGCTCGAAGCCCGCAGCGACTACGTCCGGCCGTAAGCGCGCACCACCCACGACCACCCCCACCCACGATCACCACCAACCAGGAGCACCTCCACCATGGCGGCACCCAGCAATCGCTACCTCGGCAAGTTCCGCGGCCGGGTCGTCGACGACAACGACCCGCTGCGCATCGGCCGCGTCACCGTCGAGGTCCCGGACGTGCTCGGTGACGAGCCGTCGACCTGGGCGCTGCCCTGCCTGCCGTTCACCGGGCCGCAGTCCGGGCAGTTCGTGGTGCCGCCGCCCGGCGCGGGCGTGTGGGTGGAGTTCGAGCAGGGGGATCCCAGCTTCCCGGTGTGGACGGGGTGCTGGTACGGCGCCGCCGAGGAGCTGCCGCCCGACGCGCGCCGCGAGCTCCAGGCGAACTCCCCGAACAAGCCGGTCGTCGTGCAGACACCGCAGGCGCACAAGCTCGTCATGAACGACACGCCCGGCGCCGAGCAGGGGATCCTCCTGCAGGCACAGGGCGGCGCCTACATCCGCATCACCGAAGGGGCCGTGGTCATCGCGACCGGCGCGGGTGCCGAAGTCGTACTGCGCGGACGTGAAGTGACGATCAACGAGGGCCAGTTGACCGTGCTCTCGAAGCGATAGACGACGGGGGATCCAGAAAATGACAGGAACGGCAAGAAGACTTCTCGACGCCGGCACCGTGCTCGGCTGCCCGCACGGCGGGCGCGTCACCGCGGCCACCCCGCCCTCGGGCGGCGTACGCGTCGCGGGTGCCGCCGTCGCCACGGCCGCCCACCACTACGTGGTCACCGGCTGCCCGCACACCGTGGACCGGGTGCCCTCGCCGTGCGTCACGGTCCGCTGGACCGCCGACGGCACCGGCATCACGGTCGACGGCGCGCCCGTGCTGCTCGACACCTCCGCGGCCCAGTGCTTCAGCGCGGCCTTCGTCCCGCAGGGGCCGCCCGTCGTCCAGGCCGCGCAGCGAAAGGTCACCGTCCGATGAACCCCACGAGCCGGGCCGCCAGGCCCCGTTCCGACCTCGCGTTCCCCTTCCGCGCCGACCGCCGCGGCCGCACCGCGCACGCCACCCACGGCGAGCACGTCCACGACCT
Organism: Streptomyces cahuitamycinicus; assembly: GCF_002891435.1. Classification (GTDB taxonomy): domain Bacteria; phylum Actinomycetota; class Actinomycetes; order Streptomycetales; family Streptomycetaceae; genus Streptomyces; species Streptomyces cahuitamycinicus. Next base: position 1,415 of record NZ_POUC01000656.1, read on the forward strand.
GATCGAGCAGTTGCTTTTCACCAGCCCCGGCGAGCGCGTGATGCGCCCCGACTTCGGCTGCGGACTGCTGGACCTGGTGTTCGCCCCGAACAGCCCCGAGCTGATCAGCACGCTCGAACTGTCGGTGCAGGCCGCGCTGCAGCGCTGGCTCGGCGACCTCATCGAGGTGAGCGCCCTCGACATCGTCAGCGAGGACCACTCCGTCCGCGTGTACCTGTCGTACTCCGTCCGGGCCACCGGCACCCAGCGCGACGACGTCTTCGAAGGGAGGGCCGCCGCATGACGACCGGCACCACAGCGTCCCGCCGCGGCAAGGTGAGGGCCGCCCAGCTCAATGGCGTCGACACCGTCGAAACAGGCGACGACGGCCTGCTGCTCACCGTCACCTTCCTCGGCAAGGCCCCGCACGGCCTCGGCCCCGACAACGTCCGCATCGACGGCGGCCGCCGCGTCACCGGCATCACCGCCGTCGACCTCAGCGTCGAACGCGAGGAGGACCCGGAGCTCGACGACCGGCTCTACGTCACCCTCGACAAAGCCGGCGACACCTCCCGCTACCGGCTCTCCCTCGTCGAGACCGACCCGTACGGACGGCCCGGCACCGAGCCGCACCGCGGCTTCGACCAGCGCTACCACAGCGTCACGTTCTCCTTCCGGCCCGACTGCCCCACCCCCTTCGACTGCAAGGACGAGGACGGGCCGCAGACGGACTTCCCCGCCGCGCCCGTCATCGACTACACCGCCCGCGACTACGAGACCATCCGCAAGCTGCTCCTGGACCGGCTCGCGCTCACCACCCCCGACTGGGCCGAGCGCAACCCGGCCGACCTCGGCATGACCCTCGTCGAACTCCTCGCCCACACCGGCGACCAGATCAGCTACCACCAGGACGCGGTCGCCACCGAGGCCTACCTCGACACCGCCCGCCGCCGGGTCTCCGTACGCCGTCACGTGAAGCTCATCGACTACGCGATGCACGACGGCTGCAACGCCCGCGCGTACGTCACCGTCCAGACCGCACAAGACCAGACTCTCGCCCCGGGCACGTTCCGCTTCGCCTCCGTCGACGTGCGCAGCCTCGACCCGCACGACCGCCCCGAACCGGGCACGGTGATCGACGAGGCCGACCTCGGCGACCTCGACGAACGCGGCTCGGTGGAGGTCTTCGAACCGGTCGTCGCCACCGACCCGCTGAAGCTGCGGGTCGCGCACAACGCGATCCGGCTGTGGACCTGGGCCGGCGAGGTGTGCACCCTCCCGCAGGGCGCCACCGCCGCCACCCTGCGGGACGCGTGGGTGGACGCGGAGACCTGCCGCGAGCGCCGGCTCGCCCTCAGGCCGGGCGACGTGCTCGTCCTGGAGGAGGTGAAGGGCCCGCGCACCGGCACCCCCGGCGACGCCGACCCCGCCCACCGCCAGGCCGTCCGGATCACCTCCGTCACACCCGGCCTCGACCGGATCGAGGACCAGCCGGTCCTGGAGGTCACCTGGGCCGCCGAGGACGCGCTGCGCTTCCCGCTCTGCCTCACCACGCGCGGCGGACGCGACTGCCTTCCCGTCGAGGACGTCACACTGGCCCGCGGCAACGTCGTCCTCGCCGACCACGGCCGGACGCCGACCGGCCTCCCCGAGACCGTCACCGTGCCGCCCGTGCCCGCCGCGACCGCCCCCTGCGATCC
>NZ_POUC01000657.1 GCF_002891435.1 Streptomyces cahuitamycinicus
TCCCACAACCCGCCCGCCGACGGCGGGTTCAAGTACAACCCGCCCAGCGGCGGCCCCGCCGCCTCCGACGCGACCTCCTGGATCCAGGACCGGGCGAACGAGATCATCCTCGGCGGCCTGAAGGACGTCCGGCGCGTCCCCTACGACCGCGCCCTCGCGGCCCCCACCACCGGCCGCTACGACTTCCTCGGCACCTATGTCGCCGACCTGCCCGGCGTGCTCGACCTGGACGCGGTCCGCGCGGCCGGCGTCCGCATCGGGGCCGACCCGCTCGGCGGGGCGTCGGTCGCCTACTGGGGCCGCATCGCCGAACAGCACCGCCTCGACCTCACCGTGGTCAACCCGCACACCGACCCCACCTGGCGATTCATGACGCTGGACTGGGACGGGAAGATCCGCATGGACTGCTCGTCGCCGTACGCGATGGCCTCGCTCATCGGACAGCGCGACCGCTTCCAGATCTCCACCGGCAACGACGCCGACGCCGACCGGCACGGCATCGTCACCCCGGACGCCGGCCTGATGAACCCCAATCACTACCTGGCCGTCGCCATCTCCTACCTCTACGCCCACCGTGACCGCTGGCCGGCCACCACCGGCATCGGCAAGACCCTGGTCTCCTCCGCCATGATCGACCGCGTCGCCGCCGACCTGGGCCGCGAGCTGGTCGAGGTGCCCGTCGGCTTCAAGTGGTTCGTGGACGGACTGGCCGGCGGCACCATCGGCTTCGGAGGGGAGGAGTCGGCCGGGGCGTCCTTCCTGCGCCGGGACGGCTCCGTGTGGACCACCGACAAGGACGGCATCCTGCTCGCCCTGCTCGCCTCCGAGATCACGGCGGTCACGGGGAAGACCCCCTCCGAGCACTATGCGGCGCTCACCGCCCGCTTCGGCGAACCGGCGTACGCGCGCATCGACGCCCCCGCCTCCCGCGAGGAGAAGGCCCTGCTCGCCAAGCTCTCCCCGGCCCAGGTCAGCGCCGACACCCTGGCCGGGGACGCGGTCACGGCGGTGCTCACCGAGGCCCCCGGGAACGGGGCGGCCATCGGCGGCATCAAGGTGACCACCGACAACGCCTGGTTCGCGGCCCGCCCCTCGGGCACCGAGGACGTCTACAAGATCTACGCCGAGTCGTTCCTCGGTCCCGACCACCTCGGCCGGGTACAGGAAGAGGCCAAGTCCGTGGTGCTGACGGCCCTGTCCGGCTGACCCCGGGCACACCACAGCCCGGGCCACCTCACGCGGCCCGGGCTGTACGCGCTTCAGCCGCGCGGGCTGCGGGCGGGCAGGACGACGTGCGCCGCCGAGGCCATCGCGTCCTCGTCGGAGGTGAAGGCGGCGAGCGTTCCGACGTCACCGGGTTCGGCGCCCTGCGGCCACGGCCGGGTGGTGAAGATGAGGCAGGCGTAGCCGAGTTCGCCCACCGCCTCCAGCCAGGTCTGCGGCGGGACGAACCGCGACTTCAGGTGCTGCACGGTGAGGACGGCCGACCCGGGCACGGCGAGCAGGCTCACCGGCATGCTGGGCGCTGGGCGGCGTGGACGAGGCCCTCGCCCAGGGGCAGCCCGGCGCTCAGCAGCAGCTGCTCGATGGCCTTCGGCGTGCCCTCCGGGCCGTTCGCACCGTCTCCGAGGGAGCAGGCCAGGAGGTAGGGGACGTCCCCGTCGGGGTAGTGCCCCGCCAGGACTGGACGACCAGGGAGCCCAGGTCGTCGGCGGGCACGGACTGCGTTTCGGGTGAGATCGAGGTCACCGCGGAACCGGATCGGCGTACGGTGTGGCACCTGCCCCGCCGTCACCCGACCGGCCCAGCCCGCGCCGGGCTCTCCACACGAACGAGGGGCCCGGGCACCCGGCGTGTCCGCGATGCAGGACACTGGGTGAAGATCCGACCGGGAAGGACCGACACGTGATCATCTTCGGCACCAAGGGCTACCTGTACCAGCTGGCGATACTGACGCTGGTGTGCGGCCAGTGCGGGAACCCCGCCGCTCACACGCTCAGGAAGCGCGTCACGAAGTTCACCCTGTTCTTCGTCCCGCTGTTCCCGATCTCCACGAAGTACCTGACGCAGTGCACCTTCTGCGGAGCGGAACAGAAGGTGACCGGCGAGCAGGCGGAGCAGCTCCAGAGCCAGAGCACGAGCGGCCCGAGCGGCCAGGCGCACGGGCAGCCGCAGCAGCACGACCGGTTCTGATACCCCGGGCCGAATCGCCGCGGCACGCCCGGGGTGCCGCTGACCCCGAGCTCACTGATCATTTGCGATGTGGCAACCGGAGCATCCCGGGTACTCGGCCCTCCCGGGCCCGGACCTGTGGGCCGATGGGCCTCCTGCAGTCGATCAGTGAAAACGGAGGCATTCAGATGAGCACCATCAAGGAAACCGTGGAAGTCGACGTCCCCGTCCACACCGCCTACAACCAGTGGACGCAGTTCGAGGAGTTCCCGAACTTCATGGAGGGCGTCGAGGAGGTCAGGCAGCTGGACGACCGCCACAACCACTGGACCACCAAGATCGGTGGGGTACGGCGCGAATTCGACACCGAGATCGTCGACCAGCTGGCCGACGAGCGGGTCACATGGCGCACGACCAGCGGAGACACGCACCAGAGGGGCTCAGTCCGCTTCGAGCGCCTCGACGACACCCACACCAGGGTGGAGCTCGTCTTGGACGTCGAGCCCAGCGGAGCCGTGGAGAAGGCCGCTGACATGATGGGCACGATCGACCGCCGGGTGAAGGGCGACATGAAGCGCTTCAAGCAGTACATCGAGGAGCGCGGAGTCGAGTCCGGCTCATGGCGCGGGCGCGTCCAGCCGGGCGGCCCCAGCGGCTCCGGCCCCATCCTCTGACACCAGCCGCACTCCCGGAACCCGGTCTCCACGGTGAGGCCGGGTTCTTCTGTGCCCGGATGTCCCGCTCTGCGTGCAGGGTGCGTACGGTTTCGGCCAACGTCATGACATGCACCTGTCCATATCGTTCTCCTGGTGGCACGCTGCCCCCTGACTGTCCGCAGTGACACCCCTGCCTGACCGGGCGGAGGCTTCCCGCCGCCCGGCCCCCACAGCAGAAGGAGACCGCGTGAT
>NZ_POUC01000658.1 GCF_002891435.1 Streptomyces cahuitamycinicus
GCATCAGGCGGCGAGGGTGAAGTCGTCGGGGTCGAGGGTGACGCCGAGGTGTGGGGCGAGGAGGTGGCCGGCGAGCAGCGGGGGCACGGCGTTGCCGATCTGGGAGAACTGCTGGCCCTTGTTGCCGGCCCAGGGATAGTCGGCGGGGAAGGTCTGCAGGATGCCTGCCTCGCGGGCGGTGATCCGGATCGGCTCGGGAACCGATGGCGCGTCGGTGTCCGGGGGCGGCGGTGATGCGGGCTCGGCGATCCAAGTGCATTCGTTCGCGCGGTGCCCGAAGAACAGCGTGCCGGCCGGCTCGGACAGTGGACGGACGGTGGCGTTTGCCTGGTTGTTGCTGCGCAGGGACCAGGACCAGCGGTGGGCCTCGGCGGTGAACGTCGGCGTCGGAGCGTCGGCGGCTCGGTTCTCGCGGGTGCCGTGGCGGGCCGCCCATCCGGCGCCTTCACGGCGGGACTGCAGGACCACTCCGTCCGGCCGGGGCATCCAGGTGCCGCGCTCACGGGCGTCGGACAGCGTCTTGCGGGAGCCTGACGGGAACGGTTCGGGTCCGCCGCCGGGGCCGCCGCCCGCGCAGACGGTGGGGACGGGCCGGTCGGTTGCGCCCCATCCCAGGGCCTCGGCCATGCTGACCCAGCGGGCGCGGCCGGGACCGAACAGCGACTCCGGTTCGGCCAGTTGGGAGTGCGTGGGGGTAGGAGGCTGCGCCGTACGGACGCGGGAGGCTAGGAGTATCGCTCGCTTCCTGGTCTGCGGGACGCCGAAGTCGGCCGCGTTGAGGATCCCGTACCAGACGGAGAACCCCCACCCGCGCAGGACGGCCGCGTACTGCTTCCACAAGGGCAGGACGTGCGGCACTTCCTCCATGGCGACCCAGTCGGGCTCGCCGACCGTGTTCAGGGCGTACAGATAGCGCATCGGCTCGGCTGCGAGCAGGGAGCGCTCGTCACGGCATGCGGCGAGGAGGCGTTCGCGGGAGTCGCGTCCGGCGGCCAGGTCCTCGACCGCCGCGTGCACCAGCGGCTGGTCGAGCAGGCCGAGGCGTTTGCCGGCCATGCTCCACGCCTGGCACGGAGGGGAAGCGATCATTCCGCGGGTGCGGCCGATGAAGGGCCAGGTCGGATACATTGCCACGTCGGTGCGGATCGTCAACTGCCCAGCCGCAGCCCGGGTCTTGCACGCCCACTCGTCCCATTCCAGCCCGATGTCGCGCACGCCGAGGACGTGCAGTGCCCTGCTCCAGCCGCCCGGCCCCGCGAAGAGGTCGAGTATCACGTGGCCAGCCCCAAGTCGGACTGTGTCGGCGCGTGCTTCGCCACGGCGCGAGCGGTGATCGCCTGCGACGCGCGGGCGGACGCCGCGGACAGCTCCTCCGCGCCGGGCTCCCGGTACCACGGCCGAAGGTCGAGCATGGCGGCGCGCATGCCGGTGGCGAAGCAGAGCGCGGTTCCCTTGGGCAGGGCTCGGATCGCGTCGGCGGGCAAGATCCGCTCCTGCCGCATCGACACCGACGTGCTCTTTCCGGACTCTGAGTGCGAGGTGGACGTGGTCTCCACGTCGTGGTCACCGATCAGGCGGCTGAGCTTGTCCGCGAAGTCCGGGTCGTCAATACCGCTGCCGATCACCTTGACAGTCGAGGCGGACCACATGGCGTCCATGCCCGCGTCTCCCCAGACCTTCTGCCCCTGGCGGTAGGACTGCAGGATCGTGATCGGGATGATCCCGCGGCTGCCGAGGTGGGAGTACAGGTCCGGCAAGTCGCTGATCTTGCACACGTTGGCGGCCTCGTCGAGGATCGCCAGCATGGGCGGATCCAGGCGCCCGCCGGCACGTTCGGCCTGCGCGGTAGCGGCCCGCATCACCGAGTCCGCGCACGCGGCGATCAGCGCCGAGGCTCCGCCGCCGCCGTCCTTGCTGAGCAGGAACAGCGTGTCGGTGGACGTGACGAACTGCTCCGGCCGGAATTCCGGGACGTCCTTCTGCGGCGTCACCCACGCGGCGATTTCCGCGTTCAGGAGCGCGGAGGCGTATTGCCGGGCGGTCTCGTAGATGCCGTCTCGAGTCTCGGGCGGTCCCTCGACGGTGCCCTTGAGCTGAGCGGCGACGGCGGCGAAGTCGTGGTCGCGCAGGATGTCCAGCGGAGTGCGGTCGGCGGGGAAGGCGAGCCACTGCATGATGTCGGTGATAGGCCGCTCGTCGAGCGCCGCGGCTAGGAGCAGCTGCGACAGGATGTTGCTGCCGGCCTTCGACCAGAAGTCGCCCTGCTGGGAGGCGTCCACCGAGGCTGCGAGGAAGTGTCCGGCGAGCCGGTTCGCCCCGTCCAAGGTGGTCGCGCTGGCAAGAGGGTTCCACCACATCTCGCGGGCGGCATGCGCGATCTGCTGTGGATCCATGGTCCACACCACCCCCGCCCGGGCCCTCGCCTCGTAGGCGGTGGTGAAGGCGTCGCCGGCGGCCTTGTTCGACGTCAGCAGGACCGGGCCGGGTGCGCCGAGCATGGATGGGATGGCGAGCGAGGTGGTCTTGCCGGACCGGGGCGCCATGATCGCGACGGCGACGTCCTCGAACCCCATCCGTACCTCGTGTCGGCTGCCCTGCAGGTTGCCGAGAAGGATGCCGGTGTCCTTCGCGTCGATGTGCTTGCTGTCCTTCAGGCTGGGGCGCAGGGAGCGGGCCTTGTCGGTGATCGCCTTGGCCATCAGCGGCTCGATGTCCCGGGCCTTGGCCATGCCGTTGATCTTCTTCCGGCCGCCGCTTCGGTTCTTGTGCCGGGCCCACAGGACGCCAGCCCCTGCCCCGAGAGCGAGGAGCAGGAGAACGGGGACGATGCGGGCACCGATCAGCAGGGACGTTTCTCCTGCGTCGTGCCAGACCTGCTCGGGGTGGAGCAGGGCGTTGGTCGGCTGGTAGGGGGCCCAGCTGGTGCCGGTGAGGTAGGCGGTGATGTTGCCGGACAGCCAGGCCAGGTGGGACAGGGGGACGACGACGGCGAGCACGCCGAAGAGGAGGCGCAGGACGAGGTCGTATCCGTCGGTGTTTCTGCTGGAGGAGGAAGGGGGCAAGGGCTACGTGCTTC
>NZ_POUC01000659.1 GCF_002891435.1 Streptomyces cahuitamycinicus
GGCCCCCGCCCCGGCCACCGCCCCCGTTCCGGCGCAGCCGTCCCTCGCCGGTCAGTCGCGCCTGGCGCAGATGACCGAGGGCGGCGGACGGTCGTACGCCATAGGCGCACCGGACGAGAACGCCGCCGAGGGGCCGGAGCCGCTGGACGGGCCCGGCGGGGCCGTCGAGGTGGCCGATCCGCCGCGGCCGCAGCCGATGGACGACGAACTGCCGCCCGAGCCGCTGGACAACCCGCGGCGGCTGCTGGTGTGGCCGGCGCCGGACGTCAGCACCCAGCAGGCGCTGAGCGACCGCGGCTACCGGCCGGTGATCGTGAACTCGCGCGAGGAGGTCGACGCGCAGATCGCGGCCTTCCCCGCCGCGCTGTTCGTCGACCCGCTGACCGGGCCGATCACGCGGACGGCACTGCAGTCACTGCGGCAGGCCGCCGTGGCCGCGGAGGTGCCCGTCCTCGTCACGGCCGGGCTCGGGCAGGCCTCGCGGGACGCGGCATACGGCGCCGATCCGGCCGTACTGCTGAAGGCGCTGGCGCCGCGCGACAGTGAGCAGCACCCGCCGCGGGTCCTGCTGGTCGAGGAGCACGCGGAGATCGCGCTGGCGCTGACGGCGACGCTGGAGCGGCGCGGTATGCAGGTCGCGCGGGCCGCGAGTGACGCGGACGCGGTGACGCTGGCGGGGCAGTTCCGGCCGAACCTGGTCGTGATGGATCTGCTCCAGGTGCACCGGCGGCAGGAGGGATACGCCGGGATCATCGACTGGCTGCGGGCGAACGGGCAGCTCAACCGCACTCCGCTCGTCGTGTACACCGCCGCCGTCGACCAGGCGGACCTGCCGCGGCTGGCGTCCGGGGAGACGGTGCTGTTCCTCGCGGAGCGGTCCACGAGCCCCGAGGTGCAGTCCAGGATCGTCGAGCTGCTCAGCCGGATCGGGACCAACTGAGCAACGGGCAGTAGTCCTACCGGGCCGCAGTCAGCCAGGGCGCGTCATACCGGGCCGTGAGCCGGGGCGAGTCCAGCCGGTCCGTCTACCGGCGCTCGTCCAGCCGAGCCGTCAGACCGGGGCGCGTCATACCGGGCCGTGAGCCGGCGCGAGTCCAGCCGAGCCATCAGCCGGCGCGAGCCCTACCGAGCCATCAGCCGACGCGCGCCCTACCGAGCCATCAGCCGACGTGCGCCCTACCGAGCCATCAGCCGGCGCGAGCCCTACCGAGCCGTCAGCCGGCGTGCGGCCTCCTTCACCGAGGCCCGCAGACGGTCCCGCTCGGGCTCGCCGTCGCCGACCAGGATGCGCCGCATCTGGGGGACGACGGCGGTCCAGTTGGCCAGGGCGGTCAGCAGGAACAGCAGGTCGGCCGCCGGAATGGCGTCCGTGACGGCTCCGCGCCGCTGCCCCTCCCGCAGGGCGGCGACCTTGCGGGCGTAGTGCTCCTGGCGGTCGGACTCGTGGGGCAGCTCGGTGCTGCCGTACTCCAGGCCCTCCCAGAAGAGCAGGCGCAGCAGCTCCGGGTGGGCGGCGTGGTAGTCCATCAGGCGGTCGACCCAGCTCTCGATGTCGTCCGGGTCGACGGGGACGGCCTCGGCGAGGTGGAGCATCTTCTTTTCGAGGACGATCGCAAACAGCTCGGCCTTGTTGCCGAAGTAGGCGTAGATGAGCTGTTTGTTGGCCTTCGCCGCGCCGGCGATGCGGTCGATGCGGGCGCCGGCGATGCCGTGCCAGGCGAACTCGGCGACCGCCGCCTCGAAGATCCGGGCCTTGGTGGCCTCGGGGTCCCTTGCTGCCATGGGGGAGAGGGTAGCGCGCCAGGGTAACCAACTGTTTGGTTGACAGTGGAGCGCGGGGCGGCCCAGACTGTCCCCTCATCCGTCAACCAACCAGTTAGTTGCTAGAGCCGACTCCAAGGAGTCCCCCTCCCATGTCGTCAGCGACCACCACCACCGCCCGCGGCACCGACCCCGTACGGCAGGCCCGTACGCCCGCCCCCGGCCTCTTCCTCTCCCTGCTCGCCGTGTGCAGCGCGGTCACCGCCGCCAACATCTACCTCGCCGCGCCACTGCTCCCGCTCATGGCCCGAGACTTCGGCTCGGCGCCCTCGGCCATCGCCTGGATCGCCTCGGTCGCCCAGCTCGGCTACGCCGTCGGGCTGCTGTTCTTCGCCCCGCTCGGCGACCGCGCGAACCGGCGTCGGCTGGTCGCCGGGCTCACGCTCGTCACCGCGCTCGCGCTGGGTGCCAGTGCGGCGGCCCCGGGCGCCGCCGCCCTCGCGGCCGCGATGTTCGTCGCCTCGGCGGCGACCGTGATCCCCCAGCTACTCGTCCCGCTGGTCGCCGAGCGGGCCCCGGTCGAGCGGCGGGCCCGGCATGTCGCGGCGGTCATCGCGGGTCTGTTCACCGGCATCGTCGCGGCCCGGGTCCTGGGCGGGCTGGCCGGGCAGGCGTTCGGCTGGCGGTGGGTGTTCGCGGGCGCGGCCGTGCTGACGCTCGCGCTGGGTCTCGCGACCGCGGTGGTCCTGCCCTCGCGGCAACGCCGACCGGGTCCGCTGTTCGCGGGGCTCGTCGCACTGCCGTCGGTGCTGCGGAGCTCGCCGGAGCTGTGGCGGGCGTGCGTGCGACAGGCCGGGATGTTCGGTGCGTGGAGCGCGCTGTGGACCTCACTGGCCCTGCTGCTGACCGGGCCGGAATACGGTCTGTCCACCGCGACCGCCGGGCTGTTCGGGCTCTTCGGGCTGACCGCGAGTGCGGTGGCGCCGCTGGCGGGCGGGCTGGTGGACCGGTTCGGTGCGGCGCGGGTCGTGGCCTCCGCGTATCTGATCGCCGCGGTGTCGGTGCCCCTGTTCTGGCTGGGCGGGCACGTGCTCTGGGCACTGTTCGCCGCCGCGGTCGCCGTGCACGCGGCCCTGGTCGCCTCCCACGTGGCCAACCAGACCCTGGCCCTGACCACGACCTCCACCCCCGCCACGGCCAACACCGCCTATGTGGTGGCCGGTTTCGCGGGCGGCGCCGCCGCATCGGCCCTCGCGGGGACCGCCTTCAGCCACTTCGGGTGGGGCGGGG
>NZ_POUC01000065.1 GCF_002891435.1 Streptomyces cahuitamycinicus
GGCCTGCGCGTCTCGCTGCTCGTCGGGGTGGCGGCGGCCGCTCCCACCGCCGTGCCGACGACGGTCGCGGTCAGCGCCGCCGCCACCCCGACGAGCAGCGAGACGCGCAGGCCGTAGACGCAGCGCAGCAGCAGGTCGCGGCCGACGTCGTCGGTGCCGAACGGGTGGGTCCAGGACGGCGGTCGCAGCTTGGCGGCGAGGTCGACGGCCTGCTGGTCGAGCTGGACCAGCGGCGGCACGAGCAGCACGGCGAGGACGGTCGCGGCCACCAGCACGGCGGAGGTGCGCACCCGCAGGGCGCGGGTGGAGCGGCGCCTGGGTCCGTGCGAGCGCCACTCGGTCCGCTCCGGGGCGGCGGCGGGCGCCGGGGTCTCACATGTCACTGAGCTTCACCCTCGGGTCGAACAGTCCGTAGAGCAGGTCGGCGAGCAGGTTCCCGGCGAGCACCGCCGCGGTCGCCAGCGTCGTCAGGGCGGCGAGCAGCGGGAAGTCGACGGCGGTGGCCGCCTCGACGGTGGCCGCGGCGATGCCCGGCCAGCTGAAGACGCTCTCCACCAGCAGCGCCCCGGTGATGAGTTCGGGGACGCGGGAGCCGATGAGCGTGAGCACCGGAAGGAGCCCGGAGCGCAGGGCGTGGCCGAGCAGGACGGTGCCTTCGCTCAGGCCGCGGGCGCGGGCGCCGCGCACGGGGTCCTCCGCCAGGGCGTCGCCGACGCCCTGGCGTACGTACAGGGTGAACCACGGCAGCTGGGACACGGCGAGGACACCGGCGGGCAGGGCGAGATGGCTCGTGACCTGGCCGGGCGTGACCTGCTCGCTGCCGGTGTCGGTCAGGCCGCCCGCCGGGAGTACGTCCCACTGGAGGGCGAACAGCCAGATGGCGAGCAGCGCGATCCAGAAGACCGGTGCCGCTTCCAGGGTGTAGGCGAGGGAGGTGACGGTCCGGTCGACGAGCGAGCCGGGGCGACGGGCGGCGAGTACGCCGAGGACCGTGCCCACGAGCACGGCGGCGGCGAAGGCGACCGCGCAGAGCAGGGCGGACCACACGAGCCGTTCGCCGATGACCTGGGCGACCGGCTGCCGCATGACGCTGGAGTGGCCGAGGTCGCCGGTGAGCGCGGAGGTCAGCCAGTGCCACCAGCGGGCGGCGAAGGGCCGGTCCACGCCGAGGTTCTCGCGCAGCCGGTCCAGGGTCTGCTGGTCGGCGCCGAGCGCGGCGGTGCCGGCGTACGCCTTGACGGGGTCGAACGGGGAGGCGGCGGCGATGGCGAACACGCCGAAGGTGACGACGAGCAGCACGGGGACGGCGAACAGGGCCCGCCGTCCCGCCAGCCGTGCCATCGCTCCCCAGGGGAGTCGGGTCACTTCTTCGGCTGCCAGTCCTCGATGTTCCACCAGGGGCCGCTGGCGAAGCCGTGCTCGTGCGGCTCCAGCTGGGTGTTCAGGCCGTCCCAGCGGTCGGCCAGCACGTAGAGGTGGTCGATGTGGGTGAGGAAGGTGTAGCCGGGGTCCTCCACCAGGGCCCGCTGGAGCTTGTCGTAGGCCGACCTGCGCTCGGCCGGGTCCTGGCTGCGGCGGCCGTTGTCGAGGGCGCGGTCCACGGCCGGGTTGTCGTAGCGGGCCATGTTGTTGAAGCCGTCGCCGGCGAGGGAGGAGTGCAGCAGCGTGTAGAGGCCGAAGTCGGGGTCGCCGGTGCTGCCGAAGCCCGCGAGGACGGCGTCGTCCTTCATGCGGGGCTCGATGACCTCCCACGTGGCGCTCTCCGCCTTCACCTCGATGCCGGCCTTCTTGGCGTCGGAGGCGTAGGCGAGGGCGTGGTCCTGGCGGACCTTGTCGCCGGAGGGGTAGAGCAGGGTGAAGGCCGCCCGCTGTCCGTCCTTGGAGCGGATGCCGCCCTCGCCGGGCTTCCAGCCGGCCTCGTCCAGGATCTTGCGGGCCTTGCCTAGATTCCTGGTGCGCTCGATGTCCTTGGTGAAGGCGGGGTCGTCGACGGGCAGCGGTCCGTAGGCCGGGCGGCCCGCGCCGTCGAGGATCTTGTCGACCATGGTCTCGCGGTCGACGGCGGCGTCGAGGGCCCGGCGGATCGCCCGGTCGCCGGTGACCTTGTTCGCGGTGGGGAGTGTGACGGCCCGGAAGTCGTAGGACCGGGCCTCGTAGGTGCGCTTGGCGTCGTCGCCCTTGAACGTGGCGGCGAGGTTGGGCGGGAGGACCGCGCCGTCGAGGTCACCGGAGCGCAGGCGGGTGGCGCGCACGTTGTCGTCGCCGATGACCGCCATGGTGAAGGTCTTCACCTTCGGCTCGCCGCCCCAGTAGCGGGGGTTGGCCTTGAAGGTGAGCTTCTCGCCCTTGCTCCACCTGGCGAGGACGTACGGCCCGGTGCCGACCGGCTTCGTGTTGAAGGAGCCGGTGTTGGGGTCCTGCTTCCCCGCGATGTGCTCGGGGACGATGGGCAGCACGGTGCGGGCGGCGAAGGGGGCGTAGGCGTACTTGAGCGTGAAGACGACCTTGTCGTCGCCGCTCGCCTTGACCTCCTTGACGGCCTCCAGCTCGCTCTTGAAGGTGTTGTTGGTCTTCGCGTCGAGGGCGGCCCGGTATGTGTAGACGACGTCGGCGGCCGTCAGCGGTTCGCCGTCGCTGAACTCGACTCCGTCGCGCAGGGTGTAGGTGTACGTGCGGCCGCCGTCGGTGATCTCGGGCAGTCCGGCCGCCAGGGCGGGCTTCAGCTTCAGCTCGGCGTCGCGGGCGAGGAGCCCGTCGAAGATCTTGGAGTTCCCGTCCTTGCCGTAGCCGAGCAGCGGGCTGAGGGTGTCCGGCTCGGAGGCCACCCCGAGCACGACGGACCCGCCGGACTTGCCGTCGCCCGAGCCGCCGCCACTGGGGGCCGAGCAGGCGGTGACCGCCGCGGCCAGCGCCGCCGTGGCGGCGGCCCCTCGTATCCGACGGGTCGACATGTGACCTCACACCCTTGTTGCTCTCGTAAGGCTGTTGCAAAGACATCGCAATTAAAACAGCATCGGCGGGCGTCCCGGACCCGGGTCGCCCGCCGAACCGTTCACCGTGGTGTTCAGGCCTGGCTCAGGGTGATGTCCTGCCCCTGGACGGTGTGGAAGGTGGGCAGCGGCAGGCCGCTGAAGGTGCGCAGCTCCATCACGGTGGCCTCGACGTGGGCCGCCCCGGCCACGAGCGCGCCGGGCAAGGTCCGGCCCGTGTTCACCCAGCGGTGCTCCGCGCCGTCGCACACGGCCCGGGTGCCACCGATGCCGTGACGGGTCGTGGACAGGCCCTGGCGCACGGATGAGCTGACCAAGACGGGGCCGCTGGAGCTCGCGCAGCGGTAGGTGCCGGACAGGGTGACGGTGCCGTCGGCGGCGATTCGGCCCACCGCGTCGACCGTGACACTGCCGGTCGGGGCGAGGACCGACGCGGTGGCGGGTGCCGCGCCGGCACCGGTGAGCAGGAGCAGCGCGGCACCGGCCGCCGCGCCGAGAAGGGGACGTACACGCACGGGGAGCCTCCCGAAATGAGTGGAATTGCGGCTTCCACTCGTACCGGCCCTCCGGGCCGGCGCCCGTGACCCTCACCCCTTCGGTGGCGAGTCCGCGTCGGCCGTCGTGGAACCGTCCTGGGAATGTCCTGGGCGTGTCACTCTTCCCGCCGGGCCGTTCCGATGAGTCCGGCACGGGAGGATGGTCTGTCTGTACGAGTCATCCGAATCCTTCGGGCGGCCCTACCGACGTGGAGGTGCGCCATGTGTGCCCACCAGCCCCTGTGCTCCGCGACCGACTCCCCCGCCGCGCACGTCGTCGCGGCCCGCCCCGAGCAGGGCTGGAGCCTGCTGTGCGACGGGACGGTCGTCTTCGAGGTTATGTCGATCTCCAGCACCAAGTAACGACCTGACCTGCTGATTTGCGAGATGGACATGTCGTTTCAGCGTCTCTGGGCGAGAGTCTGCGCGAGCTTGGTGTCATTAGTGAGAGCGAGCAATGAGAGAGCGATGAACCGTGGTCCCTCGCTCGACTCCAGCGAGGGCCGACATCGGGTTCACTGTCGGTGATCGAAAGGGGACTGGTGCAGCCACCGCAGTGTGAGAGAGGCTGATCCTTCCAAGAGGATCTTCAGCACTCGGAGGCTACGCGCTCATGGCGATACCCGGCACTTCTGAGCAGTCCTTACCAGCAGCAGGCACCTACGAGATCGACCCGGTGGCATCCACGGTCCGTTTCGACACGCGTGCCATGTTCGGGCTGCTCCCGGTTCGCGGGACGTTCACTATCAGTCATGGCCGGATCACCGTTGCTGAGTCGCCGGAAGAGTCGTCGGTGGAAGTCGCGATGGACGCGGCCAGCTTCGAGTCCGGCAATCAACAGCGCGACGATCACGTCAGGTCCTCCGACTACCTGGACGTGGCACGACATCCCGAGATCGCCTTCCGGAGTCAGCGCCTGGAAAGCTCCGCCCAGGATGCGTCACTGCAAGGGGAGTTGACTGTCTGCGGAGTAACGCAGCCGGTTTCCGTCAGGGTCACTTCCGTTGCCTATGAGGACAGGCGGATCACAGCCAACGGCACCACCACGTTGGACAGATACGCCTTCGGCGTCACGAAAGCCAAGGGCATGACGGGTCGCCACCTAAAGATCACCCTGGAAGTCGTCGCTGACCGCTGAGGGAAACCTGGAGTTGCTGGCACCGCCCGCTGAGCTGCCCGACAGTGCGCGCAGGCGGCGGATTTCGCCGTGGGCGGTCTCCAGCTTCCGGATGAGATCGGCGACTTGGTCGCGAAGGTGCCGGCTGCGTTCAAGCGCGGTCTCCAGCCTGCGTTGCAGGGACGCGTCGCTAGCCGCATGCCTGGGGCTGCGGTGTGGGATTGAGGCTCGTTGCTGGAGCTGGCTGATCGCGGTGATGAGGTCGGTCTGCGTGTAGAGCCAGGATCGGGAGACGCCGGCCGCGTTCGCGACACCGACGACGGTCGGCCGTTCGCTGCGGCGGGCCGCTGCCGTGACGGCTTCTTCGGCGCGCTCGCGTGCCTGCCTGCTGCGCGTCTTGGATGCTTCGACGAGGAAGCGGGCGTTGTCAGCCGGTGGCATCGAGATCGGTCACCTTCCCGCCGGCCACGATCTGCTGCGGGCCGGTCTGTTCCAGGGCGTCGATGATGGTGTCGAGCTTGCCGAGCGTGCGGGTGTTCTTCTCGACGATGCGCGACAGCCCGGCCTTCTCGGCGTCGTCGATGAGCTTGCGGGTCTCGTCCCGCTGGCGTCGGTGTTGTTCGAGGAAGTCGCCGGTGGTGATGAAGAAGCGGCAGTCCAGACACGGGTTGGCGTACTCGCAGTCGGTCTGGATGGGGGCTCCGCAGTAGCCGTTGGGGAGGCTGACCTTGGCGCGGACCAGGGACAGCCGCATCCAGGTGGCGTCGGCGAGCGGGTGGTCGGCGGGCAGCGCGACGGGTTCGCCTGCGGCGTTGACCTTGAGGGACTTCTCCCAGTGCTCGCGCAGGGTCTTCTGGTGCAGTCGGGCGTAGATGGCCGTCATCTGCGGCGACATGTGATCGAGCAGTTGCTGGACGATGTGCTGCGGGACGTTGGCGTTGATGAGCCGGGTGCCCAGTGTGTGGCGGAACTGGTGGAAGGTCACCCGGGCGGGGCGGCCGTGCTCGTCGATGAGGCGGATTTGCTCCAGCCAGTTCTCCATCTGCTCGCGGCACCAGCTGTCCGAGACGGGCTTACTGCCGTTGAGGTTGGCCAGCCAGCCGGGGAACAGGAAGCGGCTTCCGGCAGGGAAGCGGGCCTGGACACGCTTTTGCTGTGCGGCGATCTCATCGGCGAGGGCTTGGCTGATCGGGAAGAACGCGATGCGTCCGTGGATCTTGTGGTTGACCCAGGTCAGGTAGGGGGCGCCGCTGTCATCGTGGGTGACGCAGTCGAACCGCAGACGCCGGGCGTCCTTCATGCGCAGGCCGCAGGAGATCAGCAGCGGGACCATGAGCCGGAGATCGTCGGTGGCGATCAGCGCCAGGCTGGTGGGGTTCTCCATCTGTCGCATCAGGTGCTCGGAGATCCAGCGCGGTTTGGCCGGCGGCGGAGGCGGGGCGTCGTTGTAGACGACGGCGTCGCGGGGCAGGCCGGGCTGCCAGTCGTGAGCGCGGGCGTCGGCGAGGAATCGGCCCAGCGAGTTGACCGCCGCCCGGCGAGTGAACACGTCCGGGTAGTCGACGGCCAAGGCGGCGATCCACGTCTCGATCCTGGCCCGGGTCAGATCGGCCGGCTCGGCGTTCGGCGGAAGATGTCGCGAGAGGTGAGTCAGGGAGCGGAGGTTTTGTGCGACGGTGTTGACGCTGATGTTCGTGCTGATGCGCCAGCGGCACCATCGTTTGGCCAGCTCGCCCAACCAGGGCTGGGCTATGCGGCCGAAGTGCAGGTAGCGCGTCTCGCCTTCGGCCAGAGCGAAGTGGCGCAGGTCCCAGGTGTCCCGCGGATACTGGTCGGCCCACGGATCATCGGCGATGAGCAGGTGCTCCAGGGCGAAGCGGGTGTCCGCGATGAAGCGGAAAGCGACCACGTTGTGACCGTGGCGCTTGCCGCCGGGCCCGACGGGTGCGACATAGTCGCACCAACGGGTCTCGTCCCAGTCCAGGAGGCTGGCGACCGGCGCCTGGCAGGCCCAAGTGACCGCGCGGCGCACGTCGCGGGCGGGGGTGAAGCGCAGTCCCTCGTCGAGACGGTGTTGCAGCCCGAACTGGAACTCCAGGCGGAGTGCGGGATCGAGCTGACTCAGGCGGATCTTCGGGTCGCCGCGGTGGGCAAGGTCGTCGTACCAGGTGGTGAGTTCAGGGCGGCCGTGCTTGCGCCACCGGGTGTGGTGCGTGTGACACAGCGGCGCATCGGTGCTGTCGGTCCAGCGTGGGCAGCCGGGAAACTCGCAGTTCCGCTCGGCGGCCCACGGTCTGCGCGGCGGTTGGTAGAGGGTTCGTGCCACCCAGTCCTCAAGGGGTGGCCGTCCGGCATGGGTCCACCGCGAGGCGTGCCGGTGACACAGCCCGTGGGCGGTCCTGGCCCGGTTGCACCCGGAGACTAGGCAGGCCGGCACCTGCTGGCGGCGGCGCAGCCGCACCTCCTCATCCGCGGCCCAGCTGTCCAGGTCGGTCGGGCGTCCTGCGGCCACCCAGCGGTGATGGTGGGTGCGACACAACTTCAGCAGGCCCATGGTCAGCGTCGTCGAACACGAAGCGATGCGGCACTCACCGGGGAAGAACACCGGGCTGTCTCGCGGCGGGCAGAACACCTCGGCCCGGAACTCCGGGCGCACTGTCTCCATCAGCTTCGCCAGCAGCCCTGCGGAGCCCCGGCGCGTCTGGGGCGAGCTCACCGAGCCGATGCCCCGTCCTTGATGATCCCGGCCGAAAGGAGCACCCGGCGATGATCCTCGACATCGAGATGGCTGTAGATCTCGGCCGTGGTCTGGTGGCTGGCATGACCGAGGAGCTCCGCCACGACCTCGATCGGAACCCTGGCCCGCAACAGCCGTGTGGCGTAGGTGTGCCGGCAGGCGTGCGGCGAGAAGTGGGCGATGCCGGTCCGCTTCTGTAGACGTTCCACCAGCTCGTTGACGTTCACCCGGGTCATCGGAGAGCCGATTGGCTCCCGGAAGAGGTTGACGAACACGAAGTCGCAGTCCAGCGTGCCGTACTCGCTCTCCATGTAGGCGGCGTAGCGGTCGAACAGTTCCAGCCTCACGGGGACGATCCGGCCCTTCATGCCCTTGACGCGGGCCCGGTTGGCATTGTTCTCGCGCGGAACGACGTGCACCTCGCCCTTGCGGAGGTTCAGGTCGGCATGCCGCAGGCCCAGGGCCTCGCTGATCCGCAGCCCCGAGTCGTCGAGGAGAGCGATCAGGAACCGGTCCCGGCGCCGGTTGCAGGCGCTCATCAGCCGCTGGACCTCGTCATCGGTCAGCGTCCGGGGCGGCTTGCGTTGGGCGGGGATGCGGATCGGGCTGTACTCGACTTCGCTGCCCCGCTGGGTGTGCGCCAGCATCGGCGTGTAGGAGCCGGTCGGCTGCCTGCCCAGCAAGTTCCCCAGCAGCGCGGGCACACTCTGGTCCCGCCGGGCGTGGAACCGGTAGAACGACGCGAGCGCGGCGCGCTTCCGCTGCAACGTGGTGTTCTCCAGCGCCTGGCCAACACCGGGCAGCACGAACACCCCCGGTGCACGAGCCGACTTCGGTCGACGCAGCCAGTCGAAGAACTGGGCCAGGACCTCCAGGCGCACGCGCCGGTAGTCGAGGCCCGTCTGCTCCAGCCAGACGAAGAAGTCCCGAAGGTCGTACGCGTAGCCCTGCACCGTGTTCGGCGACGCGCCCCTCGCCGTCAGGTACGCGAGGAATTCCTCCACGGCATCGACGGGCAAGCCGTCGTCCCCCACCACGGTGTACGAGACCGGACCGTCCTCAGACAGCCGCAGCCTCTGCACTGCGAACGACACACCACACCCCAGAACGACATGGACAGGCGAACAGAACCCGTCCATGTAGCACCGAAAGGCCCGTTCATGGCAGCGAGTTGGACATCAAAGACACCCGCAAGGCTGATGGACATAGTCGACGACACCGGTGAACTGCTGCCGGACGGGCGCGTGGTGCAGCCGCGCCGGGTGGCGGCGGAGGGGCTGGCCGTCGCGGCCTGACCGGAGCGGCGCCCTCGGGCGGCACGCGGGCCGGGGCGCTCTACGGCAGGACCGCGAAGCCGTCCAGTTCCACCATCGCCTCCGCGTCCCACAGCCGGACGACCTCGACGACCGCCATGGCGGGGTAGTCGCGTCCGGCCAACTCGCGCCACAGGCGGCCCAGTTCGGGCGCGTGCGTGCGGTACGCCGCGACATCCGTGGCGTAGACGGTGACGCGGGCCAGGTCGGACGGCGCGCCGCCGGACGCGGCGAGGGCGGCCAGCAGGTTTGCGAGGGCCCTTTCGAACTGCTCGGGCAGGGTGTGGCCGACGACCTTGCCGTCGGCGTCGAGGGCGGTCTGGCCCGCCAGGAACACCACCCGCGACCCGCGGGCCACGACGGCGTGGGCGAAGCCGGCCGGCGGAGACAGCTCGGGCGGGTTGACGCGCTCGGTGCTCACCGGGCCTCCTGACGGGCGTACAACTCCTTGGCGATGATGCCGCGTTGCACCTCGCTGGCCCCCTCGTAGACGCGGGGCGCACGCACCTCGCGGTAGAGATGTTCGAGCAGGTGACCACGTTGCAGGGCCCGTGCGCCGTGCAGCTGGACGGCTGTGTCGACGACGTACTGCGCGGTCTCGGTGGCGAGCAGTTTCGCCATGGCGGAGCGCCGGGGCACGTCCGGGGAGTCCGCGTCGTACGCCGACGCCGCCGCGTGGACCATCAGCCGGGCGGCCTCGGTACGCAGGGCCATCTCGGCGACCTGGTGCGAGACGGCTTGCAGGTCCCGCAGTTTGCCCCCGAAGGCGTCCCGTCCGGCGGTGTGGGCGAGGGTCGCGTCGAGGGCGGCCTGGGCCATGCCGACCGCGAAGGCGCCGACGCTGGGCCGGAACAGGTTGAGCGTCCCCATGGCGACCCGGAACCCGCGGTCGGCCTCGCCGAGCACGTCGTCGGCTGTCACGGGCACGGCGTCGAAGTCGAGCGCTCCGATGGGGTGCGGCGAGAGCATGTCGAGCGCGCGGCCGGTCAGGCCCGGGCGGTCCGCGGGGACGAGGAAGGCGGTGACGCCGCGGGCCCCGGCGCCCGGGGTGGTCCGGGCGAAGACGGTGTAGAAGTCGGCCTCGGGGGCGTTGGAGATCCAGCACTTCTCGCCGTTGAGACGCCAGCGGGCCGGGCCGTCGGGGGCGGCGGCGAGAGCCGGGGCGGCCGGTGGCCGGTCGTCCCGCGGGGCCTCCGGCTTGGCACGCAGCTCCAGCGCCGCCGCGTCCGATCCCGCCCCCGGCTCGCTCAGCGCGAAGGCCGCGATCGCCGTGCCGTCGGCCACCCGGGGCAGCCAGCGGGCGCGCTGCTCCGGGGTGCCGTGCGCGGGGACCGGGTGGGCGCCGAGGCCC
The DNA here is from genome assembly GCF_002891435.1 of Streptomyces cahuitamycinicus. Lineage (GTDB taxonomy): Bacteria > Actinomycetota > Actinomycetes > Streptomycetales > Streptomycetaceae > Streptomyces > Streptomyces cahuitamycinicus. Next base: position 10,045 of record NZ_POUC01000065.1, read on the forward strand.
TGGAGGGCCAGGGCCGTCTCGGCCTCCGTGCAGGCGTAGGCCAGGGACTCCCGCATCAGGCACAGGTCGAGGGCACCCGAGGTGAACAGGCGCCCGAGCAGCCCGAGGCCGCCGAGCTCGGCGACCAGGGCCCGGTTCACATGCCCCGGTTCGCCCTTGTCGGCCAGCGGGCGGAGCCGTTCCGCGGCCAGGGTGCGCAGCTCGGCGCACCAGGCGAGTTGTGCCGGTTCGAGCGAGAATGCGGTCATCGCCGGTCCCTTCTCCGCCACCCCGCCTGCCGGCCGGGCCACTCCGAGGCTATCGCGGACCGTTGACTGTCGTCACCAACACGATACGCTCCTGGGGCGAGCCCACCACGCCAAGGGGGCGAACCGTATGAATCCACGGGGCACGGCCCACGTCGACACCTTCGCCCGGGACCATCTGCCACCCCGGGACCAATGGCCCGAGCTCCGCTTCGATCTGCCGGAGCTGCACTACCCCGAACGGCTCAACTGCGCCGCCGAACTGCTGCACGGCCCGCCCGACGACCGCCCGGCGTTCCTCACGCCCACCGGCGAGCCCTGGACGTACGGCGATCTGCGCGCCCGCGTGGACCGCATCGCGCACCTGCTCACCGGTGAACTCGGTGTCGTCCCCGGCAACCGGGTCCTGCTGCGCGGCCCCACCACCCCCTGGCTCGCGGCCTGCTGGCTGGCGGTGCTGAAGGCGGGGGCCGTGGCGGTCACGGTGCTCGCCCAGCAGCGCCCGCACGAGCTGAGCACGATGTGCGAGATCGCGCGGGTGCGGCACGCACTGTGCGACATCCGGGCCGTCGACGACCTCGCCAAGGCCGAGATCCCCGGCCTGCGCATCACGGCCTACGGCGGTGACGCCCCGGACGACCTCCTCAACCGCCCGGCGCCCGCGACCCCGTACGAGGCCGTCGCGACGGCGGCCGACGACGTGGCGCTGATCGCGTTCACCTCGGGCACCACCGGCCGTCCCAAGGGCTGCATGCATCTGCACCGGGACGTCCTGGCGATCGCCGACACCTTCTCCCGGCACGTCCTGAAGCCCCACGCGGACGACGTGTTCACCGGCAGCCCTCCCCTGGGCTTCACCTTCGGACTCGGCGGGCTGGTGATCTTCCCGCTGCGAGCCGGCGCGCGTGCGCTGCTGCTCGAACAGGCGGGGCCCCGGCAGCTGCTGCCCGCCATCGCCCGGCACCGGGTCTCCGTGCTGTTCACGGCGCCGGCGGCGTACCGCGCGCTGCTCGACGAGCTCGACGGGTACGACGTCTCCTGCCTGCGCCGCTGCGTCTCGGCCGGCGAGAACCTGCCGGCGACCACCTGGCAGGCCTGGCACGAGCGCACCGGCCTGCGCGTCATCAACGGCATCGGCGCCACCGAGCTGCTGCACATCTTCATCTCCGCGGCCGACGACCGGATCCGGCCCGGCACCACCGGCGTTCCCGTGCCGGGCTGGCACGCGCGCGTGCAGGACGCGGACGGCCGGCCCGTACCCGACGGACAACCGGGGCTGCTCGCCGTACGCGGGCCGGTCGGCTGCCGCTACCTGGCCGACCCGCGGCAGCGGGACTATGTGCGCGACGGCTGGAACGTCACCGGCGACACCTACGTCCGCGACCCCGACGGCTACTTCCGCTACGTCGCGCGCGCCGACGACATGATCATCTCGGCCGGGTACAACATCGCCGGCCCCGAGGTGGAGGACGCGCTGCTGCGGCACCCGGACGTGGTGGAGGCGGCGGTCGTGGGACGGCCCGACGAGGCCCGCGGGCAGGTCGTGCTGGCCTTCGCCGTCCTCAAGGAGGGTGCGCGGCGGGACGCCGAGGCGCTGCGCGCCTTCGTGAAGAGCGAGCTGGCACCGTACAAGTGCCCGCGCGAGATCGTCTTCCTGGACGCGCTGCCGCGCACGGCCACCGGCAAGCTCCAGCGGTTCAGACTGCGCATCCACGGGGTACCGGGAGGCGACCAGGAGTGATCCGTACGACCTAAGATGATCAACGTGTCCGACCAGCATGCACCACGGTCTCTCATCGTCACGCTCTACGGGGCGTACGGCCGCTTCGTGCCGGGCCCCGTGCCGGTAGCCGAACTGATCCGGCTGCTGGCCGCGGCCGGCGTGGACGCCCCGTCGGTCCGCTCCTCGGTGTCGCGGCTCAAGAGACGCGGACTGCTCGTGCCGGCCCGCACCTCCCAGGGTGCGGCCGGCTACGAACTGTCCCCGGACGCCCGTCAGCTGCTCGACGACGGCGACCGCCGCGTCTACGCCTGTGCCCCGCCCGAGGACGAGGGCTGGGTGCTCGCGGTGTTCTCCGTGCCGGAGTCGGAGCGGCAGAAGCGGCACGTGCTGCGCTCGCGGCTGGCCGGACTCGGTTTCGGCACGGCCGCCCCGGGCGTGTGGATCGCGCCCGCACGGCTGCACGAGGAGACCCGGCACACGCTCCAGCGGCTGCGGCTCGACGCGTACGTCGACTTCTTCCGCGGAGACCACCTGGGCTTCGCCCCGACCGCGGAGGCCGTCGCCCGGTGGTGGGACCTGGCGGCCATCGCCAAGGAGCACGAGGCGTTCCTCGACCGTCACGCGCGCGTGCTGCACGACTGGGAGAAGCGCGAGGACACCCCGGCCGAGGAGGCCTACCGGGACTACCTCCTCGCCCTGGACTCCTGGCGCCACCTCCCCTACACCGACCCGGGCCTGCCTTCGGGGCTGCTTCCCGCGGACTGGCCGGGGGTCCGCTCGGCGGCGGTGTTCCGGGGGCTGCACGAGCGGCTGCGGGACGCGGGGGCGGGGTTCGTGGGGCTCTGACCCCGCGGGCGCCGCCCGGATTGCCGCCTCCGCCGCACTGTGGAACGGTCGACGATGTCCGTGAGTGGGCGGAGCACGCGGCGGGAGGCGGACCGAGGGATGACCGTCACCACACCACCGGGCGCGGCAAGCGCCCGCGCGGACCGGCTGCCGTGAAGCGTCTCGGGCGCTCGGTGCACGGTGGATGGCATCGGGCCGGTGCGCACACCCTCGTGCGTCAGGGCCGCGAGGTGGAGCTGCTGCACCGGGCCATGGGGTTCGCCACGCTCGCGCTGGTCACCCTGGCACCGCTGCTGATCGTGGTCGCCGCCGCCGATCCTCTGGCGCGGGGCGGATTCGCCTCGTGGCTGGCCGACGGCATGGGGCTGTCCGGGCGGTCAGCGCGGGTGCTCACGGAGATCTTCAGCCCGCCGCGCAAGGTCATCGGCACCACGAGTGTGCTGGGCGCGGTCGCGCTCGCCGTCTTCGGCGTCGCCTTCGGCGGGAGCGTGCAGAACGGCTACGAGCGGATCTGGGGCCTTCCCTCGGGCCCGTGGCACCGGGTCTGGCGGCAGGCGGTGTGGATGATCGCGATGACCGCGTACCTGTACCAGGAGGTGCAGACGCGCAGCCTGGCCTCGGGGCAGGAGCGGATCGCGCTGAGCGCGGCGTCCGGGGTGCTGTTCTTCTGGTGGGGGCAGCGCTTCCTGCTGGGTGGTCAGGTCCCCTGGCGCCTTCTGCTCCCGGGTGCGGTGGCCACCATGCTGGGGCTGGGCGGCCTGCGGATGTTCTCCTACTTCGTCTTCACCCCCCTCATCGTCGACAACGCCATCAGCTACGGAGCGGTCGGCGTCGTCCTCGTCGTGGAGTCCTGGCTCATCGGCGTGGGCTACGTCGTCTACGGCGGGGCGCTGCTCGGCCGCTGGGCGCTGGAGCACCACGGGCCCCGCGACCGCGCCGAGTAGCCCGCGCCCCGGCGGCCTTTCCGTGAGAACGTCCGGCCTTTCCGTAGGAACGCACATGCCACCCCTGCGGGGCCCGGCCCCGGCTCATGCGAACCCACAGCTGTGTTTCCCCTGGCATCTGCGGCATTATCATCGGCGGATACCCGGCCGAGGGAGCAGACCCGTCATGACCCGTACCGTGCGCCGCGTCCGCCGCCCGCTCCAGGGTGCCGCGGTGGGAGCAGCCGCCCTGCTGGCCCTGAGCGCCTGCTCGCCGTCCGGCTCGGACTCCTCGGCGAAACCGGGCTCCTCGGGGCCGGGCGCGCTCTCCGGTGAGGTGACCGTCTTCGCCGCGGCCTCGCTGAAGGAGAGCCTCACGACGCTGGGCGAGCGGTTCGAGAAGGAGCACCCCGGCACCGAGGTCACCTTCAGCTTCGGCGGCAGCGACTCCCTCGCCGCGAGCATCACCGGCGGCGCCCCGGCGGACGTCTTCGCCTCGGCCAGTACCAGGACGATGAAGATCGTCACAGCCGCCGGGGCGGCCTCGGGCACGCCCTCGGCCTTCGTCCGCAACAGGCTGGAGATCGCCACCCTGCCGGGCAACCCGCACAGGGTCACCTCCCTCAGGGACCTCGCCGCACCGGACCTGAAGGTGGTGCTCTGCGACAAGGAGGTGCCGTGCGGCGCCGCAGCGCAGAAGGCCCTGGACGCGAGCAGGCTGAACCTCACCCCCGTCTCCTACGAGCAGGACGTCAAGGCCGCGCTGACCAAGGTCGAGCTGAAGGAGGCCGACGCCGCCCTTGTCTACGCGACGGATGTGCGCGCGGCGGGTGACAAGGTGGAGGGCGTGGAGTTCCCCGAATCCGCCGACGCCGTCAACGACTACCCCATCGCGCTGCTCAAGGACGCGCCCAACGCCGAGGCCGCCAGGGCGTTCATCGCGCTGGTGCGGTCCGCCGAGGGCCGGAAGGTCCTGAGCGGGGCCGGGTTCCTCACGCCGTGAGGTCCTCCCCGACCGGCGGGACTCGCGCCGCGGCCGGCGTCCTCCGGGGCGGTCCGCGGCGCCGGCGCGTCCGGGCGGGCGTCCCGCTGCCCCTGCTGCTCCCCGCGCTGATCGGCCTGGCCTTCCTGATCGTCCCGCTGGCCGCCCTGCTCGTGCGGACCCCGTGGCACAGCCTGCCCGAGCAGCTGACCAGCGCGGATGTCTGGCAGGCCCTCCGGCTGTCCCTGTTCAGCGCCACGGCGGCCACCGCCGTGTGCCTGGTCATCGGCGTGCCGCTGGCCTGGCTGCTGGCCCGCGTCGACTTCCCCGGCCGGGGCCTCGTCCGCGCCCTCGTCACCCTGCCCCTCGTCCTGCCTCCGGTCGTGGGCGGTGTGGCGCTGCTGACGGCGCTCGGCCGCAACGGCATCGTCGGGCAGTGGCTGGACTCGTGGTTCGGGATCACGCTGCCCTTCACCACCGCCGGGGTCGTGATCGCTGAGGCGTTCGTGGCGATGCCGTTCCTCGTCATCAGCGTCGAGGGCACCCTGCGGGCCGCCGACCCCCGCTACGAGGAGGCGGCCGCCACCCTGGGCGCGTCCCGCTTCACCGCGTTCCGGCGGGTCACGCTGCCGCTGATCGCACCGGGCATCGCGGCGGGCGCGGTCCTCGCCTGGGCGCGGGCCCTCGGCGAGTTCGGGGCGACGATCACCTTCGCCGGCAACTTCCCCGGCCGCACCCAGACCATGCCCCTGGCCGTCTATCTGGCCCTGCAGAGCGACCCGGAGGCCGCGATCGCCCTCAGCCTGGTGCTGCTGGCGGTGTCGATCGCGGTGCTGGCGGGGTTGCGCGACCGTTGGGTGCGTGCCGGATGACCGAGACCCACGAGCAGGACGCGTACGCCGGCACCGCGACGGGCGGGCTGGACGCCCGCCTCGTCGTCGACCGCGGCGACTTCCGGCTCGACGTGGCGCTGACCGTCGCGCCCGGCGAGGTCGTCGCCCTGCTCGGGCCGAACGGCGCCGGCAAGACCACCGCGCTGCGCGCCCTCGCCGGCCTGACTCCGCTGTCCGGCGGCCATCTGCGGCTGGACGGCACCGACCTGGACCGTACGCCGCCGGAGGCGCGCCCGGTCGGTGTCGTCTTCCAGGACTACCTGCTCTTCCCTCACCTCACGGCCCTCGACAACGTCGCCTTCGGCCCTCGCTGCGAGGGTGCGTCCAAGGCGCAGGCCCGGGCGCGGGCCGCCGAGTGGCTGGAGCGCCTGGGCCTCGCGGCGCACGGCGGCGCCAAGCCGCGCCGGCTCTCCGGCGGCCAGGCCCAGCGCGTCGCCCTCGCCCGCGCCCTGGCGACCCGCCCTCGGCTGCTGCTGCTCGACGAGCCGCTGGCGGCGCTGGACGCCCGTACCCGTCTGGAGGTGCGCGCCGGGCTCCGCCGGCACCTGGCCGAGTTCGAGGCGGTCGCCGTGCTCGTCACCCACGATCCGCTCGACGCGATGGTGCTGGCCGACCGGCTGGTGGTCGTGGAGCACGGCCGGGTCGTCCAGGAGGGCACCCCGGCCGGCATCGCCCGCCACCCGCGTACGGACTACATCGCGCAGCTGGTCGGTCTGAACCTCTACCGGGGCGAGGCCGACGGCCACACCGTCCGGCTGGCCGACGGCCCGCCCCTCACCACCACGGAGGTCCTGTCCGGCCCCGTCTTCGTGGCGTTCCCGCCCAGCGCGGTCACCCTGCACCGCGACCGGCCCTCCGGCTCCAGCGCCCGCAATCTGTGGCGCTGCGAGGTGGCCGGCCTGGAGACCCACGGCGACCAGATCCGGGCTGACCTCACCGGTGAACTCCCCCTCGCGGCCGACCTCACGACGGTCGCCGCGGCGGAGCTCGGCCTCCACCCGGGAGCGGAGGTCTGGGCGACGGTGAAGGCGGCGCAGACCCACGCCTACCCGGTCTGAGGCGGCCGGCAATCCCGTGCCTCAGGCCGCCGCCCTGACCGGCGCCCCCTCCGGGACGACGGCTTCGCGCACGACGCGGCGGCGCCGGACCGGCAGGACCGTCGGGTGAGCGACGCCCCAGGCCGCGCCCTTGCAGACGAGTTCCTTGTACAGCGCGGCGAGCCGGCCGGTCAGGGCCGCCCGGACGGCGCGGTCGTCGGCGGTGACGTACTGGATCAGGCCGTCCCCGCGGCCCAGCGAGATGCACTGGTTGAAGTACCGCAGCGGCACGTTGGGGATCTTCCCGCCGGTCAGGCGTGCCGCGATGGCGTCGGCGGCCTGCCAGGCGGTGGGGATGCCCGAGGCGCACGACATCCGCAGGGGCTTGTCCGCGGGGCCCATCGCGAGGGCCGCGTCGCCGACGGCGTACACGTCCGGGTGCGACACCGAGCGCATGGTCCGGTCGACGACGATCCGGCCGGTGCCGCTGACGTCCAGGGTGGTGGCCCGTGCGATCGGGTGGACGGCGAAACCCGTGGTCCACACGGTGACCGCGGCCGGGAGGGGCGTTCCGTCGGCGGTGGTGACGCGGTCGGCCTCGACGGCGGTGACGGCGGTGTGCTCGTGGACGGTGATGCCGAGCCGGTCGAAGACCGCGCGCAGATGCCGGGCGCCCTTGTCCGAGAGCCAGTCGCCGAGGCCGCCGCGGGCGGCGAGGGCGACGTCGAGGTCCGGGCGGGCCTCGGCGATCTCGGTCGCCGCCTCCACGCCGGTGAGACCGCCGCCCACCACGACCACGGGCTCCCCGGCGGCCAGGCCGGCCAGGCGTTCGCGCAGCCGGAGCGCTCCGGGCCGCCCGGCGATCTCGTGGGCGTGTTCGGCGGTGCCGGGCACGCCCTGGTCGTTCCAGCCGCTGCCGAGGGCGTACACGAGGGTGTCGTAGGCCAGGTCCTCCACCCGCTCCCCGGCGCCCTCCGTGCCGGGGGCGGCGACGGTGACGGTCTTGCGGTCCACGTCGAGGGCGGTGACCTTTCCCTGCTTCAGTGCGACGCCGGTGCCCTCGAACATCTCGCTGAACGGGCGGGGCGCGAGGTCCTGGCCGATGGCGAGCTGGTGCATCCGGACGCGCTCGACGAAGTCGGGCTCGGCGTTGACGAGAGTGATGGCGACGTCCTCGCGGTGCAGTCGCCTGGCGAGGCGCCCGGCGGCGGTGGCTCCGGTGTAGCCGGCTCCGAGGACGACGATGCGGTGCTGCATGGCGTAGCTCCTGTCATGACGGCTGTCTCCAGCGGATTCACCCCTTGAACCGGGCGGCCCGCCGTTCCCTGACAGGAACACGATGTGAGGCACGTCACATCGCGCGCAGCCGTGTCAGAAGACCGTGAGCAGGGGGTCTCCGTGGTCTCCGGCGGCCCACAGCCGGGTCGCGCGTTCGAGCTTGTCGGGGTTGACCTGGCTGCGGAACGCGACGATGCCGTCGGCGGCGACCTCCAGGCACATGACGCCGATGACCCGGCCGTCGAGGACCACCACGACGGCGGGGTCGCCGTTGGCGGTCCAGGCGTAGACCCCGGGAGAGCCGCCGACCAGGGCACGCTTGGCCGCACCGGGCTTGAACAGGCCCCGCATGAACGTGGCGACCGCGAGGGCGCCCTCGAACGCCTTGGCGCGGGCCGGAACCTTCCCGCCGCCGTCCCCGACCGCGACGGCGTCCTGGGTGAGCAGCCGCACGAGCGGCTCGGTCCGCCCGCTCGCGGCGGCCGCGAGGAACTCGTCGATGACCCGCCGCGCGGCTGCCTCGTCGATCTCGGTGCGGGCGCGGGTCCTGCCCTCGGCGACATGCTTCTTCGCGCGGTGCAGGAGCTGCTGGCTGGCGGCCTCGGTGAGGTCGAGGATCTCCGCGATCTCCCGGTGCGGATAGTCGAAGGCCTCCCGCAGCACGTACACCGCCCGCTCGTTCGGGGAGAGCCGCTCCAGCAGGACGAGCACCGCGTACGAGACGGATTCACGCTGCTCGACGGTGTCGGCGGGCCCGAGCATCCGGTCCCCGGCGAGCAGCGGCTCGGGCAGCCACTGGCCGACGTAGGTCTCGCGCCGCGCGCGGGCCGAGGTGAGCTGGTTGAGGCACAGGTTGGTGAGCACCTTCGTCAGCCACGCCTCGGGGACGTCGATGCGGTCGGTGTCGGCGCCCTGCCAGCGCAGGAACGTCTCCTGCACGGCGTCCTCGGCCTCGCTCGCCGACCCGAGCAGCCGGTAGGCGACGGCCTCCAGGCGCGGCCTGGCGGCTTCGAACCGGTCCACGTCGTCCATGGTCATGACCATGTCCCGGATCCTAACGCTCGCGGGCGCCGCCGTTCCCGAGGCTCAGCCGCGGCTTGGGAGCGTCGGTGCGGCCCGTCTGCGGGCGGCGGCTGCCCGCGCGGTAGGGGGCGGGCCAGGTCGCGCCCGGGCCCGTGTAGCCCTGCTCGGCCGCCGCGTGCAGGGTCCAGTGCGGGTCGTACAGGTGCGGGCGGGCGAGGGCGCAGAGGTCGGTGCGGCCCGCGAGGATCAGGGAGTTGACGTCGTCCCAGGAGGAGATCGCGCCGACGGCGATCACGGGGATGCCGGTGGCATTGCGGATCCGGTCCGCGAACGGCGTCTGGTACGACCGCCCGAACTCCGGCTGCTCGCCGGCCACCACCTGGCCCGTCGACACGTCGATCGCGTCGACGCCGTGCGCGGCGAAGGCCCGGGCGATCTCGACGGCGTCCTCGGCACTCGTCCCGCCCTCGGCCCAGTCGGTCGCGGAGATGCGGACGGTCATGGGCCGCTCCCCCGGCCACACGTTCCGTACGGCGTCGAAGACCTCCAGCGGGAAGCGGAGCCGCTTCTCCAGGGAGCCGCCGTAGGCGTCGGTGCGCCGGTTGGTCAGCGGGGAGAGGAACCCGGACAGCAGGTAGCCGTGCGCGCAGTGCAGTTCGAGCAGGTCGAAGCCTGCCCGGGCGGCACGGACCGCGGATGCCGCGAACTGCTCGCGGATGTCGGTCAGCTGGGCGCGGGACAGCTTGCGGGGCGTCTGGCTGAACCCCTTGTACGGGAGCGCCGAGGCGGCCACGAGCGGCCAGTTGCCCTCCTCGAGCGGCTCGTCCATGCCCTCCCACATCAGCTTCGTGGAGCCCTTGCGGCCGCTGTGGCCGAGCTGCACGCCGATCGCGCTGCCGGGCGCCCGGTCGTGCACGAAGTTCGTGATCCGTTTCCAGGCCTCGGCCTGCCGGCCGGTGTAGAGACCCGCGCAGCCGGGCGTGATCCGGCCGTCCTCGCTGACGCACACCATCTCGGTCATCACCAGCCCGGCCCCGCCCAGCGCCCGCGCGCCCAGGTGGACGAGGTGGAAGTCGCCGGGGACGCCGTCGACGGCCGAATACATGTCCATGGGAGAGACGACGACCCGGTTGCGCAGGGTCAGTCCGCGCAGCCGGAACGGCGTGAACATCGGGGGCGTGCCGGGCGGGCAGCCGAACTCGCGCTCCACCGTCTCCGTGAAGCGGGCGTCGCGCAGCCGCAGGTTGTCGTGCGTGACGCGGCGGCTGCGGGTGAGCAGGTTGAAGGCGAACTGGCGGGGCGGCTGGTCCAGGTACAGGGCGAGGTTCTCGAACCACTCCAGGCTGGCCCGGGCCGCGCGCTGGGTGGAGGCGACGACGGGGCGCCGCTCCGCCTCGTAGGCGGCCAGGGCCTCGGGCAGGGTGTCCCGCTCCTCCAGACAGGCGGCCAGGGCGAGCGCGTCCTCGACGGCGAGCTTGGTGCCGGAGCCGATGGAGAAGTGGGCCGTGTGGGCGGCGTCCCCGAGGAGGACGACGTTGCCGTGCGACCAGTGGTCGTTGACGACCGTGCGGAAGGTCGTCCAGGTGGAGTTGTTCGACTTCAGGGGGCGGCCGCGGAGCGCTTCCGCGAAGATCTTGGCGCAGCGCTCGACCGATTCCGCTTCGTCGAGCTCGTCGAATCCGGCCGCGCGCCAGACCTCGTCGCGCATCTCGACGATGACCGTCGAGGCGTCGGGGGCGTAGGGGTAGCCGTGGAGCTGCATCACGCCGTGTTCGGTTTCGGCGATCTCGAAGCGGAAGGAGTCGAAGGGGAAGTCGGCGGCGAGCCAGATGTAGCGGCAGCGGTGGTGCGTCACCCGGGGGCGGAAGGCGTCCGCGTGCCTCTCGCGGGTCGTGCTGTGGATGCCGTCCGCGGCGATGACCAGGTCATGGGTCCGCGGGAGGTCTTCCGGGGCCTCGGTGCGGAAGCGGAGGCCGACGCCGAGTTCGCGGCAGCGGGCGTGGAGGATCTCCAGGAGGCGCCGGCGGCCCAGGGCCGCGAACCCGTGTCCTGTGGAGGTGTGGCGGGTGTCGCGGTGGACGATGTCGATGTCGTCCCAGCGGGTGAAGTGTTCCTGGAGGGCCTCGTGGACCCGGGGGTCGGCGTGCTCTATGCCGCCGAGGGTCTCGTCGGAGAGGACCACGCCGAAGCCGAAGGTGTCGTCCGGGGCGTTGCGTTCCCAGACGGTGATCTCCCGTGCCGGGTCCAGGCGTTTGAGGAGGGTGGCGGCGTAGAGGCCGCCGGGGCCGCCGCCGACCACCGCGACGCGCAGGGGTTCGCCGGGCGGGGTGGCCGGGTGCGGGTCGGCTGTGGCCGGTCGCGCGGTTCGCCGCGCCTCTTCGGGTACGTCCACTATCGTCCGCTCCATTTCGGAGGGCGCTTCTCCGTGAACGCCGCGTGGAACTCGGCGTAGTCCTCCCCGGTCATCAGGAGCGCCTGGGTCGAGGCGTCGAGTTCGATCGAGGCCGCCAGGGGCATGTCCAGTTCGGACGTAAGGAGCGCTTTGGTCTGGGCGTAGGCCAGGGCGGGGCCCTCCGCCAGGCGCCGGGCCAGTTGCTGTGCGGTCTCGTCCGCTCGGCCCTCCTCCGTCAGTTCGCTGATCAGGCCGATGCGCTCCGCCTCGGTGGCCCGGACCGGGTCGCCCAGCATCAGCAGGCGGGTCGCGTGACCCAGGCCGACGACCCGGGGCAGCAGGTAGGCCGCGCCCATGTCGCCGCCGGAGAGGCCGACGCGGGTGAAGAGGAAGGCGAAGCGGGCGGTGGGGTCGGCGACGCGGAAGTCCGCGGCCAGGGCGAGGACCGCCCCGGCGCCCGCCGCCACGCCGTGCAGCGACGCGATGACGGGGAACGGGCACTCCCGGATCGCCCGGACCACCTGGCCGGTCATCCGGTTGAAGTCCAGGAGCCGGGCGGTGTCCATGCCGAGGGTCGCGCCGATGATCTCGTCGACGTCGCCGCCGGAGCAGAAGCCGCGGCCCTCGCCGGCCAGCACCAGGGCCTGTACGGACCGCTCCCGGGACAGCTCCGCGAGCAGGTCGCGCAGGTCGGCGTAGGCGCCGAAGGTGAGCGCGTTGAGCTTGTCGGGGCGGGCCAGGGTGACGGTCGCGACGCCGTCGGCGACGGCGACGCGCAGATGCTCCCAGCCGGGGGTGCGGGCGGCGGAGCCGGTGAAGGGACTCATGACGTGCGGCCTCCTCGGGCGGGCACTGCCTCACTGAGCTCTACCCCTCGAAGCTATCACTCATCCGTGACTGTCGTCATGAGTGCGCGATAGACCGTCCGGGTAGGACTTCGGTGCGGGCCCGGCGTGACCCGGGCCGGTCACATCCGTCACAGATCGTCCACACCGGCGTAACGGCGGGAGCAGCTGTGCGCGGCACCGCGTTCACCTGGGTAAGCCGTCCGGCAAGGAGGCGAAGGCGCCTCCTTGCGGTGCCCCTCGGACGCCTCCGGAGAGCGGCGCCGTACCATTCATCAGGTTGAAAGCAGGATGTCCTGCTCCATGAACGGACCCGCCGTGTACGAACTCCCCTCAGCCCCCGCCTCCTGGCGCATCGCGCTGCCGCACACCGCAGCGGCGGTGCCCGTGGCCCGCGCCCTGGTCCGTACGGCGCTGGCCGAGCTGGAGCACGGCGCGGACTGCGACACCGCGGAGCTGCTCACGGCGGAGCTGGTGGCCAACGCGGTGGAGCACACCACGGGCGAGTCGCCGATAGAGCTGGTCGTGGAGCTGATGCCGTCCGGCTGCCAGGTCGAGGTCCACGACGGCGACCCGGCCCCGCCCGGCGACCTCACCTGCCCGGCCGGCGGGCCGCCCGACCCCTGGCAGGAGCACGGGCGCGGGCTGCTGCTGATTCGCACCCTGAGCTCTTCCTGCGGGCACCGGCCGACCGAGTCCGGCAAGGCCGTCTGGTTCAGGCTGCCTCTGGTACCGGCCCAGCGGCGTCCGTCGGTGTGATCGCGGCGGACCGGAGTTCCGCCGCACAAGGCCTGTTCAGGCGAGGGTCGCCACCATGACCGCCTTGATGGTGTGCATCCGGTTCTCCGCCTCGTCGAAGACGACCGAGTGGGCCGACTCGAAGACCTCGTCGGAGACCTCCAGGTACTCCAGGTCGTGGGCCGCGTGGATCTCCTGGCCGATCTTGGTGCCGAGGTCGTGGAAGGCGGGCAGGCAGTGCAGGAACCTCACGTCCGGGTTGCCGGTGGCGCGCAGGACGTCCATGGTCACGGCGTACGGGGCGAGGGCGGCGATGCGCTCGGCCCAGACGTCCTTCGGCTCGCCCATGGAGACCCAGACGTCCGTGGCGACGAAGTCGGCGCCGCGCACGCCGTCGTCCACCGTCTCGGTGAGCGTGACGCGGGCGCCGCTGCCGACGGCGAGGGCACGGGCCCGGTCGACGACCTCCTCGGCCGGCCAGTACTCCTTCGGCGCGACGAGACGGACGTCCATGCCGAGCAGGGCGCCGGTGATCAGGTAGGAGTTGCCCATGTTGAAGCGGGCGTCGCCCAGGTAGGCGAAGGAGACCTCGGTCAGCGGCTTGGCGCAGTGCTCGGTCATGGTCAGCACGTCGGCGAGCATCTGGGTGGGGTGCCAGTCGTCGGTGAGCCCGTTGTAGACGGGCACCCCGGCGTACGCGGCCAGCTCCTCCACCTTCTGCTGGCTGTCGCCCCGGTACTCGATCGCGTCGTACATCCGGCCCAGCACCCGCGCGGTGTCCTTCACCGACTCCTTGTGCCCGATCTGCGAGCCGGAGGGGTCGAGGTAGGTGGTCGAAGCGCCCTGGTCGGCGGCCGCGACCTCGAACGCGCAGCGGGTGCGGGTGGAGGTCTTCTCGAAGATCAGCGCGATGTTCCGGCCCCGCAGGTGCTGGATCTCGGCCCCGGCCTTCTTTGCGGCCTTCAGTTCGGCGGCCAGCTCGACCAGGCCGCGGAACTCGTCCTCGGTGAGGTCCAGCTCCTTGACGAGGTGGCGGCCGGCGAGGGCGGTCGGGACAGTCGCCATGGGGGCGCTCCAGGGATACGGGGACACAGACTTTGAAATACTATACGAGGGATGGCATGTCTATACAGATGCCGTCAGGGACTCACGAACCCGGGGAGCCCGAGGGAGCCCGAGGGGAGCCAGAGGGTGGCCCTACCGCACCGGATCCCGTTCCACCGGGCAGCTCATGCACCGCGGCCCGCCCCTCCCCCGGCCCAGCTCGCTGCCCGGGATCTCTATCACCTCGATGCCCTGCTTGCGCAGGTGGGTGTTGGTGGTGGAGTTCCGCTCGTAGGCGACCACGACCCCGGGTTCGACGGCGAGGACGTTGCACCCGTCGTCCCACTGCTCGCGCTCGGCCGCGTGCACGTCCTGGGTGGCGGTCAGCACACGGATCTCGTTCAGGCCGAGAGCCGCCGCGATCGCGCGGTGCATGTGCTCCGGCGGATGGTCGGTGACCTTCAGCTCCTTCTCGCCGACGCCCGGTTCGATGGTGTACGAGCGGAGCATGCCGAGGCCCGCGTACTGGGTGAAGGTATCGCCGTCGACCATCGTCATCACGGTGTCGAGGTGCATGAAGGCACGGCGCTTGGGCATGTCGAGGGCCACGATCGTCTCGGCGGACCCGGCGGCGAACAGCTTGTGCGCGAGCATCTCCACGGCCTGCGGCGTGGTGCGCTCGCTCATACCGATGAGCACCGCCCCGTTGCCGATGACCAGCACGTCCCCGCCCTCGATGGTGGAGGGGTAGTCGGTCTGCCCCTTCGACCACTCGTGGAACGTCTCGTCACGGAACAGCGGATGGTGCCGGTAGATCGCCTCGAAGTGCACGGTCTCGCGCTGCCGGGCGGGCCAGCGCATGGCGTTGATGGACACGCCGTCGTAGATCCAGGCGGAGGTGTCGCGGGTGAAGAGGTGGTTCGGCAGCGGGCCCAGCAGGAAGTCGTCCAGCTCCATGACGTGGAAGCGCACGGAGGTCGGCTCCGGGTGCACGTCGAGGAACTCGCGTTTCGTCATGCCGCCGACCAGGACCTCGGCCAGCTCCCGCCCGGGCAGGTCCTCGAAGGCGGCTCTGAGCGGGTCGGTGGCCAGCGGGCCGTACTCCTTCTCGTCGAAGACCCGCTCCAGGACGAGGGATCTGGCCGCCGGCACCTCGAGGGTCTCGGCCAGCAGGTCGCCGAAGAGGTGGACGGCGACGCCCCGGTCGCGCAGCACATCGGCGAACCCGTCGTGCTCGGCGCGGGCCCTGCGCACCCACAGCACGTCGTCGAAGAGCAGCGAGGTCTTGTTGCTCGGGGTGAGCCTTTTGAGCTCGAGATCGGGCCGGTGCAGGATGACGCGGCGCAGCCGCCCGGCCTCGGAGTGGACGTGGTATGCCATGCCTCCATCCTGACCATCCATGGGCGTATTGACGCGCTTCTCGACCGTTTCGGTGACCGCCAGTTCTCGTCGCGGCGACGACAAGCACGGCAGGGCCGGTTCACACCCGCGGCGACGGCTCCAGCAGTTCCTCGGGCCGGGCCAGCATCCGGCGGGCGGCCCGGCCCGGTTCGAGGATCGTCCGAGCTACGATCCAGCCCGCGAGGGCATGCGGCTCGGCCGGGGCGTCGGCCAGGACATCGGCGTACCGGACGAGCGCGGCGGCCGCGTCACCGGCGGCGAGGTGCTCGTCGGCGGTACGCGCCACGGTGGGAGGCGTGGCGAAGCCCTGGGTGCGCGTGTCCGGCCAGGACGTGCGGTCGGGACGGAAGCGGAGGTCCGACGGCGCGGCGGCCCGGGCGGGCGCCACGTTGCGCAACCGCCACTCGGTGCGGTGCAGGGCGGCGGCGGTGCGGGCCCGGCCCAGTGCGGCCGGGGGCACATCCTCCCGCAGCCAGCCGTCCAGGGTGCGGGCGAGCCCCGCCACCAGGGCTCGGCCCTGAACGGTCAGCCGGCCGCTGGTCAGCAGGGTGCGCACGGCCAGGCGGCTCTGCATGCGGCGCAGGGCGAAGAAGTAGCCGGCGCGCTCGACCGCGTCGGCGCCCAGCGCATCGGCCAGCCGGTCCCGCCAGAAGCCCGCGACGCCGGTGAAGGCGTACGCACCGTGCAGCAGGCCGGTGAGGTGGCGGGGGTCGGTGCGCCAGGGGGCGTAGTAGCGCTCGGCCCGGTCGTCCTCCAGCAGCGGGAACAGGTGCAGGAGGGCGGCCAGTTTGCTGTGCTGGAACTCGTGCACCAGCGTTTCGGCGAGGGCGAGCGCGGAGGCCGGGCGGACGATGAGCATGCCGCCGAAGGAGTCTCCGCTGGAGGCCGACACCTGCACGAAGGGCAGCGGGGGCGGGCTGACGCCGGTGCGCCCGAACGGCACGATGGCCCGGATCATGGCGGGGTCGACCCGCCCGGGGCCCGGCGTGCCCGGGCGGGCGAGGATCCGCGCGGCCTCACCGAACAGCCGCTGCCACTCCCGCGCCTCGTCCTCGTCGAGCCGGGCGGGGGGCAGGTGGTCGTCGAGGTCGCGGTAGGGGTCGAGGTCTTCGAGCACGACGGTGCCGGGGACCTCGCCACCGGGGCCGGTGAGGGTCAGGGTGCGCAGGGGGAGCCAGGTGTCCCCGCCGGCGCCGGCGTGCTGCCGCAGCGGACGGCAGGTCACCCGCACCGAGCCGTTCGCGCGGCCCGGCCCCGTGACCGTCAGCTCTCCCCCGGCCGTCGTGGCCCGGCCGGCCGCCAGACCCTGGCGCGCGTCGGGGAGTTGGACCATCCCGAGGCCGGGCAGGGGCAGCCGCCCGTCGGTGAGCGGAACGTCGAAGGCCGTTTTGGTGCCCGCGTGCAGGGACGCCGAGAGGGCCAGCGCGCTCAGGTGGCCCGCCTCCGCCCACAGCGGCGGCCCGGTCGCCGTGCCGTGGACCCGGCGCAGCATGTGGGAGATCCAGCCGCCGGTCGGCGGGGCCAGCAGCAGGCGTTCGACCGGCTCGGGGGACTTCTCGGCCGCCTCCTTGAGCACCCGCCAGGCTTCGGCGACGGGAGTGAGGGGGGTGGGCAGGGCGTCGAGGTGGCCGAGGAGGGTACGCAGGAGCAGCAACCGCCGCGCCCGTTCTGCCCGTTCGAGGAAGGCGACGGCCGCTGCCGAGCCGCCTCCGGCGGCCAGCTCCGCGAAGAGCCGGTCCGGCATGCGGAGGGGAGCGAGGTGCTGCTCGCTGGTCATCGTCGCGGACCTCCGGTCGGGTTGGCGGACATGCGGGGACCCCGGCGCGCGTACGGGTGTCGCACCGGGGCTCTGCTTCGGGACGGGTCGGCGGCTAGTAGGACTCCGTTAGGTGTGTTTGCCTGTTGTGTCTCGTCGGGGGCACGGTGGGTGTATGGATATGCGGCAAGTGGAGGGCCTGCGGGCGGAGTTAGCCGGGTTCGTGGCGGATGTGTTCGCGT
>NZ_POUC01000660.1 GCF_002891435.1 Streptomyces cahuitamycinicus
CCCAGCCACCTCACGTCTCCCGCCCGCAGTCGTCGCGGGCCCTCCCCCACAGTGTCCCAACGCCCGGCCGGGCCGTTTCGTCCCCAGGTCACGCCCCCGGCCGGAGACGACGTCAGCGCCCGTCGTAGCCGGCCGTCGGCATCGACAGCCGCCGGTGCACGCACGCCTTCATCGCCGCGTCGTACGCAGGCTCCGCATGCCCCACCGTCTCGACGCGTACACCACGGCGGGCGCACTCGGCGGTGAACTCCTCGACGGAGGCGAGCGCGCTCTCCAGTACCCGCCGGCTGGGCGCGACGAACACGTCGAGGCCGGGTCGGACGCCGTCCCACAGCGCGCCGTGGTCGGGCCGCAGTCCGCGCACGAGTAACTCCCGGCTGACCACGTAGCCCCGCTCGGCGGCCCAGCGGGCGCACATCGCGTGCTGACTGCGGGAGTCGACCAGGAACGGATCGTCGTCGAGCTCCTCCAGCGGCGTCAGACTCGCGATCGCCGTGACCCGCACCGGCACCATGGCGCCCCCTCACCTCCGGTTTCGCCGCCGACCCTACTCCTGCACGTAGGCTTCGGGGGAGTCGCGCGAAGGAGGCGAAGAAGTGCCGGTGGAGATCACCTGGTGGGGTCACGCCACTTGCACCGTCGAGGACTCGAACGTGCGCGTGCTCACGGATCCTCTGTTCGCACGCCGGCTCGCGCACCTGCGGCGCCGGCGCGGAGCCCTGCCGCCCCCGGGCGCCCCGCGGGCGGACGTGGCGCTGGTGTCGCATCTGCACGCCGACCATCTGCACGTGCCGTCGCTGATGCGGCTCGCTGCGGGCACGCGCCTGCTCGTGCCCCGGGGCGCGCGCCGGGCGGTGCCCGGTCTGCGCCGGCTCGCGCACCTGCGGGTGAGCGAGGTGGCTCCCGGGGACGAGACGCCGGTCGGTGACATCGTCGTACGGGCCGTGCCCGCGCGGCACGACGGGCGGCGGCTGCCGTTCGGGCCGCACCGCTCCCCCGCCCTCGGCTACGTCATAGCCGGCGAGGCCCGGACGTACTTCGCCGGGGACACGGGGCTGTTCGAGGACATGGCCAAGGAGGTCGGGCCGGTCGAGGTGGCTCTGCTGCCGGTGGGCGGTTGGGGGCCGTACCTGGGCGAGGGGCACCTGGACGCGGGCCGGGCGGCGCAGGCGCTGGAACAGCTGGCGCCGCGCAGTGCGGTGCCGGTGCACTACGGCACGTACTGGCCGATCGGCATGGACGCCGTGCGCCCCCACGAGTTCCATGCGCCGGGGGAGGAGTTCGTCCGGCTGGCGGCCCGGCACGCGCCGGCTGTGGCGGTGCACCGGCTCGGGCACGGGGAGAGCGTGCGCCTGGAGGTGGCGCGGTGAGCTGGTCCGCGTCCGTGGCGCTGACCGGCGTGCCCCTGCTCGCGGCGTCGTCCGTCACACCGGCGTCCGTGGTTCCCGAGTCCACGCAGCAGGCGATCGGGTATCCGACGCTCTTTCTGCTGGTGCTGGCCGGGGCGCTGGTGCCGGTGATCCCGACGGGGGCGCTGGTGAGTTCGGCGGCGGTGGTCGCCCTGCACCGGGCGGCGCCGTTCTCGCTGGCGATGGTGTTCGTGACGGCGTCGCTGGCGGCCTTCGCGGGCGATGCGGCGCTGTACTGGCTGGGGCGGCGCGGGCTGAAGTCGAGGAACGGGTCGCGGTGGCTGGAGGCCCTCCGGTCGCGGGCGCCGGAGGACCGGCTGGAGCAGGCGCAGGAGAAACTCGCCGCGCACGGCGTGGCGGTGCTGGTGCTGTCACGGCTGGTGCCGGCGGGGCGTATTCCGGTGATGCTGGCCTGTCTGCTGGCGGAGTGGCCGATGCGCAGGTTCTCCCGGGGGAATCTGCCGGCCTGTCTGGCGTGGGCCGCGACCTACCAGTTGATCGGGATTCTCGGGGGGTCGCTGTTCGCCGAGCCGTGGCAGGGCGTGGTGGCGGCCATCGCGCTGACCGTGCTGATCAGCGTGGTGCCGGGGTTGGTGCGGAGGGTTCGGTAGCGCCGTGGTGGTGTGCGGTTCTCTTCGGGGTGCGGATCATCGGGGGTTCTTCGCGCGGTTCCCCGCGCCCCTCGTCTCCTACAGCACCCTTGACGCGCCGATCGGCATGTCCCACAGCGCCTCTCGGGGCAGGCCCGCCTTCTCCCAGGCTGCCCGCACCCGTGTGAGGGGCTCCATCACCGGCTCCGCCGACAGGACGAACGTGCCCCAGTGCATGGGGGCCATCCGGCTCGCGCCCAGGTCCTGGGCCGCCCGGACCGCCTCCTCCGGGTCGCAGTGGACATCGCGGAGCCACCAGCGGGGGTCGTAGGCGCCGATGGGCAGCAGGGCCAGGTCGATGCCGGGGTAGCGGCGGCCGATGCGGGAGAACCAGTGGCCGTAGCCCGTGTCGCCCGCGAAGTAGACGCGTTGGCCGCCCTCGTCGGTGAGGACCCAGCCGCCCCACAGGCTGTGGCAGGTGTCGGTGAGGCTGCGCTTGGACCAGTGGTGGGAGGGGACGAAGTCGAAGCGGACGCCGTCCAGTTCGGCGGCCTCCCACCAGTCGAGCTCCGTCACGCGCGTGAAGCGGCGGCGGTGGAACCAGCGGGCGAGCCCGGCCGGGACGAACACCGGGGTGTCGCGCGGAAGGCGGCGCAGCGTGGGGGCGTCCAGATGGTCGTAGTGGTTGTGGCTGATGACGACGGCGTCGACGCGCGGCAGTTCCTCCCAGGGGACCCCCACGGGGGTGATCCGGGCCGGGGTGCCGAGGATCCGGCGCGACCAGACCGGGTCGGTGAGGACGGTCAGTCCTCCGATGCGCAGCACCCAACTGGCGTGTCCCGCCCAGGTGACGGCGACGGTGCGGGCGTCGACGCGGGGCAGCGGGGCCGGTGCGTAGGGCAGTCGGGGGATGTCGGCCAGCCCCTCCGGGCCCGGTCTCACCGCCCCCTCGCGGGCGAAGCGGGCCATGGCCTTCAGGCTCGGGAGCGGCGCGGTCAGCCGGTCGTGGAAGGTGCGCGGCCACACCCGCCGCTCGGCCGGCGGG
>NZ_POUC01000661.1 GCF_002891435.1 Streptomyces cahuitamycinicus
GCGGGCGGGGGCACGCGCAGGAGATGCGTCACCAGGTGTTCTCCGGGCCGAGGTCGGGGGTGTCGGTGAGCAGGGCACCGGTGGCGGTGGTGCCCTGCATTTCCAGCAGGACGAGGTCGTTGGAGCCCGGACGCAGCACCGGCGCGGGGACGTACAGCGTGCGCTGCGGGCCGCGGTTCCAGTAGCGGCCCAGGTGGAAGCCGTTGACCCAGGCCTGGCCCTTCGACCAGCCGGGCAGGGAGAGGAAGGCGTCGGCGGGTGTGCCGACGTCGAAGGTGCCGCGGTGGAAGGCCGGAACGGTGAGCGGCGCGTCACCGGCCGGGGCGAACGGCACCGCGTCCAGGTCGCCGAGCGGCAGCGGGCGGCAGTCCCAGCCGGTCAGGTCCGTGCCGTTGAAGGAGACGGGTCCGAGCAGTCCCTTGGGCGCTCCGATGCGGGGGCCGTAGTTGACGCCGCCCATGTTTTCGACGAGGACCTCCAGCGTCGCACCGGGACGCGGCACGCGCACGGGCAGCGACTCGTCGTGGCGTTCGCTCTCCAGTAGGCCGACGGGCGCGCCGTCGACGAAGACCTGGGCGCGGTCGCCCACCCCGCGGGCGAAGTGCAGCAGCCCGTCGCCGTCGGCCGGGAGGGTGGTGCGGTAGAGGGCGTAGCCGGTGCGCTGCCCGAGCTCGTCCATGGTCACGGGCACGTCGGTGCGCACGGCTGCGGCGAGTGAGCCGGCGAGGGGCAGGAGCGCTGCCCGGCTGTCCAACTCAACCGCTGTGGTCGGGAGTTTGGGGCCCGGTGCCGGGGCGGGCTCGTCCGGCACGGTGGCATGGCGGGAGATGACCTCGCGGAAGGCGTGGTACTTCGGGCCCGGGTCGCCGCACTCGGTGAGGGCGGCGTCGTAGTCGTAGGACGTGACGGTGGGCGTGTAGGCGTGCTTGTGGTTGGCGCCGTTGGCGAAGCCGAAGTTGGTACCGCCGTGGAACATGTAGATGTTGACGGAGGCCCCGGCGGACAGCAGCCGGTCCAGGTCGGCGGCGGCGTCGGCCGCGTCCCGCACGTGGTGCGGACCGCCCCAGTGGTCGAACCAGCCGATCCAGAACTCGGCGCAGAACAGCGGTCCTTCGGGGCGGTGCTCCCGCAGCCGCTCCAGGGACCGCTCGACGCGGCTGCCGAAGGTCGCGGTCGCCAGGACGCCGGGCAGGCCTCCGGCGGCGAGATGCCCCGGGTCGGCCTGATCGCAGGTGAACAGCAGCTCCTCGACGCCGCGGGCCCTGAAGGCGTCGGCGAGGTGCTTCAGATAGGCGCTGTCGTCGCCGTAGGCCCCGTACTCGTTCTCCACCTGTACGCCGATGACGGGACCGCCCGCCGCGGCCATGTGCGGCCGGAGCGCGGGCAGCAGGAGGTCGAGGTAGCGGTCGACGACGCCAATGAAGCGGGGGTCGCTGGTGCGCAGCCGGATGTCCGGGTCGCAGGTCAGCCAGTCGGGCAGGCCGCCGCCGTCCCACTCGGCGCAGATGAACGGCCCGGGACGCAGCAGCACCCGCAGCCCCTCGTCCTGGGCGAGCCGGAGGAAACGGGGCAGGTCGAGGAAGCCGTCGAGGGCCAGGGGGCCCTCGGGACCGGGCTGGTGATGGTTCCAGGGAATGTACGTCTCCACCGTGTTGAGGCCCATCAGCCGCGCCTTGCGCAGCCGGTCGGACCACAGTCCGGGGTGGACGCGGAAGTAGTGCAGCGCGCCGGAGATGATCCGGAACGGCTCGCCGTGCAACAGGAATCCGTCGGACGTGGTCGTCAGGGCGGGCATGCGGAGCTTCCCTTCGGGACGGAGGAGTGGAGTCAGCGGGAGCGGGTGGCGCGGATCAGCCAGAGCGTGGCGGCCAGGCAGAGGGCCGAGACACCGCACAGCAGGAGCGGCACGGCGCGGACCCCGGACCACTCGATGGCCTTGCCCAGGGCCGGCCCCGCGGCGACACCGCCGGCCATGGAGGCCGCGATGACCAGGGCACCGGCCCTGCGGGCCCGCGGGGCGGCGCGGTTCAGCCAGGGCAGCCCGGTGGGGAAGATCGGCGCGATGAACAGACCGACACCGGCGTACGCGTAGGGCGCGAGGGCCGGGACGGTCGCGGCCAGCAGACACACCGTCATGCCCGCACACGAGACGGTGATGATGGCCTGGGCGGAGAAGCGCAGCGCGAGCGGGGCGACCAGGAACCGGCCGACGGTCATCATCAGCCAGTACACGGAGGTGGCGGTCGCGGCGACGCCCGCGCCATAGCCGACGGTCTCCAGATGCGTGGGCTCCCAGCCTCCGACACCGGCCTCGATGCCGACGTGCAGCACGTAGAGGACGACGAAGACGGCGAGCACCGAGCCGAGGCTCCGCCCGAGCACGCCTCGGCCTCCGCCCGGCTGTTCGGCGGGGGCGGGCACCTGGCTCCGCACGCCCCTCAGGCACAGCAGCAGCGGCAGGTTGGCGAGCGCGAAGACGAGGAAGACGGCCGGGTAGTGCTCGGAGCCGACCGCGCCGATCACGGCGGGGCCCAGGATGGCGCCGATGCCGAAGTGGGCGTTGAGGATGTTGAGCATCGCCGTCGAACGGTGGCCGAAGCCCACGGCGAACAGCTGGTTGAGGCCGTAGTCGATACCGCCGAAGCCGAGCCCGGCGAGCAGGGCCGCCGCCAGGGCGGTGGGCCAGTCGGGCGCCAGCGCGAAGCCGGCGGCGCCGACGGCCATCAGCAGATACGAGCTGCCGAGGATCCGCCGGTTGCCGACCCGCCCGTAGAGCCGGTCGAACAGCAGCACACCGGCCACACCACCGACGAAGTGAGCACTCAGTCCCAGCCCCGCGGCGGAGGGAGACAGCCCGAACTCCGCGCGCAGCGCCGGGATCGCCGGCCCGTACAGGGCCTGCAACGCCCCGATGAGTACGAAGCCGGCACACGAGGCCACCACGGCGGCCCTGCTGAACAGGGGACCGGACGGGGCGGGGGAGAGACGGGCAACGCGCTCTTCGATCACGAGGACTCCGAAGGACGGGCCACCGG
>NZ_POUC01000662.1 GCF_002891435.1 Streptomyces cahuitamycinicus
AGGGCGATCGGCAGCGGCTCCCAGGTCAGCAGGTCGGGGCTGCGGAAGTGGCCCCAGTGCATGTTCGCGTGGGTCGCTCCGGACGGGTTGTACTGGTAGCACACGTGGTAGTAGCCGTCGTGGAAGACCAGCCCGTTGGGGTCGTTGATCCAGTTGCGGGGCGGGCGCAGGTGCGCCACGGGGCAGTGCGGATCGCGGGGTGGGATGGACACACGCGCGCCTTTCGGTGTGGCAGGGAGCCCGCCCCGCCGGCCCTCTGATCGGCGGGGCGGCGGGCCGGCGGGGCGGGGGTCTTCGAGGCCACCCGCGGCCTTCGTGTCCGGATACGGCCTTCAGGTCCGGACGCGGGATCATGTCTGGCTGCGGGCTTCAGGTCCGGATGCGGAATTCCACGCTCAGCTGCTGCTCCCGTCGTGAGCTGGGGCCGACGTGGAGTGCGAACTCACCAGGTTCGACGACGCGGCGGTTGTCGGCCGTGACGAGTGAGCAGTGCGCGGCAGGGACGCTGATGTCGACGTCCCGGATTTCGCCGGGAGCGATCTCCACCTGGGTGAAGCCCTTCAGCTCCTGCTCGGCCCAAGTGACGCTGGTAGTCAGGTCGCTGATGTACGCCTGGACCGTTTCCAGGGCCGGACGGCTGCCGCTGTTGGTGAGTCGGACCGTCGCGTTGACGGTGCCGTCAGCGGTGACCTCCTGGTCGTGCACGACCAGGTCGGTGTAGGTGACGGTGGTGTAGGTGAGGCCCTCGCCGAACGCGAACAGGGGGTCCTGGGTGAGATCCGCGTAGCGGCTCCCGTGCTGGCCTCGCACCTGGTTGTAGAAGACCGGTTGTTGGCCGACGTGACGGGCGAAGGAGACCGGGAGCCGGCCGCTGGGTTCGACGAGTCCGAGGAGGAGTTCGGCGACGGCGCGGCCACCGCGCATGCCCGGGTTGAACGCCTCGATGAGAGCTGCGGCGTTGAGTGCCGAGTCCGGGAGGGTGCTCGGCTTGGACTGGGCGAGTACGACGATCATCGGTGTGCCGGTGGCGGCGACCGCGTCCAGCAGGGTGATCTGGCCCCCTTGGAGGTCGAGCGTGGCCGTGGAGCGCACCTCGCCGGTGAGAGCGATGGTGTCCCCCACGACCACGACGGCGTAGTCGGCGGCCTCCGCCGCGGCCGTAGCCTCCCGAAGCTGGGCCTGGTCGACCGGGGCGGGGGTGAAAACGGCCGGCTGCGGTTGGCCGTCGGGCCCCAGGGACCACTCGGAGTTGGAGGCGGGGCTTTCGATGTCGGCTCCGCGGGCGTACGTGATGGTCCAGTCGGCCGGCGCGACGGCGCGCAAACCGTCGAGCACCGTCTCCACCGACTCGCGTGGATGTCCTTCGGGCATCCACGGGACCTGGCCGGTGGCACCCGCCCAGTCGCCGAGCATGGCTTGCGTGCTGTCGGCGTTGGGGCCGATGACCGCGATCGTCCGCGCCTTGTCCCGGCTCACGGCGCGCCCCGTTCCGTCCGACGTCAGCCCGCCCTCGAGGGGCAGGATCCCGTCGTTGCGCAGCAGCACCAGGGAGCGTCGGGCGGTCTCGAGGTTGAGGTCGGCGTGTTCGCGGCAGCCGATCACCCGCGCCTGCCGCTCCGGGTCGGGGATGCGAGGGTCCTCGAAGAGCCCGAGCTCGAACTTCAGCCGCAGAACCCGCCGTACCGCGTCATCGATCTGCTTCTCCTCGACCAGGCCGCGGGCGACCGCTTCCTGGGCGCCCTCGAAGAACTGCGGTGTGGCCATGACGAGGTCGTTCCCGGAGTTGACGGCGACCGCCGCCGCTTCGGCGTGGTCGGCGCAGGTCCGCTGGTCGTAGACCATCCGGCCGACGTTGTCCCAGTCGGTCACCAGCGTCCCGGTGAAGCCCCACTCGCCCTTGAGTACATCGTTGATCAGCCACTCATTGGCGGTGATGGGCACGCCGTCGATCGACTGGTACCCGAGCATGAAGCCGCGGCAGCCGGCCCGGGCCGCCTGCTCGAACGGGGGTAGGAACCACGAGCGCAGCTTGCGCGGGCTGAGATCGGCTTCGCTCGCGTCGCGCCCACCCAGGGTTTCGGAGTAGCCCGCGAAGTGCTTGGCGTACGCCAGCACGGCCGTCGTGTCGCTGAGCCCTTCCCCCTGGTAGCCGCGCACCATCGCCGCCCCGAGTTCACCGATCAGGAACGGGTCCTCGCCGAACGTCTCGTTGATCCGGCCCCAGCGCAGGTCCCGGGTGATGCACAGCACCGGGGAGAACGTCCCGTGGATTCCGGTCGCCGCGATCTCGGTCGCGGCGACACGTGCCACCCGGTGGAGCAAGGCGGGGTCCCAGGTGCAGGCCATGGCCAGCTGGGTCGGGAAGATGGTCGCGCCCGGCCAGAACGAGTGGCCGTGGATGCCGTCGTCGGCTGTCAGCAGCGGGATGCCGAGTCGTGTCTGTCGGGCCAGATCCATGGCCTGCGGCATGAGGTCGGGAGACACATGCAGGACTGCCCCGGCCAGCTTGGCCGACACGATGTCCGCCAGGTCCCCGTGTTGTGCGTCGAGCATCAGCAGCTGCCCGACCTTCTCCGGCAGGGTCATCCGGGACAGCAAGTCGTCGGTTCTCGCTTCCACGGACGCTTCCGGATCCAGGTACGCGGCAGAGTGGACCGGCTGTCCCACGGTGTTCTCCAAGAGATGAGTCGTCACAGATCAGAGAGTTGATGGGCGACGGTGAGTGCTTCGTCGCGCGAGCGTTGCCGCCCGGCGCGGCGGGGCGCGCGTGCCGTCCGTCCGCCGCTCTGGGCGGGACCGGTACGGCATGGAGCGGCGGGGCGGGAGCCGGGGTGTCACTTCAGGCCGGTGGTGGCGATGCCCGCCACGAACTGTCGCTGGAAGAGCAGGAAGACGATCATCACCGGCAGCAGAACGACCATGGCGCCGGCGAGCAGGATGCCGAAGCGGGTGAAGGTTTGTCCGCTGCTGGCCAGTGCAAGGCCGACGGGGAGGGTGTACTGGCTCTCGTTCTG
>NZ_POUC01000663.1 GCF_002891435.1 Streptomyces cahuitamycinicus
ACCGACCTCCGCCCCCGCACCACAGCCTGCGTGCGATGAGCACCACCCGCAGAATCGAGGGCCCCCGATGAGCCACCGGCCCGCCCGTCGCGCCCGCCGCGCTTCCGCCAGCCCGCTGTTCACCCCCCACGGCACCGACCGCGCCAGCCGCAAGGCCGCCCGCCGCCAGCTCGCCGAGGCCACCGCCAAAGCCAACGCCCACCAGAGCGAAAGCACGCCCGCCGAGCACCAGATGCCCGCACCGCTCTACCCACCGAGCGGACGCCCCGGGCCCGCCTCCTCTCGCGGGAACCGGCTGAAGCTCCCCGCCCACCGCATGACCACCGCGGTCGCGGCCGGCGCCTATCCCTTCCTAGCCGAAGGCGGACTCGGCGCCGAGGGAATCTACATCGGCCGCGACGTCCACGCCGAAGCATCATTCGTCTTCGACCCGTTCGCTCTGTACGGCAAAGTCGAGGGATTCACCAACCCCAACCTGTTGCTCGCCGGCGTGATCGGCCAGGGCAAGAGCGCCCTCGCCAAGTCCTTCGCGCTGCGGTCGGTCGCCTTCGGATACCGCGTCTACGTACCGTGCGACCCGAAGGGCGAGTGGACTCCGGTGGCAGAAGCCCTCGGCGGCCGGTCCGTCGCCCTCGGGCCCGGGCTGCCGGGTCGCCTGAACCCCCTGGACGCGGCCCCGCGCCCTGAGAGCGTGGCCGAGGCCGACTGGGTCGGCGAGATCCGCAAACGACGCCTGCTCCTGCTCGGCTCCCTTGCCCGCACCATCCTGGGCCGGGACCTGATGCCCATGGAGCACACCGCCCTGGACGTCGCCCTCGACGCCGTCGTCACCCGCGCCGCCGACACGCACCGCACCCCGCTCCTCGGCGACGTCGCCGCCGCCCTCAACAACCCCCACGAGCTCGACGAGACAGCCGGGATGATGTCCGGCCAACTCAGCGACGCGGCACGAGACTTGGCCCACGCCATGCGGCGCCTGGTCCACGGCGACCTGGCCGGCATGTTCGACGCCCCCTCGACCGTCGCATTCGATCCGAACGCGCCGATGCTCACCATCGACCTGTCCCGCCTCAGCGGCTCCGGGGACGACACCGCCCTCGTCCTGGCGATGACCTGCGCGAGCGCCTGGATGGAATCCGCCCTCTCCGATCCCAGCGGCGGCCGGCGCTGGATCGTGTACGACGAGGCATGGCGCCTGATGCGGCACGTCGGCCTGCTCCAGCGGATGCAGGCCCAGTGGAAGCTCTCCCGCGGCCTCGGCATCGCCAACCTCATGGTGATCCACCGGCTGTCCGACCTGCTCACCGCCGGCGACGCCGGATCACAGGGCCGCGCCCTGGCCGAGGGACTCCTCGCCGACTGCTCCACCCGGATCATCTACCGCCAGGAGACCGACCAGCTCCACGCCGCGGCCTCCCTGCTCGGACTGACCTCCGTCGAGATGGACGCCATCGCGCACCTCAACCGAGGGCGCGGTCTGTGGAAGGTCGCCGGACGATCCTTCATCGTGCAGCACCTCCTGCACAGCCACGAACTGGCGCTCTTCGACACCGACGCCCGCATGCACTGAAAGCAGGAGCCCATGAGTTCCGACCCACGTCGCGAGCTGATACCCCGCAACGCCACTCTCCACCTGATCGACTCTCTTGACGCCCTGCAGTCCAGACTCCGCTCCGCCGCCGAGCAGACACACCTGCTGGACGACGCAGGCCGAGTGCCCGCCACGCCGTCCTACGCCGAACTGCTGCAGCACGCCGCCGAGGCGCAGGCCCTCTCCCGGGACATCCTCCAGCTGACAGCCGACTTCGCCCGCAGCAGCCACAGCACCACCCGCGCCGGCACCGCCGTCCTCACTCACCTCGCGACGGCCGCCACCATATCGAGCCACGCCGTACCCGCCTTCGCCGAGACAGCGGAGATCGCCCTCTCCCTGCCCCGCTCCGCAGGCCCGACCGACCGGCAGCACTCGGAGAACCGGATGGTCATCTACCACGCCACAGCACGCGCCTACCTGCGCCGCTCCTCGGACTCACTCCGCGACGCAGCCAAAGAACTCAACGACCACCTCGACATCCACCGCTTCTTCCGCCCATCTCCCCCGCAGCAAAGCCCGACGCCTCCACCACCCGGGCCGAGCGGTCGCCACCGATAGGCCCCGACCTGATCATGACCGCAAGGAGACCCCTGAACCGCCCCGCACACTTCAGCGACGCCGACTGGGCCGACTACCAGCAGTGTCAGGCCGATCACGACGACCTCATGGCGCAGACCGCCGACCGCGAAGCCCACTTGGAGCATGACCTGATCGCCGTCTATGACGAGTACGCAGTCGACCTCAGTCCGGGTCCGAAGCCGGAAGCCGACCTCGCTCGCCGGACGCCTCCGCCCCGTCGGACACCAGCATCCCGCAGGAGAAGCCGTGGCCGCTGACGAAGCGAACACCTCAGATGCCCGAACGGCTCCCCTCGCGCCGATTCCCGACCACCGCAACGTGAACACGCCGTGGTGGCAGGAGCTGTGGCGTCGCCACGCACACGTCATCACGCCGCTGCGGGCACGCGGACTGCAGTGCGACATCGAGTTCGGCCTCAGCACCTACAACGTGCGCGTCTCGCTCCCCGACGACAGCTACCTGGTCATCAGTCCGCCGCAAGAACCGTCCTCCAAGCGACCGCCCGGAGACCCGGAGGGCTGGATCGCCACTCGCGAGCACCCCGACGACCAGACGCTGCTCGAGGTCCTCTACGACTCAGCTCCCTCCGACGACCCCGGTGCTCCCCATCGGCCCGAAGCCCGCCACGGCGGCAGCGCCCAACCCCTGATCGAGACGATCGATCACCGCCTCGCCCAGCTCGGGCTCTGTATCTTATACACATCT
>NZ_POUC01000664.1 GCF_002891435.1 Streptomyces cahuitamycinicus
GCCCGGGGCCGCAGTCCCGGCCCCTTCCCCCACCCGGAGAGATGCAGGGCCCAGGTGACGAGCAGGCTCACGACCCCGATCGCCAGCCCACCGGTGATCAGGAGGCCGGAGACCGTGCAGACTCCCAGCCCGGCCACTCCTGCCCCGACGGTGGCGATGCCGAATCCGACCCACCCCGCGACCGTGTGCCCGTGGTCATACTGATGTGCACTCACGTGTCACTCCCTCGCGCCCAAGGGCTCCTACTCGCCGAACCCTTCATGTGCTAAGACTTTTACGGCCCAAACATCTCACGAACTAAGGGATCTGGGTATGCCAGCCAAGCCGCGTCCGGCCGCCACGCCGGAACAGGCCCTAACGGCGATGGACCGGCTCATCGCGACTCACCTGGTCGGGCAGCACGAGATCGCCCAGCAGGTGGGCCTCAGTGTGACCGACCTCACCTGCTTCGCCTATGTGATCGAGGCCGGCGAGAACCTTCCCACGGCAGGCGACCTCGCGGCCCGCGTCCACGTCACCACCGGCGCTGTCACCGGCATCCTCAACCGCCTGGAGCGCGCCGGCTACATCACCCGCCGCCCCGACCCCACGGACCGCCGCCGCATCCGCGTGGCGGCCCGGCCGGACGCGGTCGCCCGTGTCCGAGAGGTCTACGAGCCGTACTACGCCCGCCTCACGCACCTCTTCGCGGACTACTCCCCGGACGAGATCGCCGTCCTGCACGACTGGTTCACCCGCGCGAGCACGCTGGCGGCGAACTATCTGGAAGAGCACTGCCGCCCGGACTGAGCGAACGCCCCGGGGCCACGCGACTCGCCTGCGGGACTGCCGCCCCCGCTACCTGGACTGCCGAGAGTGCCGGCTCGACCGTCGGCGCATGGCAAGGACGCAGGCGAGCATGCCGAGAGCCCAGGCGATCAGGAGGGCTCCCCACAGTGGCATGGTCACGACCGGCACGAGCAGGCGGATCTCGACGTCCGAGCGGTTCTCGAAGATGAAGATCAGAGCGACCGCGCTGATCAGAACGAACGGCAGGAAGCGACGGACGGCGGGGCGGGAGAGAAGCGGTGTACGCGCCTTGTGGTCCGGGCTGGTGCGAGTCATGGAGCACCTCTCCATCACGTTGCCCCCAACTCCAGCGTCCGCCTCCCCGAGGAGGCCCGCCACCGATGTCCTCGACTCCCCGCCGAAGTCCGCGCAGCCGGGAGCGAAGAAGGCCCCGCAGGAGATCTACAGCGCCGAGGACCGCGAGCACGCCGAGCAGTCCGTCAAGCTGTTCGCGAAGCTCTACGACGCGAAATTCCCCCAGGCCGTCAAGAAGATCACCAACGACCAGGCCGAGTTGCTGGCGTTTTACGACTTCCCCGCCGAGCACTGGATCCATCTGCGTACCACGAATCCGATCGAGTCCACGTTCGCCACGGTCCGGCTGCGGACCAAGGTCACCCGCGGCGCCGACTCCCGCACCGCCGCCCTGGCGATGGTCTTCAAGCTCGTCGAGTCCGCCCAGCAGCGGTGGCGGGCGGTGAACGCGCCCCACCTCGTTGCCCTGGTCCGGGCCGGCGCCCGCTTCGAGAGCGGCTGGCTCGTCGAACGCCCGGAAACCCCCGCAGCATGAACAACCTCGACCAATCCACGGGACCTGCCCGACAATTGCCCCTGCTGGACTCCCTCAACAGACCGGTGGGCAACCGTGGGCGAATCGCACCCGCTCTTGACGTTCTTCATGGCCGCCGCCGACGGTTGCTTCCCGCCGATCGACGGCCGGGTGACGGTGTTACCGCCCCTGGCCGGAGGACTCGAGTGCTCGGTCGCCTTCACCGGCCACGCCGTCGTCGCCACCGCCCTGACCAGCCAGGCCATACACGCCCAAGGACCGGATGGCTTCGGTGCGTCGCTCTCGCCGGACTTCCTGCGCCACCTGGCCGGCCCGAAGGGTTGGATCGACGTCACCGACGCGACACTCACGGCCCGCGGTACGGGCGGCCCGCCGCGCCTAGCAGAGCTGGCCGATGCGGATGACCATCCACGCGTCCGCCATGCCAGGAAGCTGCGGACGAACGTCAAGGTCTACGGTGACGAACGCGGCCTCATCACCCTGGCCGACGGCCTCGCCGGGCGGCGGGAGCTGAGTATCGAACTCCGCAACGTCCAGGACGGCAGCCAAGGACACGGACGGTCGCTCCTCGCCGATGCCCTTTCCCTGGTTCCGGAAGCCGACCCAGTCTTCGCTGCCGTTTCCCCCGGCAACGCCCGCTCCCTACGCGCCTTCCTCGCCTGCGGGTTCACACCCATAGGCAGCGAGGTCCTGGTGCGTCCCGAACGGGATAGCCAGGCGCGCTGACATGGGCAGAATCTTCAACCGCTCGCCTCTACCAACGATCCACAGGTATTGACAATTACTCAGGGAGCCGATGGGGGAGGGGCATGGCCGACAGTAGCGACGTCTTGATTGAGCTCTGGAAAGATCAGCGCGACCAGATGCGGCGGCTTGAGAACCAACGCGCAACGCTCACCAATATCGTGATCCTAGTGGTGGCAGCGGGGCTGGGCTTCGTCGCTCAGAGGGGGCTAGGGCCGTCGATGCTCGCGGTCACACTGCCCATGATGCTGCTCGGCTCGTTTGGAGCGCTGGCATGCATGAAGTACCGGGAACGACACGCTCTCCAGACGCACAAGCGTTGAGCCTTCGCAAGGAACTAGCCGGCCTGCATCCGAGCCTCTCTATCGACTCAGGATGGGCTGACACCTACCGAAGGCAGCAGGCTCGTTTCCCTAAGCTGTTCAGGTTGCGCCTCTATGCGTTGTGGGTGGCGCTTCACCTAGGCATCGCTCTGGGCGGCGGAGTGTTGTCCGTATGGTTCCTGCTGTGACCTTCCCCTCGTAGCGTAGAGACCCTGACTGCAGGGGAAGTTGAGGGTCATGGCAGGCAAGAGGCGGAAGTTCGACGCGGAGTTCCGTGAGGGGGCTGTGCGGATCGTCGCCGAGACCGGCAAG
>NZ_POUC01000665.1 GCF_002891435.1 Streptomyces cahuitamycinicus
GGTCAAGGACATCGCCTCCCCCGACGACACGACCCCCCTGCCCCTCGGCGCGGGCGTCCTCCCGCTGGCCGAATGCGTCGAGATCCTCTCCCGCCACGGCTGGGACGGGTGGCTCTGCTGGGAGTACGAGAAGCGCTGGTACGAGGAGGCGGCGCCCCTGCCCGACCTGCTGGGGCCCGGGAGCGAGCACTTGAGCAGGTTGCTGAACGACTCCGCGTGAGGCGTCAGCCCCCGGTCAGCGGGCGCCGGGCCTGCCGAACTCCTCGATCAGCACCGGATACTGCTCCTTCCCGTGCCCGGCGGCGATCGCACGATCGGCCATCGCCTTGATCAGTCTCGGCAGCTCGGCGTTGACCCCCACCGCCTCGCTCTCCTCGATCAGATGCGCCATCGCCCGCGCGTCGGTCTCCAGCGTCGACACCTCGGCCGGGAACGAGCCCCTGTCGATCTGCTCGGCGTACCCCGGCAGCCAGTCGGCGACACCGGCGGCGATGTGCCGCGCGAACGGTGCGTACGTCCCGGCGTCGACCCCCGCCGTCCTGAGCAGGGCCGTGCCCTGGAGCCAGGCGTTCAGCACGCTCCACATCATGGTCAGTCCGGCCGCGTCGTACAGCGACGCCAGACCGTGGTCCGCACCGAGGTAGGTGACGGTGCCGAGCGCGCCGAGTGCCGGCTCGTGCGCGTCGAAGTCCGGGCGCGCCCCGCTCTGCAGGATCACCGCGTCAGGAGTCCCGATGGCCGACGGGATGGCCATGACGGCGCCGTCCAGGTAGCGGGCCCCTCGCGCTTGCGCCCACCGGGCGGTCTCCCGGGCCTGGCCCGAGTCGCCCGAGCTCAGGTTGATCAGCGTCGTGCCGCTCAGCTCGACATCGCTCGCGCCGAGCACCTCGTGCACGGCTCGGTAATCGGTGAGGCAGATGACAGTCAGGTGACCGGGCCCGATCGCCTCGCCGACGGTCGGCACCGACCGCGCGCCCCCGGCCACCAGCCGGTCTGCCTTGCCGGCCGTGCGGTTCCATACCGTCGTGGGGTGCCCCGCCTTCAGGAACGCCCCGGCGAGTGCCTGGCCCATCAGGCCGAGTCCGATGACAGTCACGGGTGTTGTGGTTTCGTCGTCCATGGCAGCATCGTCAACGTTGATACCGGTGTGAAGGTCAAGCGAGGTTGTCGATGCGGATCGGAGAACTGAGCCGACGGACGGGCGTCAACGCGCATCAGCTGCGCTACTACGAGTCCCAGGGGCTGCTGGAACCGGCCCGCGGAGCGAACGGCTACCGCGAGTACGACGAGAGCGCCCTGCTGCGGGTGAAGCAGATCCGCCACCTGCTCGGCGCCGGCCTGTCCTCGGAGGACATCGCGTACCTGCTGCCCTGTGCGACGGGGGAGGCCCCGACGTTGGTCGGATGCCCCGAGTTGCTGGCCGCGATGCGGTCACGGCTGCGGCGGCTGGACGACCAGCTGGCGAGCCTCGCCCAGTCCCGGGACGCCCTCGCCGACTACATCGAGGCGGCCGAACGCGTGGGCGGCGAGAGCTATCCGCCCCTGGGTGTCACGCAGCCTGCCTAACCGCGGATGTGCCCGTCCTTGACGGCGGTGACGAACGCCGTCCAGCCGCTCCGCGAGAAGACCAGGGCGGGGCCGTGGGTGGCCTTGCTGTCCCGCACCGGGACGTCGGGGTGGCCGGGGGCGACTTCAAGGCACTCGCCTTGGTCGCCGCCGCTGTAACTGGACGTGTACCAGCCGGTGAGGGCGTTGTGCTCACTGTCGATCACGCGCGTGTTCCTCCGCTGCCGCCCTGACGAGGGCCAGTGACTCCTGCTGCGACAACGCGTCGCTCAGCGCCAGAGCGTAGGCGGTCTGACAGGCACTCACCAGAGCGGGATCGTCCATCAGGTTGCCTGTCTGAAAGCCCTCCACGTAGGCCACCGGAGCAGAGTCCTCGAAGGTCATGAGCGTGAGCAGACTCTGCATGAGCGCGTGCGCTCCTACGCCGTAGGGGAGCAGGTGCAGGCGCAGCCGTCCCGACTCGGCCATGTTCGCCACCTTGTGCAACTGCTCTGCCATGACCCGCGACCCGCCGACACGGCGACGGAGGACTGCTTCGTCGAGCAGCGTCCAGACGACAGGCCGTGCAAGACCGTCGAGGATTCGGCGGCGTTGCGTTCGAATGACAACGAGCTCGTCAAGTTCCTCGGGCGTGTGGTTTGGACGGTAGGCCCCGAACAGGGCGCGTGCGTAGCCGTCGGTCTGGAGCACTCCGGGAACCAGGGAGAGCGCGAACTGCTGGATATGAGTGGCCAGTCGCTCCAACTCGGCCACCGCCGCGAAATGGTCGGTGTAGTGCGACTCCAGATCCTCCAGCCACCGCGCGAAGAACCCGTCCGTCCCCAGGGCCCGGTCGATCCGCCGCGCGTCATCCGGCTGCTGCCGTCCCGGCGAGCGTCCGCTCCGGGGAGAGGGCAACCGGCTGGTGCGCACCTACCTGATGGTGGAGGCGGGTGCGTGACCGGCGGGGCGCGCGATCACGCGCTGACCGGGCGGCTCCTGCCGTGGACCGGTGCCGACGGAAGGCCGTGCTACCTCGTGGGCGACGGAACCGGCTACGTCTCGGGGCTCGCCGACGAGATCGAGGACGTGCAGATCGGCATGGCGGACCAGTTGCTGGGGCACGCCGCCGAACTCCTCGGGGAACGCCGGGTGACCAGCGCGGAACTGCACTACTTGGCCCGGCGGCTCAGCGAGTCCCTGCGGGACGTCAAAAGGGTCGCGGAGAGCAGAGGGGCGCGGCTCACCCGTCCGCCCCGGCCCTGACCGGGACGGTGTCAGCGCTGCTCGGTGCGTCGGGCGTACGCCCGGGCCGCGCGGGCGCGGTCGCCGCAGCGGGTGGAGCACCAGTGGCGGCGGCCGTGGCGGAGCAGGTAGCGGTTGCAGGGCGGGGAACCGCAGGCGGTCAGGCGTTCGGCCGCGGGGGAGGTGAGCAGATCGGCGG
>NZ_POUC01000666.1 GCF_002891435.1 Streptomyces cahuitamycinicus
GGGCCAGATGCCGCTCGGCGTCGAACCTCGGGTGCACCCAGATCGGTTCGACGCCGTTGACGACGACGGCCGCGACGACGGACTTGTGGGCGTTGCGCGACAGCAGCAGCTTCTCCCCCGGCCCCGCCACGGCGAGCATGGCGGTCTTCACGGACAGGGAGCTTCCGCAGGTGGAGAAGAACGCGTGCTCGGCGCCGACCGCGTCGGCCATCAGCTCCTGGGCCCGGCTCAGCACGCCCTGCGACTGGCGGCGGTCGTCGAGCCCGTTGAGGGAGAGCACGTCGGAGCGGAACACGTCGAGGCCGACGATCTCCGCCACCCGGGGGTCCACTCCCCTGCCCTGCTTGTGGCCCGGCGGACCGTAGGCGATGTCGCCGCGGCGGCGGAAATCCGCCAGCGCCTCCAGGACGGGCACGCGCGAGTGGTCCATGGTTCCTCCCTGGTCCGGCCCGCCCGAGCCGCCGCCGCGGCGTCCACGCTGTCGTGGCCCGGCGGGTACACCGACCGTGTTGACCCCCGGAACCGGACGAAACGCGCCGGGTGTCACGGTGGCCGAGGGCGCGGGGGTGTCATGGCGGCGGGGAGTGAAACCCGGCCGGGAACGAACCGGCACCTGTAGTGGGCCCCACCCCGGGTCCGTGCACCGCCCGCGCACCGAGGAGACCCCGTGACCCTTACGCCCGACGCCGTGCACCAGGCCGTCCGCGCGCAGGTGTCGGCCCGGGCCGACACCCTGTGGGACGTGGCCCTGCGCCTGCACGCCGACCCCGAGCACGCCTTCGCCGAGCACCGGGCGGCCGCCCTGCTGTCGGGTGAGCTGGAACGTGCCGGATTCGCCGTGGAGCGCGGTGTGGCGGGGATGCCGACGGCCTTCACCGCGCGCCGGGGCCGGGGCAGGCCCGCCGTGGCGCTGCTGATGGAGTACGACGCCTTGCCCGGTCTCGGCCACGCGTGCGGCCACAACCTCATCGCGGCGGCCGGACTGGGTGCCGCGCTGGCCGTGGCCGCGGCCCTGCCCGAGACGTCCGCCGGGACGGTGCTGGGGGTGGGCACGCCCGCCGAGGAGGGCGGCGGCGGCAAGGCCGTCGAGGTGGAGGCCGGGGTGTTCGACGAGGTCGACGCGGCGCTCATGTTCCACCCGGGCGTGTACAGCTGGACGCGGGCGCCGCTGACCGCGCAGGTGCAGTACCGGGTGGCCTTCCACGGCCGGGCCGCCCACCCCACGGGCAATCCGGCCGAGGGCATCGACGCGCTGGCGGCGCTCGTGGAGCTGTTCAACGTACTGGCCGGACTGGGGCGGAGGCTGCCGGAGGGCTCACACGTGCAGGGCATCGTCACGCACGGCGGCACGGCCACGAACATCGTCCCGGAGTTCGCCGAGGGCCTGTTCGGTCTGCGGGCGGCCACGACGGCCGCGCTGGAGGATCTGACGGAGCGGCTGCGGGTGTGCGCCGACGGGGTGGCCCGGGCCACCGGCACCACCGCCGAGGTGGAGCGGGCCACCGTGCGCTACGAGCACTTCCGGGACAGCCACGTCCTGTCCGAGCGGTTCGCCGCGCATCTGGCCCGGGCCGGGATCGCGTCGGCGCCGCCCGTGCCGGGCGTCTACCTGGGCTCGTCCGACATCGGCAACGTCAGCACACGGGTGCCCGCCATCCACCCGTTCGTCGCGATCATGGGCGAGGACGGCTCCGACCACACCCCGGAGTTCGCCGAGGCGGCCGCCTCACCCCGGGCCCGTGAGGTGCTGCTCGCCGCGACCGATGCGCTCGCCTGCACCGCCGCCGACGTCCTGCTGTCCGGGGAACTGCGCGAGGAGGCGTGGGCGCGGCACCGGGCGGTGTGAGTGGTTCGGCCCCGGCTGGGGAACCCGGCGGACGCCGTACCCACCGACTACCTGGAGAGGGCCATGAGTCTGTTGCGAGTGTTCGGCCGCCCGATGCTGGCCTCGATGTTCCTCACGGGCGGCATGAGCTCCGTCCGCGCCCCGGAACAGGTCGCCGACGCCGCCGAGCCTGTCGTCCAACCGGTCACCGAGCGCGTCTCGGCCCTGCCGGACCGCACCGAGCAGGTCGTCCGCCTCAGTGGCGCCGTGCAGGTCGCCGCGGGGCTGATGCTGGCCACGGGGCGCATGCCGCGTCCGGCCGCGCTGGCCATCGCGGCCACCCTGGTGCCCACCACGCTGGCCGGGCACCGCTTCTGGGAGGCGGAGGACCCCGAGGAGCGGGCACAGCAACGCATCCACTTCTTCAAGAACCTGTCCATGCTCGGCGGGCTGCTGATCGCCGCCGACGACACCGGCGCCCGCCCCTCGGTGAGGTGGCGCGGCACGCACGCCGCCCGTGCTCTGCGGCGCGACGCGGGTCTGGTGCGCCGCTCCGTCCGCGCCACCGCGGGACCGGCCACCGCGGCCGGGCGCGTCCGGGCCAGGCTCTCCGCCTGATCCGCCGGCGCGGCACCGGCGAACCGCACGTTAACCCCGTGGGGGCGGGGGGACCCGAGCGCTGGAGGTGAAGGACATGGGACACGGAGGAAACGTCATCGACGAGCTGGTGACCGATCACCGCGAGGTCGAGGAGATGTTCGGCAGGATCGAGGCACTGCCGTCCGGCCACCAGGACCGCAAGGTGTACGCCGACCAGGTCACGATGGAACTCGTACGGCACTCGGTGGCCGAGGAGGCCTACCTCTACCCGGCCGTCCGCGAGCACGTGGCCGGTGGGGACGCCATCGCCGACCAGGAGCTCAAGGACCACGCCACGGCCGAGCAGATCATGAAGGACCTGGAGGGCTGTGACGCGGGCGACGCCGAGTTCGACCGGCTGATGGGCATGCTCATGAGCGAGATCCGCTCGCACATCGCCGACGAGGAGGGCAACCTCTTCCCGCGGCTGCGGCAGGCCTGTCCGATGGACGCGCTCAACGAGCTGGGCGACAAGGTGCGCAAGGCGAAGAAGACAGCTCCGACCCGGCCCCAC
>NZ_POUC01000667.1 GCF_002891435.1 Streptomyces cahuitamycinicus
CACCCCGCCCGTCGGCAGGCTGGGGCGCATGACGACGCACCGTGCCCCCAAGCCAGTCGCCGGCCCGGCCCAGACCGTCGAGCGGGCCGTCACCATAGGGCTGATCCTGGCCGTGCTGGCCGGGCTCGGCTGGATCGCCGGGATGATCTACACCATCGCCGAGTGGCCGCTGTAGGAGGTTCAGCGGGCCGACGCGACGCGGAAGCGGATGCCCGCCGCGCGCAGCCGGTCGATCAGCGCGTTGCCCATCGCCACCGCGGTGGTGACCTGCCCCGCCGTCTTCGGCAGGTCGTCGAAGGCCAGGCACAGCGCGGACTCGGCGAACATCTTGGCCGTCTCGTCGTAGCGGGGGTCGCCGCCCGAGACCTCTGTACGCACCCGCTTGCCGCCGCCTTCGCCCACGAAGCGCACGGAGAACCAGCTTTTCGCCCGCTTCTCGGGGCTCGGCCCGTCCCCGGGCTTCAGGCGGTCCGACAACCAGCGCCGCGCGGGCGGCACCTGGGCCGCCGCGACCAGCGCGCCGACCGCCGCGACCCCGCCCACGGCGACCGGCAGGTGCCGGACGGCCGCGTACTGCCGGTAGCGGAAGTCGGGCCCGTACCGGTCGAGGGCCGACGCCGAGCGCCGCACGATCTGCGGGTCGATGGTCGGCATCGGCAGCGCCCACGCCCCGACCTCCTTGGCGAACCGCGGACCGCCCAGCGGGGCCGACGTCCGCCGGCCCACCAGCCGCGGCTCGTGCCGCCGCCGGTCTCGCGCTGCCGCCGCCATCTGCCGCTGCCGCGCGAACTGGCCGAGCGCGGAGGCGAAGGTCCCGCCCGAGAAGGCCGCGTCGGCGGTCACGAAGCCCTCCACCGACAGCGGCACGTCCTTGGGCAGCTGCTGCACGGTGAAGTACACGCCGAGGTCGTGCGGGACCGAGTCGAACCCGGCGGCGTGCACGAGCCGCGCCCCGGTCTCCCGCGCGCGGGTGTCGTGCCGGACGTACGTCAGGTCCACGAACTCCGGCTCGCCGCACAGGTCCAGGTAGTCGGTCCCGGAGTCCGCGCAGGCGGCGACGAGTTCCTCGCCGTGGGTCACGTACGGGCCGACGGTCGTGGCCACCACGCGCGCGTGCTCCGCGAGGTCGCGCAGCGAGGCCGGGTCGGAGACGTCCGCGCGCAGCACGCCGATCTCCGCCTCGGCGGGCAGCCGCTCCCTCAGCCGCGCCAGCTTCTCCTCGCTGCGGCCCGCGATCGCCCAGCGCAGTCCCTCGGGCGCGTGGGCGGCCAGATACTCGGCGGTGAGCACCCCGGCGAAACTGGTCGCTCCGAAGAGCACGATGTCGTACGGACGGTCCGTCCTGTTTTGCCTGCTCATGACACCCCTCGGTCGTGCAGCCCGTGCCGCTGTCGGTGGCCGAGGCTAGCGTGAGGAGTGCGGAGCCCGACGACGAGCCCGGAGGACGACGATGACCGTGCCCAGGAATGCCCTGAAGAAGTGGGAGAAAGTGCGCGCGTTCGCACTGGGGCTGCCGGATGCCGTCGAGGAGTTCCCCTGGGGCGAGTCCGTCGCGAAGGTCAACAAGAAGGTGTTCGTCTTCCTCGGAGTCCAGGACGGCAGTTACCCCCTGGGGGTGACGGTGAAGCTCAAGGACGAGACGGCGCACGCGCACGCGCTGGCCTGCCCCGGCGCCGAACCCGCCGGATACGGCCTGGGCAAGGCGGGCTGGGTGAGCATCCCCCTGGAGCGGCAGGGCGCCCCGGCCGCGGAGGTGCTCTGCGACTGGGTGGAGGAGAGCTACCGGGTGATCGCCCCGAAGCGGCTGATAGTCGTGCTGGACGGGCACTGACCTCGTCCGGCAGATTGCTAAGCGCTTGCTCGTTCAGGGCTTGTGCCGAGTGGAACACGTTCTTAGCATCACTGGTGTTACATCAGATGTGTCACAGCACTGGGGGCTGGATGACCACGGCAAGGACGCCAGGACACGGCCCGCTCTCCGGCGTGCGCGTCGTCGAGCTGGCCGGCATCGGGCCCGGCCCGTTCGCCGCCATGCTCCTGGCCGACCTCGGGGCCGACGTCGTGCGCGTGGACCGCCCGGGCGGCCCCGGACTCGGCATCGACCCGGCCTGCGACGTCACCAACCGCAACAAGCGCTCGGTGGTCGTCGACCTGAAGGCCGCCGGCGGCCCGGAGCAGGTCCTCGACCTCGTGGCCCGCGCCGACATCCTGGTCGAGGGCTACCGCCCGGGCGTCGCGGAGCGCCTCGGGGTCGGACCCGAGGCCTGCCGCGCCCGCAACCCGCGACTCGTCTACGGCAGGATGACCGGCTGGGGCCAGGACGGCCCGCTGGCGCAGCGCGCCGGGCACGACATCGCGTACATCGCCCCCACCGGCATCCTCGGCATGATCGGCCGCCCGGACGAGCCGCCTTCGGTCCCGGCCAACCTGCTCGGCGACTACGCGGGCGGCTCCCTCTACCTGGTCGTCGGCGTGCTCGCCGCCCTCCACCACGCCCGCGCGACCGGCACCGGCCAGGTGGTGGACGCCGCCATCGTCGACGGCACGGCCCACCTCTCGGCGATGATCCACGGCATGCTCGCCGCCGGCGGCTGGCAGGACCGCCGCGGCGCCAACCTCCTGGACGGGGGCTGCCCCTACTACGGCACCTACGAGACGGCGGACGGCCGGTACATGGCCGTCGGCGCCCTGGAGCCGCAGTTCTACGCGGAGTTCCTGACCGTCCTCGGCATCGAGGGCCGGGCCGCCGCGCGCAAGGACATCGCCCGCTGGGACGAACTGCGCGAGGAAGTCGCCGCCCGCTTCAAGAGCCGCACCAGGGACGAGTGGACGGCCGTCTTCGACGGCACCGACGCGTGCGTGGCGCCCGTGCTGTCGCTGCGCGAGGCCCCGCACCACCCGCACCTGGCCGCCCGCGGCACCTTCACCGACCACGGCGGCATCACCCAGCCGGCCCCGGCCCCCCGCTTC
>NZ_POUC01000668.1 GCF_002891435.1 Streptomyces cahuitamycinicus
GGGAACGCGTAGAGCCGGCTGGCGTCCCGGTACGGCCCCGTCGCACACAGGCAGTCGAGCCAGGTGGGCGTCTGGGTGACACAGATGTCCTGGTCCCGCGCGGCCAGTTCCCACCATGTCGCCCGCGGGACCGGGGTGGTGACATGCGCGGGACCGGACGCGGTGTCGATGAGGAGTTCGGCTGATGTGTTCACGGCGTTCTCCTGCGGTGACCGGGGCTCCGCGCCGCTTCCCGGGCGGGCGCCTCGCCCTCGTGCGCCAGTACCTCCACGAGCACGGACACGACGTTGTCGGCGACCCACCGGTGGCTGCGCGCGTACCGGGCCGACTTCTCCAGGTTCCCCGCGACGTGCCAAAGCCAGGTCAGCAGCGTCACGGCCGTCTCCGCCCGCGGGCCGGAGGGCAGGGCCCGCACACCGGCGAGCAGCCGCCGGTCCTCGGGCAGCAGAGAGGCCCGCCGCACCACATCGGCCACGACCCCGCCGAACTCCCGCCCGGAGAGCTGGTGCCGCATGGCCAGCACGAAGGTGTGGCAGTCGAGCAGGCAGGGGCCGTCCGGGACCGCGCCCGCCCAGTCGATCACCCCGGTCAGGGTCCCCCGGCGCTCCGACAGCAGCACGTTGCCGGGGTGGAAGTCGCCGTGCGTCCACCCCACCAGCAGATGACGTCCGGCCAGATCGCGCTCCATCCGTTCGCGCACGGCCGCCAGGGCCTGTGCGCCCTTCCCGTGGCGGCACCAGCGAACCTCCTCGGCGAGGACGGCCAGCCGGGGCTTCACCCAGCCGGCCAACCGGTCCGTCACCTCCTGCGTCCGCCCGGTGGCGCGATGCAGCTCGCGGATCGCCGTGAGGGCGGACACGCTGACGCGGCGGGCCGGCTCCGGCGAGCGCCGCAGCAGTACGTCGGCCTCCACACCGGGCAGGCAGGTCTCCACCAGTAGCGGCAGCGGCCCGTCCAGACGCCGTTCCTCCACCACGGGGAGCAGCCGCCGCCACGCGCCGAGCCGCTCGTCCCGGGTCAGCTGCCGCACCGCCTCGCACTCGTGCGCCAGCGAGGCGGCGGCGCGGGCGCTGCGGGGATGCTTGACCACGGCTGACTGCGAGTCGCCGTCGTCGAGCCGGAAGACGAGCAGATCGGAGAAGGTGCGCCGGGGCCGGTGCGGGTCGCCTTCCGCGCCGAGCGAGGCCGTGAGCCTGCGGGCCGCCACCGCGTCGACGGGACGGGTCACAAGAGGGACGGGACGCAGGGGGAGGAGGCCCCTCAGCTCCTCGGTGAACGTCACCCGGCACTCCCTTCAGCCAGATGCTCACAACTAGCCCTATATCACCTTCTTTCATCTTCAGTGCAGCTCGGCTGAGGTGCGACTCGGCCCGCATCGTGTATGTGTACGTCGTAGAAGAGCCGGCCCCGCCGGCCCCGTCCTTCGGTACACGAGGAGGCAGCATGGCGAACGGCCGTGGTCCACGCGAGGCCCGCCGCGCCAGCGACCGCGGCCGCTACGGCCGGCTGAACCGGGAGCGGGTGCTGGCCAGCGCCCTGGCGCTGGTGGACCGTGAAGGGCTCTCTGCGCTCAGCATGCGCCGCCTCGGCACGGAGCTCGGCGTGGAGGCCATGGCGCTCTACCGGTACGCGTCGAGCAAGGACTCCCTGCTCGACGGCCTGGTCGAGGCGCTGTACCTGGAACTGGAGGAGCGGCTGGCCGCCGACCCCGGCCAGGACCCCGACTGGCGGGCGGGGCTGCACCGGAACGCCCGGGCCACCTACGAGGTGTGCCTCACGCACCCCCAGGCCGTACCGCTGCTCGCCACCCGTCTGCTGGCGGTGCCACTGGCCCGGAGGCCCGCCGCGGTCCTGCGCGATCACGAGAGGGTGCTGACCCTGCTGCGGGGCGCCGGTTTCGACGAGACGACCGCGGCAGAGGTGTTCCGCGCCTTCACGGCCTGGCTGCTGGGCTACGTGTTCGTGGAACTGCGACCCACGGTGGACAACCCCGACGAGACCGACCCGGCCTTCCGTCTCGGACTGCACCGGCTGTCCGCGAAGGAGCTGCCGATGCTGCGGGAGACGGCGGCGGCGCTCGCCGAGCGGGGCGGCCCGGAGGGTCTCGCGGCCGGGCTGGACGCCCTGCTCGACAGCTTCACGAGCGGCTCCTCTTCCGCAGCATCCCGCTGAACGGCGTGTCCGGCCGTTCCAGGCGCTCGCCGTCGAGCGTGATGTCGACGACCTCGTTGAAGAAGGCCACCCGCCCCCGGATCGCCGCCACCGCGGGCAGCGGCTCCGGGTAGGTCCACACGAGGTTGGGCGGCACATCGGCGTCGCCGCGCCAGGACCAGTACGAGGCGGTGCCCTTGTAGGGGCATCCGGTGTGGTGGCCGGTGGCGTCGAGCAGGTCGAGGCGGACGTCCTCGCGGGGGAGGTAGTAGCGGGTGGGCAGGGAGGTCTCGAAGAGCAGGACGGGGTCGTGGCTGTCCGCGACGACCTGCCCGTCGATCTCGACCCGCACGTGCCGGCTGCTGGGCAGCGCGTCGACGCGTTTGTGCGGGTCCCGCGGGTGGATGAAGATCTCCTCGTCCTCCTCGTACCAGTGGTCGAGGCCCGTGTCGGTGCGCAGGAACCACTCGAAGGCGATGTGACCGGCCAGGTCGTCGGCGGGGAACGTCCAGGCCGCATTCTTCCGTACCTCGCCGTCCGCGTCGAGGTCGTAGAAGATCCGGGAGCCGGTGTGGGCGCCCGTGGGCGGGCTCGCGGCCGGGCGGAGGAGGTCGGTGCGGACGTCCTCGCGGGGGAAGACGTACTGCGGCACGGGCAGGTGGGGTTCCCAGACGAGTACGGGGTGCCGGCTGTCGACGACGATGACGTCGCCCTTGCGGCCGCGTACCCAGCGCTCGCTGGGCTCCCACATCAGGCCTTCCGGGGTGGTTCTGATCGAGTGGGCGCCGGGGTGGGCCGGATGGGGGGTCAT
>NZ_POUC01000669.1 GCF_002891435.1 Streptomyces cahuitamycinicus
TACACCCTAGGGTTCGTCGGCAGCGTCAGATGTGTATAAGGGACAGCCGTTCACATCGGGGGGGGGGAGGATGCGGTCACGATGACGACACGCATACCGAGGGTGTCGCCGTGCCGGACGTGGCCGCGTCAACGTGGATCTTTCCGGCCGAGGAACGTCCTATGAGCGTTCTGAGGTGCACCCGCGAAGGTCAGGCGGCGTCCATGCTCTCCTGACCCGCCAGTCACCCCTCGTTCACCCGGGCGGCCTGATTCCGCCCCGGCGTCCTGCCGCGGAGGGGGGTCACACAGGGGTCTCCTCGGGACCGATCCGGCTGCGTACGGCCGTCTGGACCTCTGCCTCCTCGGCCGGGTCGGCGGCGAGTCGTCGCAGTCGCTCGACGACGCGGGTGTCTCCGGTCTCGGCGTGCCGGGCGGCGATCTCCCGGGTGGTCTCCTCGCAGTCCCACAGGCATTCGACGGCGAAGCCGGTGGCGAAGGAGGGGTCGGTCGCGGCCAGGGCCCGGGCGGCCCGTCCGCGCAGATGGGAGGAGGCGGTCTCGCGGTAGACGTGGCGCAGTACG
The DNA here is from genome assembly GCF_002891435.1 of Streptomyces cahuitamycinicus. Classification (GTDB taxonomy): domain Bacteria; phylum Actinomycetota; class Actinomycetes; order Streptomycetales; family Streptomycetaceae; genus Streptomyces; species Streptomyces cahuitamycinicus. The sequence goes on from NZ_POUC01000669.1 coordinate 563, forward strand.
GGGGCGGCGCAGGCGATGCCGAGCCGTCCGGCGCCGTCCACGAGGGTCCACAGGGTCTGCGCGTCGGGGCCTTCGCCCCTCACGGCCTCCCGTAGCGCGGCGAGGACGAGGTCGCGGTCCTGCACTCCGCCCCGGCAGGCGAGGACGCGTCCGGCGGCGGCGCCCAGCGCGTCGGGCCGATGGGCCCAGCCGCGCGCCCGGTCCACGGCGGCCAGTGAGCGCATCCGTTCGAAGGCGTCGACGGCCGCGTCCACGACGAGCGTCGAGCCGGTGGCGACCGCGCCGTCGATCAGATCGAGGGCCTCGGGATCGTTGCCGTCGGCGAGGTACCGGAGGGCCGTACACCGGGCCCCGTCGGTACCGTCCTTCGCAGCCCGGACGATCTCGGCCCGGTCCTCGGGGCCCGCCACGGCGGTGAGACAGCGGGCGGCCGGCACATGGAGGGCGGCACCCCGCTCGATGCCCTGCTGGGCCCACTCGAAGACGGCCTGCACGCTCCATCCCGGGCGGGGGCCGGAGGGCCGCATCTGCCGCTGCCAGCGGTCGAAGGAGCCCGTCTCGTGGGCGGCACGCACGCGTGTCGCGACGGATTCGCGGGGATCCTCGGCCCACAGGCGCCACGGCCTGGGCTCGAAGGCGTCCCGGACGGTGACGGCGAGTTCGGCATCGCCCTCCGGATCGGCGGGGAACCGGGCGAGGACGGGTGCGGCGAGGGCGCGCAGGCCCGCGTCGTCGTCCCTGAGGGCGAGCTCGTCGAGGGCCCAGGCCCAGTTGGATCCGTGGGCGGCGTACCGGCGCAGGAGTTCCAGCGCGTCCCGCCTGCCGTAGGAGGCGAGGTGCCCCAGGACGGCGAGGGCGAGCCCGGTACGGGACTCTTCGGTGTCGAGGACGTCCTCGGCGCAGAAGAGATGGGCCTCTACCTCGTCCAGCTCGCCGTTCAGGTCGAGGTAGAGGCGGGCGTAGTAGAGGGAGCGGTTCTCCACCTGCCAGTCGTGGCGGGGATCGCGCAGCACACAGTGGTTCAACGCCGCCAGCGCCTCGGGGCGGGGGGCGGTGAGCGCGTGCAACGTGCCGTCGCCGCGGCCCCGCTGAAGCAGGCCGAGCAGCGTACCGCTGGGCGCTATGACCGGATCGAACATGGGAAACAGCCTCACATCAAGCGTCGACGCAACCGGGGACGTGTACTACCTGGCCGCGCGACAACACGTCGGAGTGCCCGCCGTTTCCTGCTTGCTGTAGACCATGTTCCTCTGCCTCTCGTCGGTGGCCCTTGCGGACCGCGTCACGGCCCGCGCGGTGCGGCAACACTTGCCCAACCATCACGACCGTGAACCACGTCGTCATGATGACTCGGCACTCTCGTCTGCCGCGACCGAAATTTCGGCGGCCCTGTACCGCCTCCCCCGTTTTCCGTGTTTTTGCTGGTCGGACCTGTCGGTTCAGTGCTCGCCGAACAGTTCGAGCAATTCCGTCCGGCCGAACATCCGAGCGGTGTCGACGGCCGAGGGGGTGCCGGCGGACGGGTCGGCGCCGCCCTCCAGGAGGGCTTTGATCACGTCCGTCTCGCCCTTGAAGACCGCTCCGGCGAGCGGGGTCTGGCCTCGGTCGTTCACCCGGTCGGCCTCGGCACCGCGCTCCAGCAGCGCGCGCACCGCGTCGGAGTGGCCGTGGTAGGCGGCGAGCATCACGAGCGAGTCGCCGCGGTCGTTGGTGAGGTTGGCCGGAACCCCCGCGTCGACGTACGCCACGAGCGCCTCGGTCTGTCCCCGCCGGGCCAGATCGAAGATCTTGGTCGCCAGTTCCACGACCTCGGGGTCGGGGACTTCGGTCATCGGCCGGACCACCTCTCCATTGCACATCGTCTCGGGTGCGTACGCCTGCGAGGGGCGCAGCCGTACGAGTGAATCGCCAGGGTACTGGCTCGTGCGGCACATGAGCCGATGTGCCCGAGGTAAAGATCAGCACAGACCCGGACAAGCGCAACAGCCCGGCTCCACCGGGCCCGGGACCACTCCGCCACGCGGGGGAAATCGTCCGCATTTCACCCAGTTGCACCTTTTATCGTATGGATACATCCTGTGAGCCTGGAAGTACTCATGGTGACTGTCCCCGCGAACCAGGAGAACTCAAATGATCCTCTCCATCTCAGGCGTGGTCCTGCTCGGCATCGTCGTCTTCATCTTCTTCCGCAAGGACGGGCTGAAGGCCTCGCATGCCGTGGTCGCCATGCTGTTCGGCTTCTACCTGGCGAGTACGGCCATCGCCCCGAGCATCAAGGCGGGCGGCGAGAGCCTGGCGAGCCTCCTCGGCGGGATCAAGTTCTGACGCCCCCGCTCCCCGTAGGCATCCCGCCCGTACGCACGCACTGGAGGCAGTAGTGGCC
>NZ_POUC01000066.1 GCF_002891435.1 Streptomyces cahuitamycinicus
CTCCCACGGCACCCGTGTGCCAAGAACGAAGGACCTGCCATGCACAGCTCCTCGAGGCGCCGAATCACCGCGGTGGCCCTGTCCACCGTCGTCGCTGTCACCGGTGCCGCCTGTTCCTCCGGCTCGGGCAGCACCGACGCGAAGGGCGCCGACAGCGGCACGTACACCGTCTGGGATCCTTACCCGCAGTTCGCCAAGGGCTCGGCCTGGGTGAAGCTGCTGGACGAGTGCGGCGCCAAGGCCGGTGTGAAGATCAAGAGGACCGGCTTCGACACCAGCGACCTGGCGAACAAGGCGCTGCTGGCCGCCCAGCAGGACAACTCCGCGGACGTCCTCATCGTCGACAACCCCGTGGTGTCGACCCTGGCCGAGGCGGGCGTCCTCACCAGCACCGAGGACAACAAGCTGGACACCTCGAAGGCCGACCCCAACCTGCTGGCCGCCGGCCAGTCGGACGGCAAGACGTACGGCACCCCGATCGGCGCCAACACCCTGGCCCTCTACTACAACAAGGAGGTCCTGAAGGAGGCAGGGGTGGACATCGCCTCGGTCAAGGACTGGAAGTCGCTGACGGCCGCGCTGGCGAAGGTGAAGGCGGCGGGCAAGAAGGGCATCACGTTCTCCGCGATCGGCACGGAGGAGGGCAGCTTCCAGTTCCTGCCGTGGTTCTGGGGAGCGGGCGCGAAGCTGACCGAACTGGACTCCGCCCAGGCCGTATCCGCCCTGTCGCTGTGGAAGGACTGGCTGGGGCGGGGCTACGCCCCCAACTCGGTCATCAACAACACACAGACCACCAGCTGGCAGGAGTTCGCCGGTGGTGACTACGCCTTCGCCGAGAACGGAACGTGGCAGCTCGCCAACGCCGAGAAGGCCGGCTTCGAGTACGGCGTCCTGCCGATACCGGGTGCCGACGGGGGCAGCGCCGCCGCCCCGACCGGTGGCGAGTTCGTCACCCTCCCCGTCCAGGGCGACACCGGCCGCTACACCACGTCCCAGAAGCTGGCGACCTGCCTGACCAGCACCCAGAACCTGTACGACACCGACACCACCCTGTCCTACGTGGCCCCCACCGGCGAGGTGCAGGCCAAGCAGGTGGCGGCGAACGCCGAGCTGAAGCCGTGGGTCGAGGCCGTCAAGGCGGCCAAGGGGCGCACCAGCGACGACCTCGGCACCCAGTACCCGAAGATCTCCGAGCAGTTGTGGAAGGCCGTCCAGTCCGCCCTCAGCGGGGCCGAGTCCCCGAAGGACGCGCTCACTTCGGCGCAGGCCGCGGCCGAGTGACGAGGGCCCGATGAAACAGACGACCCATCCGCCGGACCACCCGTCGGCGCACGTCCGGAACGGGGCGGCCATCGCCGCCCCGCCCCCGGCCCCCGCGCGCGCACGGCGCCGTCCGGCCTCCGAGCAGTGGGCCGCCTGGGCGTTCCTCGCCCCGGTGACCCTCTACCTGGCCCTCTTCTACGCCTATCCGCTCTACCGCAACCTCGACCTGAGCCTGCGCGACTACACCGTCCGCTCCTTCGTCCAGGGCAACGCGCCCTTCACCGGCATCGAGAACTACCGGACCGTCCTCGACGACCCGACCTTCGCCCCCGCCCTGCTCCACACCGTGGTCTTCACCGGCGTCTGCCTGCTCTTCCAGTACGCCATCGGCCTCGCCCTCGCGGTCTTCTTCACCCAGCACTTCCGGCTGTCGGCGACCTTGCGCGCCCTGTTCCTGGTGCCGTGGCTGCTGCCGCTGATCGTGTCGGCGTCCACCTGGTCGTGGATGCTCAACAGTGACTCCGGCATCGTCAACGCGGCCCTGCACGCCGTCGGTATCGGGCCGGTGAACTGGCTGACCTCGCCGTCCTGGTCGCTGACCTCGGTGATCATCGCCAACATCTGGATCGGCGTCCCCTTCAACCTGGTGGTGCTCCACAGCGGCCTGCAGTCCATCCCCGCCAGCCTGTACGAGGCCGCCGCCCTGGACGGCGCGAACGCCTGGCAGCGGTTCTGGCGCATCACCTTCCCGCTGCTGCGCCCGGTGTCCGCGATCACCCTTCTCCTCGGCCTGATCTACACGCTCAAGGTCTTCGACATCATCTGGATCATGACCAAGGGCGGCCCGGCCGACTCGTCGACCACCTTCGCCACCTGGTCCTACCAACTCGGCTTCGGCAACCTCCTGCCCGCCTTCGGGCCCGGCGCGGCCGTCGGCAACCTGCTGGTCGTCGCCGCTCTGGTCTTCGGCCTGATCTACCTCAAGGTCCAGCGAAAGCAGGCGCTGTCATGAACCGACGCACCGGCCGCACGTGGTGGAAGACGGCCCTCGGCCTGCTGCTGACCGCACTCATGCTCTTCCCGGTCTACTGGATGCTCAACGTGTCCCTCACCCCGGCCCGGGACATGCGCAAGAGCCCACCGGACCTCTTCCCCGCCCACGGCACACTGGACGGCTACCGCACCGTCCTCGACGAGCAGTTGCCCTACCTCGGCACCAGCCTCGTCATCGGTCTGGGAACCGTCGTCCTGACCGTCGCCCTGTCCGCCCCCGCCGGCTACGCCCTGGCCAAGCTGCGCCCACGCGGCGGCGGCATCCTGAACTTCGTGCTCCTGGCAGCCCAGATGATCCCCGGCATCATCATGGCGATGGGCTTCTACGCCATCTACCTCCAGCTCGGCCTGCTCCAGTCCGTCCCCGGCCTGATCGTCGCCGACTCCACGCTGGCCGTCCCCTTCGGCGTGCTCATCTTCACCGCGTTCATGTCCGGCATCCCCGGTGAACTGCTCCAGGCCGCGAAGACCGATGGAGCGGGGGCCCTGCGGACCTTCTGGTCCGTCGTCCTGCCGATGAGCCGCAACGCCGTCGTCACGGTCTCGCTGTTCGCGTTCCTGTGGTCCTGGTCCGACTTCGTCTTCGCCGGCACCCTCGTCAACGGCGGCGCCCACGAGCCGATCACCCTCGGCATCTACCACTACATCGGCAACAACAACCAGGAGTGGAACGCCATCATGGCCACCGCCGTCGTGGCCTCGCTGCCCGCCGCGGTCATCCTCGTCCTCGCCCAGCGCTATGTCGCCGCCGGTGTGACCGCCGGGGCCGTCAAGGACTGACCACCTGCACCCTCCCCGCCACGACTGAGCCGCCTGCCTGCCGGCCGGCCGGTGACCCCTGCTCGAGAAACGAGTCAGCTTCATGACCGCCCCCCGATCCGGCCCGGCCTTCTCCGTCCACGACATCCCGTTCAGCACCCACGGGTCCTGGTTCGACATCTCACCCGTGGTGGCGGAGAAGACCTACGCCGAGGACCTGCACCTCGTCTCGCACCAGAACGGCATGCACGCCGTCCTGCGTCTCGTGCCCCGGGACCCGGTGACGGGCGACCGGTCCGAGACCCACGTCGAGACCACACCGGGCCTGCTCAGCTGGATCAGCACGAGCGGACGCATCGACCTCTCCTACGAGTCGCCCGACACCGTACGCCTGCGGGGGATCGGTCTCGGTATCAGCGTCGACGCTGCCGCGCGAACGCTCACCCCGTTCAGCGGAACGTACTTCTTCCGCGACCCGGCGGCGGACGCCCACGTGTTCACGTCCTACGAGACCGGACGCCGCTACCGCGTCACCGTTCTGTCCGGCACCGTCACCGAGACCCCCGGTACCCAGGCCCTGGGCAGCGGCCTCCGCGGCCTCGCCGTGACAGCGGAGGCCGGCGGCCACTGGGAGATCGCGATCGAGGAACTCGACACCGCCCGACCGCCGTACGCGTCCACGGCGCCGTTCGACGCGGTCACCGAGGCCGCGCAGACCCGGTTCGCGGACTTCGTCGACAAGGTGGCTCCGTGGCGCTCGTCCGACACCCCCGCCGCCGAACTCGCCGCCTACGTCGTCTGGTCGGCCACCGTACGCCCCACCGGATTGGTCACCCGGCCCGCCGTGCTGATGTCCAAGCACTGGATGGACAAGGTCTGGAGCTGGGACCACTGCTTCAACGCCCTGGCTCTGGCACCCGGTTGTCCCGACCTGGCCCTCGACCAGTTCGCCCTGCCCTTCGACCACCAGGACGACAGCGGCGCCCTGCCCGACTCCGTCACCCACTCCGAAGTCCTCTACAACTTCGTCAAACCGCCCATCCACGGCTGGACCTTCGGCCACCTGCGCCGGCGGCTGCCGACACCCCCCGGACCCGCCGAGCTCGCCCAGACCTACGACCGACTGGAACGCTGGACCGGCTTCTGGCTCACCGCGCGGCGAGCACCCGGCGCCGACCTGCCCCACTACCAGCACGGCAACGACAGCGGCTGGGACAACGCCACCACCTTCGACCCCGAGCGGGTCATCGAATCCGCCGACCTGGCCGCCTTCCTCGTCCTCCAGCTGCACGAACTGGCCGACCTGGCCGCCGCATTGGACAAGCGTGACGAGGCGAGCCGGTGGACGCAGGCAGCCGAGGACACTCAGACGGCGCTGCTCGGCCGGCTCTGGGCCACCGACAGGTTCGTGGCCAGGGGAGTCGGCACCGGGGACACCTGGAGCAGCTCCAGCCTCCTCGACCTGATGCCCGTCGTCCTCGGCGAGCACCTGCCCGCCGGCGTCAGCAGCACACTGGCCGACCGCATCAAGGCCCACCTCACGCCCTACGGCCTCGCCACCGAACTGCCCACCTCACCGCACTACCTCGCCGACGGCTACTGGCGCGGCCCCATCTGGGCCCCCGCCACCGTCCTCATCGAGGACGGATTGCGCCGCGCCGGCCACGAACGCCTCGCGGACGACATCAGCGCCCGCTTCCGCGCCCTGTGCGAAACCCACGGCTTCGCCGAGAACTTCGACGCGCTGACCGGAAAAGGCCTGCGCGACCGCGCGTACACCTGGACCGCCAGCAGCTACCTCCTCCTCGCCGAAGCACACGCACACCGAGACGGCCGCTGACCGGGCCGCCCCCGCACTGTCCGACCGGCCCCTCGCGCCGCCCGGGTGTCCGCGGGCGGAGGCGGGGCATACGGGCTTCACCCCCTTGGAGAGGAGCTCGTCTCATGCTCGGCATAGTCGCGGCGGTGTTGTTCTTCGTGGCGTTCCTGATCAACGCGGCAGAACTCGGCACCAACGATGTGTTCTCTTCGACCAACGTCATGCTGCTGGGCCTGATGTGCCTGGCTCTGCAGGTGGCCGGAGTCGGCGCCGGCTGGGCTCGCCGACGCTGACAGTCAGCCCTGAGGTCCGGTGGCGCCCTGCCACCGGACCTGCGGTCCGCCGGCCGAACACCGGCGTCCTTCGGCTGAGCCCAGTGCTGGCGCAGCCCTCTGAGCTGGACAGACGGAGCGTTTTCCGCGCACAAAGATGCGTCAACCCGTCGTTGACCTCCTCTTCGCGGCCGGGCCAAGGTGATGGGGACAGCGGATGCCGATCATCCGCTGTCGGTCACCGAACCGCGTAGGGGAGGCCGCGATGCTCCGGACAGAGAGCCGCGAACACGACAAGCTCAAGGAAGACACCGAGGCGGATGCCCAGGAGATGACGGCGACGGCCGAGCCGCCACCGCCGACGGCCGACCGCCACCTCTTCTTCCAGCGGTGCCTCTGGTGCGGCACCCCTGCCTACCGTCGCTCGTTCTGCCGTGCCTGCGGAGCCACCACCTTCGAGCGGGAGCGCAGCACCGGCGCCGGGGTCCTCGTTCGCCGTAGCGGCCAGGCCCCGCTCAACACCTGGTTCGTCGCGATGGCCGAGGGCTTCAACCTGGTCTGCCAGGTCACCGGCACGGAACCGGTCGTGGTCGCGGTCGGGGCGAGAGTACGCGTCGTGCGGGGCGCGGCTCCGCGCGGCCAAGGGTTTCCCCTGGTCGAACTCACCCACCGGGCGACGTCCTTGGAGCGCTGGTGGTGAAGGGACCCGGCCCCGCCACGCCCGCGGCCGGCCGGGGCGATCAGGGAGGGCAGCGCATGAGCAGGCAGCACCAGAAGCCGGACGGACGGGCCGACGACCCCCGTGCAGCGGGGCGCGGTGCCCTGGACGGCCTGCGCATCGCCGACTTCTCCAGGGTTCTCGCGGGGCCGTACGCCACCATGCTCCTCGCCGACCTCGGCGCCGACGTGATCAAGATCGAGCGGCCCGGCACGGGGGACGACACCCGGGCGTGGCACCCGCCGGCGGATCAGGACGGCATCTCGACCTACTTCCTGAGCGTCAACCGGAACAAGAGGTCGATCGTCCTGGACCTGACCGAGGAGGCCGGACGCGCACAGGCACACGACCTGATCGCCGGATCCGACGTGCTGGTGGAGAACTTCCGGCCCGGCACGATGGAGCGGCTGGGCCTCGGCCACACGGAGCTCCGTGAGCGGCACCCGGAGCTGATCTACTGCTCCATCAGCGGCTTCGGCAGCGGCGCGGGCGCGGCGATCCCCGGATACGACCTGCTCGTGCAGGCCGTCGGAGGCCTGATGAGCGTGACCGGGCAGACACACGGGGAACCGATGAAGGCAGGCGTAGCCCTTGTCGACGTGATCACCGGGCTGCATGCCTCCCTCGGCATCCTGGCGGCCCTCCGGCACCGCGACGCCACCGGCCAGGGCCAACTGGTGGAGGTGAATCTCCTCACCTCGCTGCTGTCGGCCATGGTCAACCAGGCCTCGGCGTTCGCCGTCGCCGGTGTGGTCCCGGGCCGCATGGGCAACGCGCACCCGAGCATCGCGCCGTACGAAACCCTCCCCACCGCCGATCGACCGATCGCTCTCGCGGTGGGCAACGACCGGCAGTTCGCGGCGCTGTGCGAGGCCGTCGGGAAGCCCGGTCTCGCCCACGACGACCGTTTCCGCACCAACGCGGACCGGGTCGCCCACCGCGTCGAACTGCGGGACATCCTGACCAGGCGGCTCGGTGCGGCGAGCGCCGACCACTGGTCGACCGTCCTGCTCGCGGCAGGGGTGCCCGCCGGGCCGGTCAACACCCTCGACGAAGCCTTCGCCTTCGCCCACCGGCTCGGCCTTCCCGGCATCGTCGACATCCCCGGCGCAGCCGTTGGCAGCGGCGAGGGCACACCCTCCCGCCAGGTGGCGCACCCCATAGCGCTGAGCGGGACACCCGCTCGGTACCTCCTCCCGCCGCCCGGCCTGGGCCGGCACACCGCGGAGATCCTCGACGGCCCGCTCGACCGCTCCGACGATGCCTCCGGGTGACGCCCAGCGCGGCCCAGGCCGCCGCACGGGGCACCGGCACCGGCACCTCACCGACCTCGCTTCTCCTACCCTGATGACAAGGAACCCCAGCATGAGCGGCACGCCCCTGAAGGACCCCCTCGACCTGCTCGACATCGCATCCGTCCTCACCGACGAGGAGCGCGAGATCCAGGCCACCGTCGCCAAGTTCCTCGCCGACCGGGTGCGCCCGCACATCGGCGAGTGGTTCGAGAACGCGCACTTCGCCCGCGAACTCGCCCCGGAACTCGGCAAGTTGGGTGTGCTCGGCATGCACCTCGAAGGCTACGGCTGCGCCGGGACGAACGCGGTGAGCTACGGTCTGGCATGCCTGGAGCTGGAGGCGGCGGACTCCGGCTTCCGCAGCTTCGTCTCCGTGCAGGGCTCGCTGTCGATGTTCTCCATCTGGAAGTGGGGCTCACAGGAGCAGAAGCAGGAGTGGCTACCCCGGCTGGCCGCCGGCGCGGCGATCGGCTGCTTCGGCCTGACCGAACCAGACTTCGGCAGCGACCCCTCCGGCATGCGCACCAAAGCCGTCCGCGACGGTGACGACTGGATCCTGAACGGCTCCAAGATGTGGATCACCAACGGCGGCATCGCCGACGTCGCCACCGTCTGGGCGCAGACCGAGGACGGTGTCCGCGGCTTCCTCGTGCCCCGCGGCACCCCAGGCTTCACCACGCAGGACATCAAGCAGAAGATGTCGCTGCGAGCCTCCATCACCTCCGAGCTCTACTTCGACCAGGTCCGGCTGCCCGACTCCGCGCGGCTGCCCTTGGCAGAGGGCCTGCGCGGACCGCTGTCCTGCCTGAACGAGGCCCGCTTCGGCATCCTCTTCGGCGTCCTGGGCGCGGCCCGGGACTCGCTGCAGACCGCGATCGGCTACGCCGACTCCCGCGTGCAGTTCGGCAAGCCGATCAGCGCCTTCCAGCTCACCCAGAGGAAGCTCACCGACATGTCCGTGTCCCTGGGCGGCGCCGCGCTCCTCGCCGTGCACCTGGGCCGGCTGAAGGACCAGCACCGCATCCGGCCCGAGCAGATCAGCGTGGGCAAGCTCAACAACGTCCGGGAAGCCATCGCCATCGCGCGGGAGTGCCGCACCGTCCTCGGCGCCAACGGCGTCTCCCTGGAGTACTCGCCCCTGCGTCACGCCAACAACCTCGAGTCCGTCCGTACGTATGAGGGCACCGACGAGATGCACACGCTCGTCGTCGGTCAGGCGATCACCGGCTATCCGGCGTTCCGCTGACCACCCGGAACCGGAGGAGGAGGCGGCCGTCGTCTCCGGCGGACGCGGGGTCGGAGGAGCCGAGGGCTTGACTTGTTCGCCGTGGCTCCCCAGCTGACCCGGGCAGTGGCCACCCGCCGGTCGGCCGGCTGAGACACCCACCACGGCGAGAGCTCCCGCCCCCTGTCACGTGACAGGGGGCGGGAGCTCTCGCGTTTGCTGTCCACCCCTCAGCCGGCCAGGCGTCGGAACCGGCTGCCGTGGAACACCAGCGCCTCCTGGTCCGGTTCGGCCCTCCGCTCAAGCGGGCTGGTAGTCGAAGAAGCCCTGCCCCGACTTGCGGCCCAGCAGACCCGACTCGACCATGCGGCGCAGCAGCGGGGGAGGGGCGTACAACGGCTCCCGGTACTCGGTGTAGAGCGCTTCGCCTATCGCCGCCACGGTGTCCAGTCCGATGAGGTCGGCGAGACGCAGCGGCCCCATGGGATGAGCGCACCCGGCCGTCATGCCCGTGTCGATGTCCTCCGCGGTGGCCGTGCCGGAGGCGACCATGCGCACCGCGGCCAACAGGTAGGGAACCAGCAGGGAGTTCACCACGAAGCCCGCGCGGTCCTGCGCGACGATCGTTCGCTTGCCCAGGACGTCACCCGCGAAGGCCCGTACGCGCTGCTCGGTGCTCTTCGAGGTGTGCAGGGAGGGGACGATCTCGATCAGGGGCATGACGGGGACCGGGTTGAAGAAGTGCAGGCCGATCACCGTCTCCGGACGGCCGGCAGCGGCCGCGAGCCGGGCGATGGGGATCGAGGAGGTGTTGCTGGCGAGTACGGTCGCCGGGTCCGTGACCACGTCGCCCAGCTGCCGGAAGAGTGCCGTCTTGGCGCGCTCGTCCTCGACGGCGGCCTCGATGACCAGGTCCGCCCCGCCCAGGCGGGAGAAATCCTCGGTGACCGAGATCCCGGCCAGGGCGTGCGCGCGGTCCTCGGGCACGATGGCGCCGCGCTTCTCAGCCTTGAGCAGGGAGTCGGCCACGCCGGCCAGTCCGGCCCGGGCCCGGTCCTCGGTCACGTCGCACAACGTGACGTGCAGCCCGGCCCGGGCGCACACCTCGGTGATGCCCCGGCCCATCTGGCCCGCGCCCACGACGCCCACGTGTCTGATCGCTGTCATGTGTTCCTCCGCCTGTCCCTCGGCCGGGCGGCGGCCGGCCGGTGCCCGGCACGGTGATGTGCCGCCGTGTCGAGCGTAGGCCGCGTGCACCCCCGCGGACCTGCCCGGACGGTGCGCCATCCACGTACAAACGTGCGCCGCTGGAGGGGGTGCGGGCACCTGGCCGTCCAGGCATGCCGAAAGGGTGTCCGGGGCATGCCGGACACCTGACGGGACGATGCTTCAGGCTGTGGCCGTCGCGGCGGCGGCCTCCCGCAGCCGGCGGATCACGCCGCGTACCGCAGGCGAGGTCTCCCCCTTGCGGCAGGCGCCGACCAGCCGGGTGGTCAGCGCCACGTCGGCCAGCGGCCGGTAAGCCACTCCCGGGATCTGGACACGGCGCAGCGAATTGGGCACCAGGGCAACCGCGAGACCACCGCCCACCATGGTCAGAGCCGCGATGAAGTCCCGCACCGGGGGAGCGCACCGGGGACTGAAACCGCCCTGTTCCGCCACTTCGAGGATCTGGTCGCGGCAGCCGTACTCCTCGTCGAAGTGCGGGGCCACGAAGCACTCGTCGCGCAGTTGTGCCGCCGGGACGGCGTCGTACGCCGCGAGAGGTGCTCCGGCCGGCAGCGCCAGGACGACCTGCTCGGTGAGCAGGCAGGTCGCCGTGACCTCGGGTGGGTACTCCGGCCTGAAACGCAGGAAACCGACGTCGATGTCCCCGCAGACCAGCGCCTCCAGCTGGGCAGGTGTTTCCAACTCCCGTACCTGTACCGTCAGTTCGGTACCAGGGGCCGCGCAGCGGGTGAGGACGTCGGTCAGTACCCCGGAGAACGCCGCGGAGGCGACGTACGCGATCTGCGCGTGTCCCAGCTCCCCACGACCGGCACGCCGACCCACCGCCTCGGCCCGGGCGGCCTGAGCGAGGGTCAGCCGCGCCTCTTCGAGGAACAGCCGTCCGGCACCGGTCAGTGCCGGGCGAGTCCGCCGCCCGCGGTCGACGAGCCGCACACCCAGGTGGGACTCCAGCGCTCTGATCTGGGCGCTGAGCGCCGACGGTGCGAGATGCAGACGGTCCGAGGCCCGGGCGAAGTGCAGTTCCTCCGCGACGACGACGAACGACTCCAGCCAGCGCAGTTCCACCGGTACCTCCGTCGTGCCGGGATCACCCCGCGGCGGCGTCAGGGCAGAACAGGACCGCCGCGGGGCGAGTTCGGGGCGTCTTGCGGGTTCAGGGGATCACGACGTAGTTACTGAATCCACCGTCGCGATCCGTCACTCGTCCCGAGATCGCTTCGTTGACCTCGGCCAGCGGGAAGGGTTTGGTGATCAGGTACGACAGGTCCAGGGTCCCGGTCGCCACCATGTCGGCGACTTCCTGGCCCTGCGCGGTGGTGAACCAGTTGGAGCCGATCAGCTGGACCTGCTCGTCCATGAGCCACTTCACGTCCACGGGCAGCCGGTCGGCCACCCCGCCGACGTTGACGACCCTGCCGCCGCGGCGGACGCCCTGCATGGAGTCGAGCATCGTCTCCACCGGAGCCTTGGCGCCGAGCGCACTGATGACGAAGTCCGCTCCCTCGCCGCCGGTGCGGGACTTGGCCCACTCCCCGGTGGAGCCCTCGCCCAGCCGCATGACCTCGATGCGGTCCGGCGCCAACGCCTTGACGCGCTTCAGGAGTTCCTCGTTGCGGCCGGTGCCGAGAACCCTGGACACACCGGACGCCAGCGCGAGGAGGGTGGAGGCGACACCGAGTGTGCCCGTGACTCCGTCGATCAGCGCCACCTGCCCGGGAGCGGCCGCGGCGTTCTTCAGGGCGCCGTAGGAGGTTCCGATGTAGCCGAGCTTGCCGGCCTGCTCGAACGTCATGGTGTCGGGGATGTTGACGATCGCGTGCTGCGGCGCGGTCATGTACTCGGCGAAGCCGCCGTAGGGGTAGAGGTCGAAGATCCGCTGGCCGTCGCGGGAGGTGCTGAAGTAGCCGTTCAGGGTGAAGTAGCGGCATCGGCTGAGTTCACCGCCGCGGCACACCTGGCAGCTGCCGCAGGAGCGCAGCGGGCTCACGTAGACCCGGTCGCCGGGCTTGGTGTTGAGCACCGCCTCGCCGACCGCCTCGACCACACCCGCGGGGTCGAGCCCGAAGATCGCGGGGAGCTGGGGCAGCGGCTGATGCGGGTACCAGGTGGGCCAGTTGTTGATCACATTGGCCATGTTCGGCACGATTCCGCATGCCTTGACCCGCACCAGCACGTCGGTCGGCCTCGGCGTGGGCACGTCGATCGTGTCCACGGACATCGGGGCACCGAGTTCGTGCAGTCGCGCGGCGAGCATTTTCGCCATGGAAATACTCCTGAAATGATGAGCCGTACGGTGCCTATACCGGGGAATGGGCGAACGGGTCCGGATAATTGTCTTCCAGGTCGATGTCCAGGAGTCCCATGATGCGGACGCCGGAGTTGTACCAGGCGACGGACAACGACAGTTCGACCATTTGCCGGCTCGTCAGGTGTGCGGCGGCGGCCTGCCAGGTCTCCTCCGAGACGTCGACCTGGAGGGTGGACTCCCTGGCGAGTCGCATGACCGCCTTCTCCGTCTCGTCGAACAGGCCGGAGTGCTCGAAGTCGGCCACCGCCGCGAGCTGTTCCCCGGTGAGCCCGGCCTTGAGGCCGTGCGACTGATGATGGGCGACCTCGTACGCCGACCGGGTCGCGTGACCCACGGTCAGGATCGCCAGTTCCCGCAGCCTGGGGCTGAGATCGGCGGCCCGCAGCGAGTTGGCGTAAGTCAGGAAGGCGTCCAGCTGGGTGGGCGCGTGGGTGAGGGCGAGGAAGATGTTCGCCGTCGGGACTTTGCGTTCGGTCTCCAGCCGGTCGTACAGCGGCTTCAACGACTCGTCCGCGTCCTCGCGGCGCAGATACGGAACTCGTGCCATGGCGTCTCCTAGGGTGCGGTGCGGTGCGGTGCGGGCGGAAGGTCAGGGGAGGGGCTGCTCCAGCAGGAACCGCTCCAGCGACATCGGATTCGGCTGCTCGGCAGGGGGAATCTGCGGCGCGCCGACGAACGGCGACGCCTCGAAGTACCACTTCTCCAGGGCGGGGAGCCCCCACCGCACATTCGTGCTCAGCGATGCCGCGTCCCAGCGCACCGGCTCGACTTCGGTGTCGATCGTCTGGTAGTGGCTGTTGAAGACCTCGACCCGGTGGCCGTCGGGGTCGCGGAGGTAGGCGAACAGCATCCCGCCGGGACCGTGCCGCCCGGGGCCGCGCTCGACCCCTTCGCCGTAGCCGAGGATGCCCGCCCAGTCGCACGCGGTGAAGATGTCGCGGCTCTCGGAGACGATGTAGGCGAAGTGGTGCAGCGCGGGCCCGCTGTTCTCGACGATCGCGAGGTCGAGGCACGTGCCCTTGCGGTACATGAACGCGCTCAGCAGCTTGTCGCCGTGCTCCAGGTACTCCGAGTTGCGAAAACCCAGCTCGCTGTAGAAGGCACACAGCTCGTAGGCGTCGGGCGCGAAGATCTGGTAGTGGTCAAGCCGCTGCGCGTGGGCGCCCTTGTACTGCTGGAAGTCGATGTGCAGCCGCGGCCGGGTCTCCATGTGCGCGCACAGTTCGAGCGGCGTACCGATGGGATCACTGACGTGCAGGGTACGGCCCTGATATGGGGCGTCCACCCACTCGGCGGGCAGGCCGCGGTCGCGGAACCAGGCGTACGCGAGATCGAGGTCCTCGTCGAAGGAGACCCGGAAGCCGATCCTCCGGCACGTGCCCGCGCCCTCTTCGTCGAGCTCCAGGACGAGGCTGTGGTGGCAGGCCTCGGCCAGGCCGCGCAGGTAGCAGGTGCGCTCGTCCTCGTCGCTGACGACGAGCCCCAGGGCGTTCACGTAGAAGTTCCGGCTCTCGGCCAGATCGGCGACGGTGAGCCGGACATGGCCGGCGCGGGTGATGTTGAAACTCGGGCGCAAATTGACGGGTGGCAGCATGGGGTCTCCGTGCTCCGATCGGCTCTGTATTTCGATGACTGTAATACTTCGGACTGCTTTTACGGCTCGGTCGTAGAAGGGCCGGAATCGGAGAATGCGAAGGCGGACCATCCGCTGAATTCCGCGGATTCGCCGAGGGACTCCTCGATGCGCAGAACCTCGTTCCACTTGGCCATGCGCTCGGAGCGGGTGAACGAGCCCACCTTGAGCTGTCCCGCGTCCCAACCGACGCTGAGATGGGCGATGGTGACGTCCTCGCTCTCACCGGACCGGGCCGAGACGATGGTGCCGAAGCCGGCGTCCTTCCCGGCCCGCAGCGCCTGGAACGCCTCCGTGACCGTGCCGGCCTGGTTCGGCTTGACGAGGACGGCGTTGGCGGCCCCGCCGGTGGCCGCGGCCTCCACCCGCTTGGCATTGGTGACCAGGTAGTCGTCTCCGATCACCTGGCAGTGGTGGCCGTGGCGCCGGGTGAACTCCACCATGCCCTCGGTGTCGTCCTCGCCCACCGGGTCCTCGACGGAGAGGATCGGATACTGCTCGATCCAGCGGCCCAGCATCTCGATCAGCGCTGTGGTGTCCAGCGTGCGGTCGTCCAGAGCCAGCGTGTACCGCCCTCCGCTGCCGAACTGCGAGGCCGCGATGTCCAGCGAGATGCCGACCTGCGTCGAGGGTGCGAAACCGGCCTTCTCGATCGCCCGGGTGAGCGTTTCCAGGGCCTCCTCGTTGGAGTCGAACGCGGGCCAGAAACCGCCCTCGTCGGCCACACCCTGGGCCTTGCCCGCCTTGCGCATCAGACTGCCGGCCGCCCGGTAGATCTCCGCGGTCCAGTCGAGGGCCTCGGAGAAGCTGCCCGCCGCAGGGCACACGACCATGAAGTCCTGGACGTCGACGCGACGGTCCGCATGGGCACCGCCGCCGAAGATCTGGATCTCCGGCAGCGGGATCCGGACCGGCCGTCCGCCCGCCAGGTGCTGCCACAGCGGTACGCCCTGCGACGCCGCGGCGGCGTGCAGGACCGCCATGGACGTGGCGACGATCGCGTTGCCGCCGAGGCGGCCGCGGTCGGGAGTTCCGTCGAGGTCGACCAGGAGCCGGTCGACGGCCTCCTGATCACTCGCGTCGCGGTCCAGGAGCGCGGGGGCGATCTCGTGGTTCACCGAACCGACCGCCCGCTGGACGTCCAGCCCGCCGAAGCGGCTGCCACCGTCACGCAGGTCGAGCGCCTCGCCCTGACCCGTCGACGCGCCTGCCGGTGCGATGGCCCGGCCGATCGCCCCGTCCGCCAGATGAGCTTCGACCTCCACGGTGGGGCGCCCGCGGGAATCCCACACCCTGCGGCCATAGAGCTCGGCGATCCGCGCGTCTGTCATGGCGGGGCGACCTTTCGGAGTTCGGGTGATCGGGGCGCCGGGCGGTTACACGGGCCTGCCACCCAGAAGGAGGGGGCACTCCCGCAGCGGGCGGCATGTTCATCCGCTGCGGCTCAGCTTGTGCTAACGATAGCGCAATCGTGCGAACGCTCGGGGGTTCTGTCAAGAGGCGAGCGGTGCTGCAAGGTGCGCTTGTCTTGCTGATCTGCGCCACTCTTCGCCTCGCTCAAGGTCGATGCTATCGTTCGCACAACCCGCCGGTGAGACCGGGACGCCGCGGAAGAGACTCCGGTGAGCCCGCCCTGTCCTGGACGGACGGACAGCACAGGCAGCGCGGGCTCGCCGGGCCCGATCGCGGCCGACAGGAAAGCGAGCCCTCATGACCCCTGAGCCCTCTGTGGCCCCCATGACCCTGACCACAGTCATGGCCAGCACGCGTCCAGGGCGCGTGGGACGGTCCGTCGCGGACTGGTTCACCGCACGGGCCGCGCAGTGCGAGCAGTTCGATTCACACATGGTCGACCTGCGCGAACTCGGCCTCCCGTTCTACGACGAGCCGCATCCGCCCGCTCTTCAGCAGTACACGCACAGCCACACCCGCACCTGGAGCCGTATCGTCGACGCCTCGGACGCGTTCGTGTTCGTCACCCCGGAGTACAACGGAGGCTTCCCGGCCCCGCTGAAGAACGCGTGGGACTACCTCGTCGTGGAGTGGCAGCACAAGCCGGCCGCGTTCGTCAGCTACGGAGGCGTCTCGGCGGGCACCAGGGCCGTGCAGATGGCCAAGCAGGTGGTGGCCAACCTGAGGATGCTGCCGATCGGCCCGACCGTGAGCATCCCGTTCGTCGGTGAACACGTCCAGGACGGAGCCTTCCGGGCCGGCAAGATCCATGAGGCCGCGGCCGAGCACATGCTCGACGAGCTCGTGCGCACCGCGGCGGTCATGCGGGGGCTGCGGAGGGAAACGTACTGAGGGGCGCAACGTATGGAGGGGCGCCAGCGTACGGAGGGCGCCACTGCCCCTGTGGGTTTGTCCGGGGACCAGGCCGCGTTCCGGCGAGGCCCAGGGCAGCAGGGCGTGATGCCCGACCTGCTGTGGGACGACGTCAAGAGCTTCTTCGACCCCGTCGTGACGGGTTCGCTGCCGGACGCGCGTGCCCCGGACACCTCGGCGGAGGACCGGCAGGCCGTGCTTGATCTGGTGCGGTCGCAGGGGCGGTCGTACGAGTACTCCGAGGATGGTGTCGTCATCCGGCTGCCGCGTGCTGCGGACATGCTGACCCGCAGCGCGGGCGCCGACGCGGTGCCGCGGGGCCGGCCGGTCCCTGGATTCCTGGTGATCTCTCGGGCGTACGAGGCGGGGGATCGACTTCGACGTGGACGTGCGGGAGTTGCAGGGCCAGGTCGGCGTTGATGTGCTGTGCCGTCTGTTGCGGGCGATCGGGCGACGGCTGGCCAACCGGTGCTGGTGACCCCGGAGTCGGATCCTCTTCACCCGGTCCTCGGCTTCGATGTCGCGGCCGACCGAGTGGTGCTGCCGGCGGACAAGCAGCTCACGTGAGGGCCCCTGCCCATGCGGCCGATGCCGGACGCGGCGCGCTCCGCCCTCGCAGTCGTCCGCGCCTTCGCCCCGACTCAGGCGCGGAGGCGGTGCCCCGTCCCCGACTCAGGCGCGGAGGCGGTGCCCCGTCCCCGACTCAGGCGCGGAGGTGGTGCCCCGTCCCCGACTCAGGCGGACCTGGACGGAGTCCCCCCGTCAGGGGACGCCGTGCTGCCGCGCAGGATCAACGCCCCGGGGGAGACCGCCGTGTACGGGCCGTCGTTGCCCGGCTCGGTCTTGAGCCGGCGAATCATCCACAGCGCGCAGCCGGTGGCCATCTCCTGGATGGGCAGGCCGACCGTGGTGAGGCCGGGGCCCCACCAGGAGAACCCGGGCTCGTCACCGAACCCGACCACGGACAGTTCCTGTGGCACCTTCACGCCCTGCCGGGACAGCTCCTCCAGGACGCCGAGGGTGAGCTGGATCGACCCCAGCACCAGCGCGGTGGGTACGTCCGGTCCCGACAGCAGCCGTCGTACCGTTTCGCGGCCGTGGCCGACCGACGACGGCGGTCCCAGCTCAGCGCGCCCGGCGTCGTCCGGCAGGCCGCCTTCGCGCAGGGCACTGCGGAACCCGCGCAGACGCTCGGCGCCGGTGGGCAGTTCCTCGGGGCCGCCGAGGTAGGCGATGCGCGTGTGACCCTGGGCCACCAGATGGGCCGTGGCCCGGCGCAGTGCCTCCTGGTCGTCCACGCCGAACCACTGCGAACCCAGCGACGGGTGCCGGCGCAGCAACTGCACATGCGGGAGAGCGCGCAGAAGCTTGACGGACTCGCTGTGCGGGCGCGCGCTGGGCACGATGATGACGCCGGCCACGCGATTCGCGGACAGTTCCCGCAGGTGGCGCAGTTCCGCCGTCCGGTCGTCGTCCGTCTCCGACAGCATCAGCTGGAAGCCCTCGGACTCCATGTTCTTGGACAACTCGTGCGCGATGGTCGAGTAGAAGCTGTTGCGGATGTCGGGAATCACCAGCGCGACCACGTTGCTGGACGCACCGCGCATCATCCGGGCCGCACGGTTGCCCACGTACCCCATGTCGGAAGCGGCCTGCCTGACGCGGAACTTGGTCTCCTCGCTGATGCGCGGATCGTCGGCCAGCGCCCGTCCCACCGTCGACACGGAGACGCCGAGGCGCTCGGCGATGTCCCTGGTCGTGATCACGTAAGGAGTCTCCTCGACTGACTGGTCCCGTGCCGTCACTTTCCGTATGCCAACGATAGCATCGGTGTTGCGCTCAGTTGCCGTCGAGAGCGAGGGCGCCAAGGCGGTTTGGCACTCTCGTGCTAACGTTAGCACTACTTGGATGGGCCGTGCAGCCGCCCGCGGCTGCCTAGTTGCGGAGGTGTCCGTGCGCATCGTCAGATATGCCGTGGGCGGTGAACGTCATTACGGAGAACTCGAATCCGGGGACGTCGGCATCGCCAGATTCGAAGGCGATCCCTATACCGGCTTGTCCCCCACGGGTCACACCGACCAGGCCGGTGACGTCGTATTCCTCTCGCCGGTCGATCGGCCCCGGATTTTCGGATTCGCGTACAACTACGCCTCACATGTCGACGAGACCGACCGTGAGATCCCCGAGATGCCGGTGTGCTTCATGAAGCCGAGTACGGCGGTAGTGGGTCCGGGCGACGCGATCGTGTATCCGTCCGACGGTGAACTCATTCATTTCGAGGGAGAGTTGGTCGTCGTCATCGGAAAGGAGGCCCGCCATGTCAAGCCCTCCGATGCTCTTGACCACATCCTCGGCTACACCTGCGGCAATGACGTCAGTGACCGCATCGTCCAGCGCAAGGAGAGCGCATTCGGAACACTGCTCATCGGGAAGGGGCAGGACACCTTCGCTCCCCTCGGGCCGGTCATCACGACGGGACTCGACCCTTCGGGACTCGCGCTGACCACCCGCGTGAACGGCACCGTCATGCAGTCGGCGAGCACGGCCGACCTGCTGCTCCCGGTTCCGGAGATCGTCAGCTACCTCAGCCGCTACCTGACGCTGCTCCCCGGGGACGTGATCATGACCGGCACGCCCTCCGGTGTCGGCCCGATACGCCCCGGGGACGAGGTCGAGGTGGAGATCGAGGGCATCGGCGTCCTGCGCAATCCGGTCGTGGCCGAGAGCCGCTGACCGGCGGGACGCCCGCCGGCGTCCGCAACGACGGGGCCTGCCCACCGCTCGGCGGTGGGCAGGCCCTTGGGGTACCGGCGGAACGTGGTCAGCGGACCGCGTTGTTGAACTGCGCGGGCCGGACGAACGCCAGGGCGACGACACCCAGCAACGGCAGGAACGTGACCTGGAGCAGTCCTGCACGGCTCCAGCCGAAGGCCTCCACGAGGGTGGCGAAGAGCAGGCCCGAGAATGCCGCCGGCCCGTAGTAGCCGGTGACGAAGAGGCCGGAAGCGCGCCCGATCTGGGTCGGCCGGACGGCCCGCTGTATCGCGCTGTTGGTGTTGGGGTAGATGAAGCCCAGTCCGAAGGCGCCCATGAGGAAGGCGAACACACACTGCACGCCCACCGTGGCCCGCGTCTCGTAGATGCACACGCTGATGACCGAGACGGCGAGGAGGCTGAGGATCAGCAGGTTGCGCTGGTTCACACGGTCCCCGAGCCAGCCGCCGAGTATGGCCGTCATACCACCGAAGCCGAGGAGGCTCATGGCCAGAGCCGCCTGCTCGGGGGAGTAGTTCAGCGAGCTGATCAGGTACGTCGGATACAGGCCGAGGAACCCGTAGATGGCCACACCGCTGACGACGGCGTGGACGGTCAGGGCGATGGTGTTGCGGTTGTACGCGGAGACCGGCATGTACTCGTACGTCCTGGTCGACACGGTCTTCTCGACGGAGGTCTCGGTAAGACCGGCCTTCACGAGGAACAGGGAGGCGGCGGCGATCAGCAGCCCCGCCGTGCCGAACAGATAGAAGGGCGAGTGCCAGGTGCCGTGCATGCTCATGAGCTCGACGCCGATCAGCGGTGCGATGAACACGCCGACGGAGTAGCCCACCCCGATCACGCCGAAGGCGAGGCCGCGCCGGTGGGCGAAGAAGGCACCCATCGCCGCGAAGATCGCCGCGGACTGCATGCCCTCACCGAAGCCCGAGACGACCCGGTACAGGGTCATGTCGGCGAAACCCGTTGCCAGCGGTGTGGCCATCGTGCCCAGGGAGTAGATCACGATGCTGGCGATCAGCACGGTCTTGCGGCGAAAGCGGTCCAGGAGGTAGCCCGCGGGCAGTCCGGCCAGCGCCATGCCCAGGGTGAAGTTCGTGGCCAGCAGCCCTCCCTGCTCCAGGGAGAATCCGTACTCCTCCCGGATGTTGGGGAGCAGCGGAGGGAAGACCTGGCGGTCCATCGCATTGACCATGTAGGAGAGAACGATCAGCAGAAATCCCAGCCCGATCATGGGCTTGGAAAGGGGAAGACGGCTGCTCCCCTCCGTGTCGTCGGCGGGCACTGCACTGGTGTCGACTTGCGCTGCTTGAGTCATTACGGCTCCTGAGGAGGAATGTGCCACGGGGGCCGCGGTGGACGCATTTGCCGGGCAGGCGGATGTGCCGGGCAGGCGGATGCGGCACGGCGGCCGGATGCGGTGAGGCGAGAAGGGGAGGGCTGAACACGGCTCGGTCGAGCCGGCATTCGACGAGTGATCGCCGACCGGCGAAAAGGGGGCGATGGGCAGCCGCGCGGTCGGATGCCGCATGCGGGATCGAGCCGTATGTCGCCCGTCGGGGACGTCCGTGGCTATGGCGTCTTCGACAGCCAGATGCCGTGCGGCCGATGCTCTGGTCACACGGTCGGCGTTGCCAGAACGATGAAGGCAAGTTCGGGGCGCGTCAAGATGTGAACGCCGGAATTCTTCCGCGAATCTCGCTTTCCCCTCGACCGCCGGGTCTTTCGGCGCTGGACGGACCACTCCAGGGGCGTGGGTTTCCGGTTTCATGTCCTGCTCTTGACGCACGGAAGCCAGCCAGTGCTATCGTTAGCACCACGTGGCTATGACAGAGTGATACGACGTGCCTCCGGCATCTCGTGACCCGTACCCGTGGCGTGGCGCCCCGGCCGACCACAAGTCGGCGAGCGCCGACACCCCACCCCGAGCCCTGCGAACCTCTCCACCCCACCCACGGCGACCGAAAGCCTGATCAGGCGTGATATCGGCCGCCGTCCTGGATGACGATCAAACCTGCCGACCGGACGCGACCGGGCGGGACGCCCGGCCGTCCGCTGCGGCCGCACGATTCTGCGAGGACCACCTGCCATGAAACCACCGAGCCGCCCCGGCACCGTGCTGCTCACCGACTACGCCTGGCCCGACGACTCGGTCGAGCGGTCGGTCATCGAGAAGGCGGGCCACACCCTGGTGACCGGCCCCGCCGAGCCCTCCTCAGCCGAGGCGATCGAGGAACTGGTCGCCGAGCACCGCCCTTCCGGCATCCTGACCTGCTGGGCGCCGGTATCCGGCACCGCGATCGGGACCTCGCCGGATCTCCGTGTCGTGGCCCGGCTAGGAGTGGGCCTGGACAACATCGCCGTGGACGCGGCAACCGAGCGGGGCGTGTGGGTCACCAATGTGCCGGACTACTGCGTCGAGGAGGTCTCCGACCACGCCGTCGGCATGGTGCTGGCCTGGACGCGCGGCCTGGCCGTCTTCGACCGCGAGGTCCGGGCGGGCCGCTGGGACCCGGCGAGCGCCCGGCTGCGCCGGCTGTCGGCACTGACCTGCGGCATCGTCGGCTTCGGTCGGATCGGACGCGCCACGGCACGCAGGCTCAACGCGTTCGGCTGCCGCGTCCTGGCCCACGACCCCCACCCGCCGCGGGACGTCCTCGGAGTGGAGATGACGGGCCTCGAGGACCTGCTGCGCCGCAGCGACGTGGTCATTCTGCACCTGCCGCTGACGCCCGCCACTCACCACGTCATCGGAAGCGAACAGCTGGCGCTGATGCGGCCGGGTGGTCTGCTGGTCAACGTCAGCCGGGGTGGCCTCGTGGACACCGACGCGGTGATCAAGGCGCTCGACACCGGGCACCTGGACGGCGCCGCCTTCGACGTCCTGGAGACCGAGCCGGACGTGCCCGCCGGGCTCTCGGCACAGCCCGGGACCCTCCTGACCCCGCACGTCGCCTTCTCCTCCGACGCGTCGGTCATCGAACTGCGCCGCCGCGCCGCCGAGGAAGTCGTACGGATCCTGGCGGGCGAGACACCGGCCCACGCCTGCAACACCCCTCGTGACCTGCCCGCCGGGCCGGGTGACCCGCGATGAACGCGAGCTCCGCGCAGGTGGGTCCGGCCCACGGGCCCGGCACCGCGCTGACGGACTTCCTGATCACCCAGGGTCTCGCCGAACCGGGCGAAACCGCTCGCTGGACGCCGCTGGCCGGCGGCGTCTCCTCCGACCTGTGGCGGGTGGACCTGCCCGGACGCTCCCTCTGCGTCAAACGCGCCCTGGCCAAACTGAAGGTGGCGGCGGACTGGCAGGCACCGGTGTCACGCAACGCCTACGAATGGGCCTGGATGCGGTTCGCCTCCCAGCACCGCCCGGACAGCGTCCCCGGCCTGCTGGCCCACGACCCCGGAGCCGGCCTGTTCGCGATGGAGTACCTGCCTCCCGAGCGGTACCCGGTCTGGAAGACACAGCTGCTGGGAGGCGAGGTGCGGGTGACGACCGCGGCCGCCGTCGGGGAACTGCTCGGCGCCCTGCACGCGGCGAGCGCGGCCGACGCGGCCCTCGCAGCGGAGTTCGCCACCGACGACAACTTCCACGCGCTGCGCATCGAGCCGTACCTGCTCGCCACCGCGGCCGCACACCCCATGCTCGCCGACACCGTCCGAGGCCTCGCCGACCGCACGGCCACCACTCACTCGGCCCTGGTGCACGGTGACGTCAGCCCCAAGAACATCCTCGTCGGCCCGAGGGGGCCCGTGCTGCTGGACGCCGAATGCGCCTGGTACGGGGACCCGGCCTTCGACGTCGCCTTCTGCGTCAACCATCTCCTCCTCAAGAGCCTGGTGGTGCCCGGACACCGCGGTGAACTCCTGCGCTCCGCCCGCGCACTGGCCGAGGCGTACACCCGCTGTGTCGACTGGGAGCCGCGACCCGCCGTCGAGGAGCGCGCCGCGACACTGCTCCCGGCGCTGCTGCTGGCGCGGGTGGACGGCAAGTCCCCGGTGGAGTACCTCACGGACGACCGGCACCGGCAGTTCGTACGCACAGCGGCGACGGCCCTGTTGCGGGCACCGGCCCCCACGGTGGCGGACGTCGTGGACGCCTGGGAGACCACCCTGCCCGCCCCGCACGAAGTCGGCACCCGGTCCGACTGACCCGACCGATGCGCCGGGTCCGACCGACCGGCCGAGGAGAGACACATGCGCAGAGTCGTCACCGGCCATGACGGGAGCGGCAGGTCGATCGTCGTCAGCGACGGCCCGATCCCGCGGAGCCGGGAGTTCGCCAGTCTGCCGGGCTGGGTGTCCCGGCTGCCCTGGGCCACCGAACCGGGCGAAAAGACCACCCGGACCGGGACGGACCCCACCCCGAACGTCACCAGCCTGCTGCCCGCGCCCGGCGGAACGCGGTTCGTCGTCCTGACCTTCCCGCCCGAATCCGCGCTCGCCGACCCGGCGTTCGACCCTGTCGCCTTCGACCGGGAGCAGCGGGCCGACTCGCCCGGCATCGCCGAACTCATCGAACCCGACGGCATGCACGCCACCCCGACCGTGGACTACGGCATCGTGCTGCAGGGCGAGATCGTCCTCGAACTCGACGACGGCCACTGCACGTCGCTCTCGGCGGGCGACATCGTCATCCAGAACGGCACCCGCCACGCCTGGCGCAACCGCGGCAGCCGGCCGGCCACGATGGCCTTCGTCCTCATCGGCACGGAAAAGGGCGACTGACTGCGCCGACCGGGCACAGATGAGGTCTCCGTGGCTGACGGGTGCGCGCCAGGCCACGCGCGCATCACTGGTGCCGGATCCGCGGGTGCGGTCAGAACCAGTGCAGGCAGTGCGGGGAGCGCTCGGTGCGGAAGAGGGCGTCGGCGAGGGTGACCGCGCCCGGGTGGTGGGCCCGGATGTGTCCGGCCCGTGCGAGCGTGCTGGGGGCGGTGCCTCCGAGGTAGAGGGAGCCCAGGTCCCTGATGTCCATGGACAGGTCCGGTGCCCGGTCCGTCGGGACGCAGGCGGCCTTGCCGTCCTGGACGGTCAGCAGGTAGCGGTGATGTTCGCCGAGGAACGGGTCGTCGATGTCGAGGACGAGCTCGCCGTCCGTGAACCAGCCGCGCGCGGTCAGCGCACGCGGGACGTCCAGCAGCCGCACCCAGAGCCAGTCCATGTCGCCGCTCACCTCGCCCGCGCGGAAGTCCGCGAACTGCCAGCGCAACGGGTGATCGGACGGCACTTGCTTGAACACGACCTGGGAGACCAGATCGTGTTCGAGTGCGAACCGGGCCAGGGCCGTGAACACCGCGTCGTCGGTGGCAATGATCTCGTCCACCGTCAGGGTGCCGGACTCGATCGAGTAGCTGGCGTACCCGTCCGGGACGCCGCCGGCGTCCCGTTGGACAGCTATGTAGCGCGGCGCCGGCGAGATCGGGGGCTGTCCGGCGCGCAGGGCCCACCAGCGGTGTGGCCGGGACAGCGCGCCGGGCTGGGCGCGACGATACCGGTCGTAGACCTCCTCCAGAATCTCGCCGCACTCGGCCCGGCGCAGCACCTCGACCGAGCCGGTCGCCGCTGCCTCGGTCACTCCGCGCGCCCGGGGAGCGGCGAGGGCTGCCTTGTGGCGCGGCACCTTCAGCTGGGCTGTATAGGTCGCCGGTCCGTAGCCGAACCTGCCGTAGATCAGAGCCTCGGAGGCCAGCAGCACGGAAAGCGACTCCCCGCGGCCCCGCAGCTCGGTGAGCTGATGCCGCATCAGCGCGCTGAGCACGCCCTGACGCCGGTGCGAGGGCAGGACGCCGACGGCGGTCACCCCGGGGGCCGGGACGAAATTCTCACCGGGCAGGGTGAGCTCGAAGGAGTGCGTGGCGGCGGTCCCTACGGGCCGCCCGTCCGCCGCCACGGCGAGCAGGCAGCGGTCCATTTCGAGCGCCGACCACCAGAGCCCGCCGCCCTCCGTCGAGGTCTCCGGGAAGAGCCCGAACGCGGCATGGAGTGTGTCGACGAAGACATCGACATCCTTGTCGGTCGTGGGACGGATTTCCATCGTTGCCGTTGCCTCTCGGGGATACCGGCACCACGACTCGTGGTGTCCGGGCCACAGTGCAACGGCAACTCGTACCCAGAGCAAGTGAATTACGGCCGAGCCCACTTGCGCATCGGTCCAACGTGGGCGTCACCGTCCGTTCCCGGGCCGCGGCTCCTTTGTTCTTCCCGGGCTCGCACCGGCGGCGTCCGCCGCCGTCTCCTGGATCGCGAGGCGGACGTGGGCGCCGTCCAGCGCAGGCCCCGGTGGCTGATGCAGACCGTCCCGCACTGACGCGGGGGACGTGCCGTCCGCCGGACGGGACGTCCCCCGCACGGTGCGCCGCTCGGTGGTCAGGCGGTGTGCAGTCTCAGCCCGTACCTGTTGAGGATCTCGTTGACGGGCTGGTGCCAGGTCTCGCCGCGCCGGCGCAGTTGCCCCAGCCGCCGGAGGTGACGCCCTGGGCCTGGTCACCGCGCGGACTCGCGGCCCGCGAGCTGAGCATCCGCCGTTCCTCCGGTTCCGGTCGACCCCTTGACCCCCGGTGTCCTCCTCCTCGATGCTCAGTTGCGTATAGCGGTGCGTGTATCTGATGAGGCAACTCTAGGAACAGCGCACCCGCGCGAGTTTCCCGTCTGAGGAGCAGTTCATGGCTCACGAGGTACGTGCCGTCGTCGCCCGCAAGAAGGGCGCCCCGGTTTCCGTCGAGACGATCGTCGTCCCCGATCCCGGTCCCGGTGAGGCGCTGGTCAAGGTCGAGGCGTGCGGCGTCTGCCACACCGACCTCCACTACCGCGAGGGCGGGATCAACGACGAGTTCCCCTTCCTTCTGGGACACGAGGCGGCCGGCCGCGTGGAGGCGGTGGGGGAGGGGGTCACCGGCGTCGAGCCGGGGGACTTCGTCATCCTCAACTGGCGTGCCGTGTGCGGCCAGTGCCGGGCGTGCAGCAAGGGCAAGCCCTGGTACTGCTTCGCCACCCACAACGCGACGCAGCCGATGACGCTGCTCGACGGCACCCCGCTCTCGCCCGCCCTCGGCATCGGCGCCTTCGCGGAGAAGACACTGGTCGCCGCCGGGCAGTGCACCAAGGTGGACCCGGCCGCCCCGGCGGCGGCAGCCGGTCTGCTCGGATGCGGTGTCATGGCGGGCTTCGGCGCCGCCGTCAACACCGGCGCCGTCGGGCGCGGGGACTCCGTCGCCGTCATCGGCTGCGGCGGTGTCGGCATGGCCGCCGTCGCGGGCGCGCGGCTCGCCGGCGCGTCCAAGGTCATCGCCGTCGACATCGACCGGCGCAAGCTGGACCGTGCCATGACCATGGGGGCCACCCACACCGTCGACGGCGCCAAGGGCGACGTGGTGGAGGCGGTGCGCGAACTCACCGGCGGCTTCGGCGCGGATGTCGTCGTCGAGGCCGTCGGCCGCCCGGAGACGTACCGGCAGGCCTTCTACGCCCGGGACCTGGCCGGCACGGTCGTGCTGGTCGGCGTACCCACCCCGGAGATGAAGGTGGAACTGCCCCTGCTCGACGTCTTCGGCCGCGGCGGTTCGCTGAAGTCCAGCTGGTACGGCGACTGCCTGCCCTCGCGTGACTTCCCGGCCCTCATCGACCTCTACCTGGGCGGCCGGTTCGACCTGGACGCGTTCGTCACCGAGACCATCGGCCTCGCAGACGTGGAGGAGGCCTTCGAGAAGATGCACGGCGGCGACGTGCTGCGCTCCGTGGTGGTGCTGTGATGGCCGGCGCACCACGCATCGAACACCTCGTCACGAGCGGGACGTTCAGTCTCGACGGCGGCACCTGGGACGTCGACAACAACGTCTGGATCGTCGGTGACGACGACGAGGTGGTCGTCATCGACGCGGCGCACGACTCCGACGCCGTCCTGGAAGCGGTCGGTGACCGCCGCCTGTCGGCCGTCGTGTGCACCCACGCCCACGACGACCATGTGCGGGCCGCACCGGACGTCGCTCTCGCCACCGGCGCGCGCGTCCTGCTGCACCCCGACGACCAGGTGCTGTGGAAGATGGTGCATCCGAACCGGCGCCCCGACGGCCCGCTCGCCGACGGCGACGAACTCGTCGTCGCGGGCATCGGCCTGCGCGTCCTCCACACTCCCGGACACGCCCCCGGGGCCGTGTGCCTGTACGCCCCCGATCTCGGGGCACTGTTCAGCGGCGACACGCTGTTCGCGGGAGGGCCCGGCGCGACCGGGCGCTCGTACAGCGACTTCGGCACGATCATCACCTCGATCGGTGACCGGCTGCTGACGCTCCCCGGCGAGACCGTCGTGCACACCGGGCACGGCGACACGACCACCATCGAGGCGGAAGCCCCGCACCTGGAGGAGTGGGCCGCCCGCGGCTGGTGACACGAGCGCCGCCGTACCCGGCCGGGGTGGCCGAACGCCCTCGGTCCTCCGTGTTCGAGCGAGTACCGAGCGCCCGCCGACACGGCCCACCCCGGCGGGCCGGCGGTGTCCGGCTTCCGGCGCACGGCGTCGAGGTCGTCACCGCCTCTCTTCCTCCCGTCTTGACAGTGCCGCACGACCGTCTCCACACTCGTTGCCCATATCGCACAGTGTTCCTCCATACGCAACGAGGTCGACAGGCTCATGATGACTCCCGTGCGTGCCCTCGCGGACCCGCCCCTCGCC
>NZ_POUC01000670.1 GCF_002891435.1 Streptomyces cahuitamycinicus
GGCCGGGAGTGCCGGCCCGGGGACCTACGGGGGGCCGGCGGACCCGCTCGGCCACGGTGAGGTCAACGCCCTCCTGGGGCGCTCCCGTCGGCTCAGCACGCGTCCCGCATCAGCTCGGCGAGACCGTGGTCCAGATCCAGCTGGAGGTGCTCCAGACCGACGGCCACGAGTTCGCTCGTGGCCTCCAGGAACCGGCGGATCTCGCTGGAGCGGACGTGGACCACGGCGGTGCCCTCGGGGGCGTGGAACTCCAGCACCGTGCGGTCGTAGCCGTAGGGCCGCACGCGCACGTCCCCGTGCCCCTCGGCGTTCTTCTGGCCCGCGGCGAGCAGCTCACGGGAGAAGGTCCAGCAGACCTCGACGCCCTCCAGCGTGGCCGGGGCGGGGAAGGTCATACGGACGGCGAAAGGATCACGCCGGTCGTAGTGCAGCGTCGCGGGAATGCTCGGCATACGCGGCGCGGCGGCGACGAGGCGGGCCTCCACGGGCTGCTCGATGACGATGGACAACGCCTTGCTCCCTTGTGACGGCTGGGCGGACACTTCCGGGCGGATGAGGCCGGGCACTGGAAGAGACGACGGAATCAGCCAATCCGTGCACACGAAATGCGAGTGACCTCTGTCACCGTGTTCATGCACCAGAGTGACGTGACTCTCCTCCTGTGCCCCGAAGGGCACTTGTGGCACCCTCCGCAGCACCCGGAGCGCCGGTGAGGCCATCTGGACGGCACCCGGGTGGTGGGCTAGCTTCCCCCGCCATGAGGCGCATGGGGAGCACGCGACCGGCGGGACGAACACGCAGCAGGGCGACCGCGCTGGCGGCCTGCGCGGCGGCACTGGCAGCCCTGACGGGCGCACCGGCACAGGCGCACGAACCGGAGCGCCGGGTGCCGCACTGGGAACTCAAGGACACCGGCACCCCGGAGACGCGGTTCCGGGGCCTCGCCGCAGTCAGCCGGAACACCGCCTGGGTCGCCGGTACGGGCGGCACCGTGCTGCGCACCACCGACGCCGGGGCGACCTGGCGGAACGTCTCACCGCCCGGCGCGGGGGAGTTGCAGTTCCGGGACGTCGAGGCGTTCGACGCGCGCCGGGCCGTGGTCCTGGCCATCGGCGAGGGCGAGGCGTCCCGGGTCTACCGCACCGACGACGGCGGAGCGACCTGGACGGAGTCCTTCCGCAACACCGACCCCAAGGCCTTCTACGACTGCCTCGCCTTCTTCGACCACCGCCACGGCCTCGCGATGAGCGACCCGGTGGACGGCAAGTTCCGCCTCCTGTCGACCGGCGACGGTGGCCGTACCTGGAAGGTGCTGCCGGACCGTGGCATGCCGGCCGCGCAGGAGGGCGAGGCCGGTTTCGCGGCGAGTGGCCAGTGCCTGGTGACGTCCGGGCCGAAGGACGTCTGGCTCGCCACCGGCGGGGCCGCACGCGCACGTGTGCTGCACTCCGCCGACCGGGGCCTCACCTGGACGGCCACCGACACGCCCCTCCCGGCGGGCGACCCGGCCCGCGGCGTCTTCGCGCTCGCCTTCCGCGACCGCACCCGGGGCCTCGCCGTCGGTGGCGACTACCGGCCCGACCAGCCCTCGCCGCGCGCCGCCGCACGCACCTCCGACGGCGGCCGCTCCTGGCGCCCGGCCGCCACACCCCAGCCCGCCTACCGCTCCGGCGTCGCCTGGCTCCCGCACAGCCGCACCGCCGCCCTCGCCGTCGGTCCCGGCGGCACCGACCTCACCACGGACGCCGGCCGCACCTGGCGGACCGTCGACACCGGTTCCTACGACACCGTCGACTGCACACCGGACCACGGGTGCTGGGCCGCCGGTGAGAAGGGCCGCGTTGCCCGCCTGGAGCACTGAGCATGCGGGGTGCCCTGATCGTTGGCAATGTGGGTACTCGTTCACTGATCGTGAAAGGAAGTGAGCGAGAATGCCACGCGGTTCGAGCTCCAAGCGGGAGCGCCAGTACGAACACATCAAGGACAGTGCGCAGGACCGGGGCGAGAGCACCGGCCGCGCCAAGGAGATCGCCGCGCGGACGGTGAACAAGGAACGCGCCCGCTCCGGCGAGTCGAAGACGGCCAGCCGCACCTCCACGAAGGACATGTCGTCCGGCAAGCGCGGTGGCCAGCGGTCGGGGCAGGGCTCCCAGGGCCCCACCTACGACCAGCTGTACCAGGAGGCCAAGCGCAAGGGCGTCGAAGGCCGTTCCAGCATGAACAAGAGCCAGCTGCAGCGCGCACTGGGCAAGTGAGGCGGACGCCTCAGAGGGTCTCCCGGTAGGCCTCCAGCGCGGGCGCCGTCTTCGTCGCCGTGAACTCGGTGACGCGGTACGCGCACACGCCCGCGGTGACGAACGGGTCCTCCGCGGTGACCTCCTCGTTTCGCGCGCGATCCCCCGCGACGGCGATGATCACCCCGCCGTCGCGGGGGGCCTTGCGCCCGGAGGCGAGGAAGACCCCTGCCGGTGCCGCTCGTCGAGCCGGTCAAGGTGCTCCTTCAGCGCGGCGTCGACGGCTTCCAGCGGGGCGGTGTCGTCAGCTCCGGCACGAACATGATCGGGAGGCCACCCCCGGGCCTGCGTCCGGCCGCCGGGGAGCCCGTAGGCTCAGGCCACCATGACGACCGTACGCATCCCCGAAGGCTGGCCCACCACAGAGGAACAGGCCCGCGCCGTCCAGGACGAACTGCGCGCACGCGTGATCCTCGACGAGCCGGGCCCGCCGCCCGGAACGGGCCGGGTGACCGGGGTCGACGTCGCCTACGACGACGAACGGGACGTCGTCACGGCGGCCGCGGTCGTCCTGGACGCTGCGAGCCTCGAAGTCGTCGCCGAGGCCACCGCGGTGGGCCGGATCTCCTTCCCTTACGTACCCGGTCTGCTCGCCTTCCGCGAGATCCCCACGGTCCTCGCCGCCCTCGACGCCCTGCCCTGCCC
>NZ_POUC01000671.1 GCF_002891435.1 Streptomyces cahuitamycinicus
CGGCCGACGACCAGGCCGCCCCGAACGCCTGGAGCAGCAGCGCGGTCCACAGAACGGCCGCGAGCAGCAGCAGGGTGAAGGGGTCGGCGCCGGCGAGCAGGGCCGCGGGCAGCAGCGGGGCGAGATAGGCGAGCAGACAGAGGCCGAGGATGCCGGCCGAGCGCAGCAGGAACGCCGCGGGCGTGGCGGTGGCGCGCAGCGCGGCGACCGACAGTCCGCGGTAGCGGTACAGCAGCCATTCCGCCGGCCCCATGCTCAGCGTCAGCACGATCACCGCGTACGGCTCCTGCCTCCCCTCCAGCAGCACCAGCACCCCCGCGGCCAGCCCGAACAGGCCGTACGGCAGGGACCACAGCAGACGGGGCCGGGTCGCCCCGGTGACGGCCGGGGCGGCGAGGGCATCCCGAAGGACCCAGCCGGTGACGGTGAGCGTGGCGAGCAGCGCCAGCAGGGGCAGCCCGGCCCGGAGCGCGGGACCGGGCTCCCGCCACGGCAGGACGGCGGCACCCGCGCACAGCGGGCTCAGCGCGGCCAGCAGCAGCCGCTCCCGGCCCAGCACCAGCAGGACTCCGGCGGCCGCCAGGTACGCGGACTGTGCTGCCGCGACCAGCGTCACCGGGCCGCCGTCGGCGGGCACCGCGGCGGCCGTCGTGGCCACCACGGCGCCGACGGGCGCGCCGGCCAGGAGGGTACGGCCCGACTCCCGGCGTCCGGTCGCCAGGCGCAGGTGCGCACGGTGGCCGAGTGCCTGCCCCCACGCCCAGGAGGCGAGTCCGGCGACGATGAGGGCGGGGGCGTGCCCGCCGGCGTTCCACAGGGGCGCGGTCAGCAGGTAGGCGAGGCCGGGCAGGGCGAACAGCATGCCCCGCAGCAGACAGCGGACGGTGTCGGGGCGCCACGGGTCGGCCGCCGGAGCGGGTTCGGGGAAGGTGCGCGGCACACGCTCGTACAGCGCGGAGGCGAGGGAGAAGAGGTTCGGGTGGCCGTACCGTTCGTTGATCAGGGAGGCGGACAGGCCCTCCGCCTCCAGCAGCGCGGCCACCTCGTACGGATGGACGGCGGGACCTATGCGGTCGGCGAGTTCGGCGGCGAGTTCACTGACCGCCTCCTCGTCGGGACCGCGCCGGGGCAGCCGGATGGCGAGGGTGGCGTCGTCGAGGGCCCAGCGTGGCCGGCGGGTACCGGCCAGCCGGATGGCCAGCGTGTCCTGCTCGGCACCGCCGGGTTCGAGGGGCATCGGCCCGCTCACAGGGCGAGGCTCCCGGTGCCGCGGACGGCCGGGGCGGGCGTTCTGGCCCTCGTGGACATGACCGTCAACTCCGATTTTGGATGGGCCAGTTCCAGATAGACGGATCGAAACGTGTCAACGGTCTGCCGGAGGGTGAACTGCTCGATGACCCGCAGCCGGGCCGCCTCGCCCATCGCCCTGCGCCGCCCGGGATCGCCCAGCAGCTCCAGCGCGGCCGTGGCCATCGCCTCCGGGTCGCGCGGCGGCACCACGAGCCCGGTGTCTCCGACGGCCTCGCGTACCCCGCCCACGTCGGTGGAGACGGTCGCCCGTCCGCACGACATGGCCTCGATCAGGGTGAAGGGAAAGCCTTCGCTGATGCTGGAGAGCATCACGACGTTCCCGGCGGCGTACGCGTCCTTGATGTCGTCGACGCGCCCTTCGAAGGTGACGGCGTCGGCGTGCCCGAGCTCTGCGGCCAGGGCCTCGCAGCGTTCCCGGTAGGCCTCTCCGCCCCGGGGGGTCCCGCCGAACAACCGCAGCCGGGCGTGCGGGAGTCGGGCGCGTACCAGGGCGAAGGCCCGGATGAGGGTCTCCAGATCCTTGATGGGGTCGACGCGGCCCGCCCAGCTGAGGGTCGGGGCGTCCGGTTCCGGTCCGGCCGCCGGGAACGCGGCGGGGTCGACGCCGTTGTAGACCGTGCGGATCGACGCCGGGTCGGCGCCCCCCTCCTCCTCCCACAGCCGGTTGTACCGGTTGCCCGGTGTGATCAGGGCGGCCCTGCGGTAGCTCTCCTGCGCGAGCAGCCGGAAGAAGCCGAGGATCACGGCCTTCACCGGCCAGCGGTAGGGCGCGGTGCGATAGCCGAGGTAGCGCTCGCGCAGGTACACCCCGTGCTCGGTCAACAGCAGCGGTACGCCGTGGCGTTCGAGGGCGGCGAGGCCCGGCAGGACGGCGACTCCGCCGCTGACCGCGTGCGCGACCCCGCTCTCGGGTGCCGGGGCGGCCAGCGGGCGCAGGGCGTGCTCCACCAGGGCGGTCGCGGTCAGCGCGTCGTGCAGGGTCGGTCGTGCCTCGCGGACGGCGAGCCCGGGGCGGTTCCACAGCGCGGTGAGGATCCCGATCGCCCGGTCTCCGCGCAGGAACGGGCTCAGCGTCCCGTCCGACGCGGCGCGTGCCAGCGCGTGCAGGGCGGGCGCGAAGCCGTTTTCGGCACGCGGGTCGAGCAGCGCGGTCAGGAACCGTTCGTAGGCGGCGGCGAGTTGATTGCGGGCCCGGCCGCGGGGCGGGCGGCCCGCGGGCGGGGCGCCCCACATCGGGACGGACAGCACGCTCGAGACGTGCGCGGGCAGGTCCCAGACGGCCGGCTCACGTCCGGTTCCGGTGACGGCGATGACGTCGAAGGCGAGGTCGGGCATGCCCTGGACGAGCTGATCGCACCAGACGCTGACGCCGCCGTGGCTGTGCGGGTAGGTGCCTTCGGTGAGCAGGGTGACGCGCGTTGCTCCGGTATGTCGCGCGCCCTGGGGAACGGGCATCGATGTGCTCCACGGCCGAGGAGTGGGGTGGTCCGGGCCGGTCACGGCCTCCCGCCGGGGAGGCCGTGACCTTCGGTCGGTCTTGGGCGGGTACGCCGCTCAGCCGTCTGCGGGGTGGCCCACCGGATCGGTGACGCCCACCGGAACCCGGGTCTTCGGCGC
>NZ_POUC01000672.1 GCF_002891435.1 Streptomyces cahuitamycinicus
AGATGGGTATAAGAGACAGCCGTGCGGGCCGCTCGCGCGTCGGCCTCGACGAGGAGGGCGTGGCCCGCGCCTCGGGAAAGCGCCTCCAGGCCAACGGCTCCTGATCCCGCGTAGAGGTCGAGGACGCGTTCGCCGTCCAGGGGGCCGCCGAGGAGGGACTGCCAGGTGGAGAAGAGACCTTCGCGTGCGCGGTCGGAGGTGGGGCGGGTGCCGGTGCCGGGGGGTACGGCGAGTCGACGTCCGCCGGCGGTGCCGGCGATCACGCGCGTCATCTTCAATCCTTGGTCGTGGGCGGGTTCAGGTTCATTGTGGCTGGTCGCGCCCCCGCGGCGGTAGCCGCATATGGATTACGCCCCGCGCCCCTTGGGGGGGCAATACCCGTCACCCCTTTTCCAGGTACTGCTCCCTCTCCTCGTCCAAGAGGGCGTCCAGTGCTGTCCGCAGCCCGGGGAGGTGGGCCAGTTCCGGGTCGGCGGCCACCACCGCTGTTGCCTCTACCCTGGCCTGCGCGATGATCTCCTCGTCCTCGATGACCGCGAGCATCCTGAGGCTGGTCCGGGCGCCCGACTGGGCCTGGCCGAGGACGTCGCCCTCGCGGCGTTGTTCCAGGTCGATGCGGGAGAGTTCGAAACCGTCGAGCGTGGAGGCGACCGCGCCCAGGCGCTGGCGGGCCGGGCTCGCCTCGGGCATCTCGGTGACCAGGAGGCAGAGGCCCGGTGCGGAACCACGGCCCACTCGGCCGCGCAGCTGGTGGAGCTGGGAGACGCCGAAGCGGTCGGCGTCCATGATCACCATGGCGGTCGCGTTCGGGACGTTGACGCCGACCTCGATGACCGTCGTGGCGACCAGGACATGCGTCTCACCGGCGGCGAAGCGGCGCATCACGGCGTCCTTGTCGTCGGGGTGCATCCTGCCGTGCAGGACTTCGACCCGCAGGCCCCGGAGGGGACCCTTGACCAGCTGATCGGCCACGTCGAGGACGGCGAGGGGCGGGCGCTTCTCCGCGGCGTCCTCCGGGGACTCCGGCGGCTTCTTGCCGCCGGACTTCTTCGGGTCGTCCTCCTCGTCGCCGATGCGGGGGCAGACCACGTACGCCTGGTGGCCGTTCTCCACCTCCTCGCGGACCCTTTCCCACGCGCGGGACAGGAAGTGGGGCTTGTCCGCGGCCGGGACCACATGACTGGCGATCGGCGAGCGGCCCGCCGGGAGCTGGTCCAGGACGGACGTCTCCAGGTCTCCGAAGACCGTCATGGCGACCGTGCGCGGGATGGGCGTGGCCGTCATGACCAGCAGATGCGGGGGCTGCTTGCCCTTGCCGCGCAGGGCGTCGCGCTGCTCCACACCGAAGCGGTGCTGTTCGTCGACCACGACCAGCCCCAGGTCGTGGAACTGCACCTTGTCCTCGATCAGCGCGTGCGTGCCGATGACGATGCCGGCTTCGCCGGTGGTGAGGTCGAGCAGGGCGTGCCGCCGGGCCGCCGCGCCCATGGAGCCGGTGAGCAGCACCACCTTGGTGGCCTGCTCGGCCCCGCCCAGCATGCCGCCCTCGGCCAGCTCGCCCATCAACTCGACGATGGACCGGTGGTGCTGCTGCGCGAGCACTTCGGTGGGCGCGAGCATGGCGGCCTGCCCGCCCGCGTCGACCACGGCGAGCATGGCGCGCAGGGCGACCATGGTGTTGTGGGTGACAGTGAAGTTGTCCGTGACGTAGGCACGGCTGGGGTGGGCGACGCTGATGCACTGGACGGGCTTCCGCCCCACGTACTCGACCGCCCGGATGCCGCGCCGGAACGTGTTGCACTTCGGCCTTGGACGTACACGTTCGGCTTTGCGAGTGAGCCGGAACGGGGCGTACGCGTCCGGCAGGGACACCTGCACGTTGTACGCGGCCTTCTTCGGCAGCACGCGTGCCCGGCCGCCCAAAGAGCGCACGAGCCATGCGACGTCCTCCGCGAGCCGGCGTGAAGCCGAGCAGAGGGAGATGCTCATGCCATCGGCCTGGACGGTGCCGTCCGTGTCCAGAAGCCCTTGCAGGACGGCGAGACGGTCCTTGATCGAAGCGTTCTTGAAAGCCGGAGGGACGAACTTGTCGTGGGACGTCCTTCCCCAGAGGCCCAACTCGCGCAGGACCTGGATCACCGGGTTGCGCACGCCTCCGGCACGTTGCTTGAGCTGGATCGTGTAGTCACAGTGTGAGCCCTTCACCGGTACCAGCAGGCAATCGGGTGCCACTGCCGCCGACACCGCCTCACGGATCTCGTCGTCGATGGTGGAAAGACGGAGATTGTGCCGGAATGAACCATCTCCCAGCAGCAGCCCGATCAGATAAGGGTCGAGGGGCAGCCCGGCGTCACGACCGAGGTCGACCGGCTTCGCAGGCGGGATGTACCACTTCGAGGACCCGTTGGCCTTGAACGTGTCGAGACGGATCTCCCGGGTCGTCATGACCTTGGGAGTCTGGCCACGGTGCCAACCACAGCTCGTGCCGACGATCCAGAGATGCTCGTCGTCGCACTCGACGGAACTCCCGTCGGACAGGACCAAGCGCCACACGTCGCGCTCACCCTGCGGGAAGACGCCATCGATCAGCCCGATGCCTCCGTCCGGCACCACCACCTCGTCCCCCTCCCGCAGATCTCCCATGCGGCGGAAGCCCAAAGGCGTGAGCACCTGCGCGTCGAGGGGCTGGGCCTTGCCCGAACCGACCTCCCCCTGCAACAGCCGGTGCATCGGATGGCTCGTGGCCAGGTCGTCGAAGATCTCCCGGGAGACGCGCTGCTGGCCGTCGGTGAGGGTGAAGGGGAGGCGGGCGTCGAACGCCGTGAGGAGGCCGTCGGGGGCGGGTCTGCGG
>NZ_POUC01000673.1 GCF_002891435.1 Streptomyces cahuitamycinicus
GTGCCGGGGCGGCATCGGGGCGGGCGTCTTCCTCCGCACCCCGCACTTCCGCTTCAGCGGCGGTTTCGCGGGCCGGCACCGGCTGGGCGCCTGTCTCCCGGCCGTCCGCGGCGGCGGCCCGCTCGCCGTCGTCCTGCCGGTCCCGGGGTGCCCCCGCCTCCGTGGTTCCGGCTTCCGGAGTGTCCGGCTCGTCGGCTGCCGGGGCTGCCGGGTCCGCCTTGCCCTCGCTGCCCCCATCGGCCCGTGTGTCCTCACCTGGCGCATCAGCCTCACCGGCCGCCTCAGCCTCTGCAGGCTCGGAAGTCTCAGCGGCCTCAGCGGCCTCAGATGCCTCAGTGGCCTCGAAAGCCTCAGCGGCTTCGATGACCTCGGAAGTCTCCTCAGAGCCAGTGGCACCCGGCGACACCTCGGCTTCGGCCGTCCCCCCGGCTTCTACCGACGCGCCGGCCTCCGCCGACGTCCCGGCCTCCGCCGATGTCCCGGCCCCCGCCGTACCCGGCTCCTCGACCTCCGGGGCGTCGGCGTTGGAGCCGCCCGTTTCCCTGGTGTCGTCGTCGTTGTCGGGTCGCTCGGTGTTCACCGCATCGCTCCTTCGGCTGCACAGCTGTCCCATGGGACCCGGCCCGTCACATACGGGCCCGCTGGTGGGTCGTATCCCGCCTCCCCTTTACGGGGGACAGCGATGGGACGCAGCGGGGGAGCACACGGTTCCCGCGTGTGCGCCGTTCAGTCCCCGTAGTCCTCCATGGCGTCGAGCAGCCGCGCCGACCCGGGGGGCACGGACACGCCGTGGATCAGGGCGGGGGAGACCGGCCGGGAGGCGGCCCGGTCGGGGACCGCCCAGTGCGGCGCCATCCGCGCACCGTCCCCGGCCAGCGACGCCAGATCGCCTTCGAGATCGACCGGAACGGGTGCGTGGACCTTGAGGTTCGTCATAGCGGCACCGTATGCACGGTCGAGCTCACGGAGAAAGATCTACTATCGGGTAGTTTCGCTGCCTTCAGAGCGGCCCCGCCCACCCGATAGCGTGAACTGTCAAGGTCCGCCTCCCTCAGGAGAATCCACGCCGTGCGCATCGCAGTCACCGGCTCCATCGCCACCGACCACCTCATGACCTTCCCCGGCCGCTTCGCCGACCAGCTCGTAGCGGACCAGCTGCACACGGTCTCGCTGTCGTTCCTGGTCGACAAGCTCGACGTCCGCCGCGGCGGCGTCGCCGCGAACATCGCGTTCGGCATGGGGCAGCTCGGCACCCGCCCGATCCTGGTCGGCGCCGCGGGCGCGGACTTCGACGAGTACCGCGCCTGGCTGGAGCGGCACGGCGTCGACACCGACTCCGTCCGTATCTCCGACACGCTGCACACCGCCCGCTTCGTGTGCACGACCGACGCCGACCACAACCAGATCGGCTCCTTCTACACCGGCGCCATGAGCGAGGCGCGTCTCATCGAGCTGAAGACCGTCGCCGACCGAGTCGGCGGCCTCGACCTGGTCTCCATCGGCGCCGACGACCCGGAGGCCATGCTCCGCCACACCGAGGAGTGCCGCTCCCGGTCCATCCCGTTCGCCGCCGACTTCTCCCAGCAGATCGCCCGGATGGACGGCGAGGAGATCCGCATCCTGCTGGACGGGGCCACGTACCTCTTCTCCAACGAGTACGAGAAGGGCCTCATCGAGACCAAGACCGGCTGGAGCGACGAGGAGATCCTGTCCAGGGTGGGCCACCGTGTGACCACCCTCGGCGCACGCGGCGTACGCATCGAGCGGGTCGGTGACGACCCGATCGAGGTCGGCACGCCGGACGAGGAGCGCAAGGCCGACCCCACGGGCGTCGGCGACGCGTTCCGCGCGGGCTTCATGTCGGGCCTCGCCTGGGGTGTCTCCCTGGAGCGTGCCGCGCAGGTCGGCTGCATGCTGGCGACCCTCGTCATCGAGACGGTGGGGACGCAGGAGTACCAGCTGCGGCGCGGGCACTTCATGGAGCGGTTCACCAAGGCGTACGGGGACGAGGCCGCGGAAGAGGTTCGGCGGCATCTGGGCTGATCCGCCGCCCGCAGGGGGTGTGGGGACTGGTCGCGCAGTTCCCCGCCTCCGCCGGAAGAGGGTGTCGGTCAGCTCACCCGCCGGATCACATAGGCCGTTCCCTTTTCCGCCGGCTCCTCGCCCATGTACTCCTGGTTCCTCATCTCGCACCACGCCGGGATGTCCAGGCGGGCCGCCTCGTCGTCCGACAGCACCCGGACCAGGCCCCCCACGGGTACGTCGCCGATGACCTTGGCGAGCTCGATGACCGGGATCGGGCAGCGCTTGCCGAGGGAGTCGACGACCAGGACGTCCTCCTCGCGGACCACCTCCGAGGCGGCCGGCGCGCCGAGCTTCTCCCGTACGGCCGCCACCGTCCGGGGCAGTACGGCCAGGAAACCCTCCACCTCCTCCTCGGCCACCCCCACCGGCAGGGAAACCCGCACATTTCCCTCACTCAGCACGCCCATCGCCCGCAGGACGTGGCTGGGCGTCAGCGTGCTGCTCGTGCAGGACGACCCGGACGAGACCGAGAAGCCCTCCCGGTCCAGCTCGTGCAGCAGTGCCTCCCCGTCGACGTAGAGACAGGAGAAGGTGACGATCCCGGGCAGCCGACGCACCGGGTCGCCGACGACCTCGACGTCGGGCACCAGCCGCGGCACCCGGGCCCGGATCCGGTCCGCCAGCTCCCGCAGGCGCAGTGCCTCCTCGGCCGCCTCGGCCCGCACGGCCCGGAGCGACGCGACCGCCGCCACGATCGCCGGGATGTTCTCGAAACCGGGCGCCCGCCCCGACTCCCGCTCGTCCACCGGCCCTTGCGCCGCGAACCGCACACCCTTGCGGACCACCAGCAGTCCGACCCCGGACGGCCCGCCCCATTTGTGCGCACTGGCCG
>NZ_POUC01000674.1 GCF_002891435.1 Streptomyces cahuitamycinicus
CGACAGGGGGCTGCGGGGCGGGGCGGTAAGGGCGGTGTCAGCCATCGCGGCGGGCTCCCTCGGGGTCGTAGAGGACGGGGCTCGCGACGGTCACCGGGACCAGCCGGTCACCGACGGGGGCGTAGAGGCGCTCACCGATGCGCTCGCGTCCGCCCTTGACCAGGGCGAGCGCGAAGGTCCGGCCGAGGGCCGCGCTGCGGTAGCTGGAGGTGACGTGGCCGAGCATCGGGACGGGGGGCGCCGGCAGCACGCTTTCGGCGACCAGGTGGGTGCCCTCGGGGAGGAACGTGCCCGGGTCCTCCGGGAGCAGGCCGACCAGATGCTTGCGGTCGGGACGGACGGTGTCGGCACGGGCGAAGGAACGCTTGCCGATGAAGTCGGGCTTCTTCTTCGACACCGCCCAGCTCATGCCGAGATCCTGCGGTGTCACCGTGCCGTCGGTGTCCTGGCCGACGATCGGATAGCCCTTCTCCGCGCGCAGGACGTGCATGGTCTCGGTGCCGTACGGGGTGATGCCGTGCGGGGCGCCCGCCTCGTACAGCGCCTCCCACAGGGCGAGGGCCTGCCACGGCGACACGTTGATCTCGTAGGCGAGTTCGCCGGAGAAGCTGATCCGGCACACCCGGGCGCCGATGCCCGCGACGGTCGTGTCCCGCCAGGCCATGAACGGGAAGTCGTCGTTGGCCACGGCCAGTTGCGGGGCGAGTGAGCCGAGCACCTCGCGGGACTTCGGGCCGACCAGGGCGACGGTGGCCCACTGCTCGGTCACGGAGGTGCAGTGGACCTTCAGCTCGGGCCACTCCGTCTGGAGCCACTCCTCCATCCAGTCCAGCACGGCCGCCGCGTTGCCGGTCGTGGTGGTGACCAGGTAGCGGTCCCGGTCGAGGCGGATGACGGTGCCGTCGTCGAAGACCATTCCGTCCGGGCGGCACATCACGCCGTAGCGGATCATGCCGACCTTCAGGGTGCTCATCATGTTGGTGTAGAGCAGGTCGAGGAAGACGGCGGCGTCCGGGCCCTGGACGTCGATCTTGCCGAGGGTGGAGGCGTCCATGAAGGCGACGCCCTCGCGGGCGGCGGCGCATTCGCGCAGCACGGCCCTCTCCATGCTCTCGCCGTCGCGCGGGTAGTACCAGGGCCGCTTCCACTGGCCGACGTTCTCGAAGAGAGCGCCGTGTGCGACATGCCACGTGTGCAGGGCCGTCGTGCGGACCGGGTCGCTCAGGACGCCGCGGTGGCGGCCGGCGAGGGCGGCGAAGGAGACCGGGGTGTACGGGGGCCGGAACGTGGTCGTGCCGAGCGCCGAGATGTCCACGCCGAGCAGCTCGGCGACGACGCCGCTGGCCAGGACGCCGGAGGTCTTGCCCTGGTCGTTGGCCGTGCCGGCCGTGGTGTAGCGCTTGGTGTGCTCCACCGAGCGCATTCCGGCGCCGGTCGCCCGGGCGAGGTCGTCGACGGTGACGTCGCGTTGGAGGTCGACGAAACGCGGCGCGCCTTCCCGGCCGGGGACGGTGAAGACCCGCATGGGCGGCGTCTGCGGCTGTGTCACCACGTGTGGCAGGCGGGGCGCCTGCGAGGTGTAGCCCTCGGCCTCGATGGCGCGGGCTCCCGCGGCCGCCCCCTGCGCCAGGACTCGCGCGAGGTCGAG
This sequence comes from Streptomyces cahuitamycinicus, assembly GCF_002891435.1. Lineage (GTDB taxonomy): Bacteria > Actinomycetota > Actinomycetes > Streptomycetales > Streptomycetaceae > Streptomyces > Streptomyces cahuitamycinicus. Next base: position 1,649 of record NZ_POUC01000674.1, read on the forward strand.
GACGCCGCTCGCGGCGCCCGCGACCTCGACGGCCTGACGGCAGATGTCGGGGACGAAGCTGCCGAGCTCCTCGTCATGGCGGAGCTTGCCGCCCGCCTGACTGAACAGGTGCGCGACCGGGTTCCAGCCGCCGGAGACCAGGAGCAGGTCGGCGGCGAAGTCCCGTCGCCCTGTCGTCTCCCCGTACGGGGCGACGGTCACGGCCGTGAGACGGGGGGCGCCTTCCGTGGCGGTGACGGCGTGGCCCGCCAGCACCTCGATGCCGGCCCGGCGGGCGCGTTCGGCCCACTCCCCCGGCTCGGGACGGGTGTCGACCACGGCCTCGACGGCGACGCCCGCCGAGGCCAGGTCCATCGCCACCGCGTACGCGCTGTCGTTGGTCGTGAAGACCACCGCGTGGCGGCCTGGCAGGACGCCGTGGCGGTTGACGTAGGCGCGGGCCGAGGAGGCCAGCATCACTCCGGGACGGTCGTTGTCCGCGAAGGCCAACGAGCGCTCGTGTGCGCCGGTGGCGAGGACGACGCGGCGGGCCCGGATACGGTGGACGCGCTCCCGGGAGACGTTCTCGGGAGCCCCGGCACCGAGGTGGTTGGTGCGGCGCTCCACGGCGAGCAGGTGGTTGTCGTCGTAGTAGCCGAAGACCGTGGTGCGGCGCAGGACCCGCACGTCGGGGGCGGCGTCGAGCCGGGCGGTCGTCGCGGCCACCCAGTCGAGGTGTTCGGCGGTGCCGAGGAGGCTGCCGCCGGGGTCCGGCTGGTCGTCGGCGAGGATGACGCGGGCGCCCGATCGGGCGGCGGCCGCCGCTGCGGCGAGCCCGGCCGGGCCCGCGCCGACGACCAGGAGGTCGCAGTGGGTGTGCACGGCGTCATAGCGAGCGGGGTCCGGTTCGGTGGCGAGGCGGCCCTGGCCGGGGAGGCTGGTGGCGACGAGGCCGTCGTAGAGCTCGACGGTCGTGGCCGGGAGCATGGGCTCGGGGAACGGCTCCTCGATCTGGATGAGCGCGTTGGGTTCCTCGACGCCGGCCGAGAAGATGCCGCGGGGGCGGCCCAGCTTGATGCTGGTGCCGGTCTGGATGACGCCGTTGGCGAGAAGCGCGGAGGCGAGGGTGTCACCCCTGTAGCCCTGGTATTCGGTGCCGTCGAAGGTGAAGGTGAGGGGCCTGTGTCTTATACACATCT
>NZ_POUC01000675.1 GCF_002891435.1 Streptomyces cahuitamycinicus
GGTCCTTCAGCAGGGGCGTGAGGGCGTCCGTGAGGGCCTTGCCGTCCGGGGCGGACTTCACCGTGCTGACGCCGCCGAGGCCGGTCAGCACCGGTCCGGCGCTGGGTGCGGGCCGGGGCCGGCCGGGCGCGCCGGGGGCGCTGCCGTGATCTGCGCCACCCGCGCGGCCCAGGGCCACGGCCCGGTCCCGCTCGGCCGTACGCTGACCCGAGGAGTCCCAGGGACCGGCGGCGGTCACCACACCGGCGGTCAGTGCGAGTCCGGCGGTGGCGGCGCCCGCGGTGTACTGCCAGGTCTTCGGCAGCGCTGCCTTCGCGACCTGCGGTTTTCCGGCTCGTGCGAGCCGCGCGAGCTGTGGTTTCGTGGCTGCTGCGGCCCGGGCCAGGCGCGGTCGTACGGCATCCGCGAGCCGCACCACGTGCGGCTTCGCGGCCCGCCAAGGCCTCAGCTCTGGCACGACCACCAGCCCCTTTCGCGATCACACACCTGCGTGAGGGACACTTAACCACCAGAACTATGTGTTGATCATGGAGGAGCCACCGGTGGAGTTCGACGTCACGATCGAGATTCCGAAGGGTTCGCGCAACAAGTACGAGGTGGACCACGAGACCGGTCGTATCCGCCTGGACCGGCGACTCTTCACCTCGACCGCCTACCCGACCGACTACGGCTTCGTCGAGAACACCCTCGGCGAGGACGGCGACCCGCTGGACGCGCTGGTCATCCTCGACGAGCCGACGTTCCCGGGCTGCCTGATCCGCTGCCGGGCGATCGGCATGTTCCGTATGACGGACGAGGCGGGCGGCGACGACAAGCTGCTGTGCGTGCCGTCGACGGACCCGCGCGTGGAGCACCTGCGGGACATTCACCACGTGTCGGAGTTCGACCGCCTGGAGATCCAGCACTTCTTCGAGGTCTACAAGGACCTTGAGCCGGGCAAGTCGGTCGAGGGTGCCGACTGGGTGGGCCGCACCGACGCCGAGGCCGAGATCGAGCGGTCCTACAAGCGCTTCAAGGACCAGGGCGGTCACTGACCCCTTTTCTTGATGCTCACGGGCCGCACGCCTGCGTGTGCGGCCCGTTCGTCCGTCTGTGCGCATACTGAGGCTGTGGGGGGTACGAGGCTGACGTGTCGTACAGGGAGCGCCAGGCAGTGACGGACGCGGAGGACCGCAAACCGAAGTCGGACGAGGCGAGGAGTGCGTTCCTGCCTCCGGCCGGGACCGGCGTCGACGGCGACATGTCGACGACGTCGGAGTTCGCGATCCCCGAGGGCCTGGCCCTGCTCAGAACGGCAGGTGCGGAGCCCGAGACAACCTCCGAGTTCGCCGTGCCGCAAGGGCTGGGCGTGCATGCGGCGCTCTCGGCGGAGCAGGAGGGGTCGGCGTTCACCCCGCCGAGCACCTACAGCGCGAAGCACGCCCCGACGGCCTTCACGCCGCCGAGCGGGATCCCCGTGGTCAGCCTGACCAAGGACGTGCCCTGGCAGGACCGGATGCGCACGATGCTGCGCATGCCGGTGGCGGAGCGGCCGGCGCCGGAGATCAGCCAGCGCAGCAGCGACGAGAGCGGGCCGGCCGTGCCGCGCGTGCTCGACCTGACGCTGCGTATCGGCGAGCTGCTGCTGGCGGGCGGTGAGGGCGCCGAGGACGTGGAGGCGGCGATGTTCGCCGTGTGCCGGTCGTACGGCCTGGACCGCTGCGAGCCCAACGTCACCTTCACGCTGCTGGCGATCTCCTACCAGCCGTCCCTCGTCGACGACCCGATCACGGCGTCGCGGACCGTGCGCCGCCGGGGCACCGACTACACGCGTCTGGCCGCCGTGTACCAGCTGGTGGACGACCTCAGCGACGACGAGACGGCGGTCTCCCTGGAGGAGGCCTACCGGCGGCTCGCGGAGATCCGCCGTAACCGCCACCCCTACCCCGGCTGGGCGCTGACCGGTGCGAGCGGGCTGCTGGCCGGTGCGGCCTCCGTGCTCGTGGGCGGCGACCTGATCGTGTTCGTCGCGGCGGCGCTGGGCGCGATGCTCGGCGACCGGCTGGCGTGGCTGTGCGCGGGGCGCGGACTGCCGGAGTTCTACCAGTTCACCGTGGCCGCGACGCCGCCGGCCGCGATCGGGATCGCGCTGACGCTGGCCCACGTCGACGTGAAGGCGTCGGCGGTGATCACCGGTGGGCTGTTCGCGCTGCTGCCCGGGCGGGCGCTGGTGGCGGGTGTGCAGGACGGTCTGACCGGCTTCTACATCACCGCGTCCGCGCGGCTGCTGGAGGTCATGTACTTCTTCGTGGGCATCGTCGCGGGTGTGCTGCTGGTGCTGTACTTCGGCGTGCAGCTGGGGGCGCGGCTCAACCCGGACCAGGCGCTCGGGGCCTCCGACGACCCGTTGATCATGATCGGGGCGTCGATGCTGCTGTCACTGGCGTTCGCGGTGCTGCTCCAGCAGGAACGATCCACCGTGATGTGGGTGACGCTGAACGGCGGTGTCGCGTGGGTGGTGTTCGGCGCGATGCACTACGTGGGGGACATCTCGCCGGTGGCGTCCACGGCGGCGGCAGCGGGCCTGGTGGGGCTGTTCGGGCAGTTGCTGTCGCGGTATCAGTTCGCCTCCGCCCTGCCCTACACGACCGCGGCGATCGGGCCGCTGCTGCCGGGTTCCGCGACGTACTTCGGGCTGCTGGCGATCGCGCAGAACGAGGTGGACGAGGGGCTGGTGTCGCTGTCGAAGGCGGTGGCCCTCGCCATGGCCATCGCCATCGGGGTGAATCTCGGGTCGGAGATCTCCCGCATGTTCCTGCGGATCGGGTCCGCGGAGAAGCGGCGGGCCGCCAAGCGGACCAGGGGCTTCTAGTCCGCCGGCGGCCGTGGGCGGCCGTGGGCCCTTGGGGGCCGTGGGCCCTTGGGGGC
>NZ_POUC01000676.1 GCF_002891435.1 Streptomyces cahuitamycinicus
GGCGCCGCCCTCGCGGGACACGACAAGACCGGTCCTGGTGAACACCGTGCGGACACCGGCCTCCTGCGCGGGTGCGGTGGCTCCCTCCCACTCCACGCACAGAGCGGGCAGGAACCCCTCTCCCGCGGGCGCGCTCTCGTCGGCCGTCCGCTCACCGGTCTCGCCGTAGTAGCCGATGGCACTGCCGTTGACGAAGACCCGCGGCCGTTCCTTCGCGTCCAGCGAGGCCACCGCACCGGCGAGGGCCGCCGTGCCCTTCACGCGGCTGTCGCGGATCCGCTGCTTGTAGGCGTCCGTCCAGCGCCGGTCGCCGACGCCGGCCCCCGCCAGATTGACCACCGCGTGGCACCCGGCGAGCCCGGCCGCGTCCACCCGCCCGCCCTCGGGGTCCCAGCGGATCTCTCCGGCCGCCCGGGCCGTGCCGCGTACCAGGCGGCGCACCTCGTGTCCGTCGGCGGTCAGGGACCGCACCAGAGCACCGCCGATGAGACCGGACGCACCCGCCACCGCGATTCTCGAACGCTCCATGAACCCATCCTGCCGTGCGGCTCCGCAAAAACCCCCGCAAGGTCTTGATCCACCCGCCGTAGGGTGACGCCCATGCCCGAGCTCCGCGCCCCGCACATCCGCACCGCCCGGCCCGAAGACGACGGCGAGCTTGCCCTGCTCGACCGGCTCACCTGGTCACACCGGCACGCGGTGACGCCCGAGCCGCAGCCGCCCTACGCCCCCTTCTTCAGCGAGCGGCACACCCCCGAGGACTGCCTCGTCGCCGAACTCGGCGGCCCTCTCGCGGGCTATGTCCGCCTCGGTTTCCCCACTCCGCTCGACGCCAACCGGCACGTCCGCCAGATCCAGGGCCTCGCCGTCGCCGAGGACGCGCGCGGCCTGGGGGTCGGGCGGGCACTGGTCCGGGCCGCCGTCGACGAGGCCCGCCGGCGCGGCGCCCGCCGCATCACCTTGCGGGTCCTGGGGCACAACACCCCGGCCCGGGCGCTCTACGAGGCCGAGGGGTTCGTGGTCGAGGGGGTCCTGCGCGAGGAGTTCCTGCTCGGCGGGGCATACGTCGACGACGTGTTCATGGGGCGCTTCCTGTGAGCCGGAGCCAGGCGCCTGTCGTCTGGATCAGCCCGCAGACGCGGGGCCTGGCACGCGCGTCTGCGGCGTTGTCGTCGGTTGCCGACTCCTCCACGCTCGGCTGCGCTCGCGGGAGGGGCCCCATCGCGCCCCCGTCCTCCTCCGCCTCGCAGCTCCACGAGCCGGGCCCCGCTCACCGGCGTTGAGAGGACCGCCCATTCCCTGTGACCTGATCCGAACGACAGGCCCTACGACGCGGCCAGCTCGCCCGTGTCCACCGGCGCCGTCGCACCGGCGGCGTCGCGCGCGTCGGAGGCGACCTCGTCCGCCGTCAGGACGTAGCCCGTCTCGGCGTCCGTGGTGGAGCGGGCGAAGACCACGCCGAACACCCGGCCGTCCGTGGTGAGCAGCGGGCCGCCGGAGTTGCCCGGGCGGACCGTGGAGCGGATCGAGTAGATCTCCCGGGTGGCCGTCCCGTCGTTGTAGATGTTCTGGCCCGTCGCCCGCACCCGGTTCGCGACCGTCGCCGCCTGGAGGTTCAGGTCGCCGTCCTCCGGATAGCCCGCCACCACCGCCGAGTCGCCGCGCCCGGCGTCGTCGTCGAAGCGCAGCACGGGTGCCTTCAGACCCGGCACGTACAGCACGGCCACGTCCTTCTGCGGGTCGAAGAGGACCACCCGCGCCTCGTACGTCCGCCCGACCCCGCCGATCTGCACGGTCGGCTCGTCGATGCCCGCCACCACATGGGCGTTGGTCATCACGTGCTCGCGCGCGTAGACGAACCCGCTGCCCTCGCGGCCCTGCGTGCCCGCGACGCCCTCGACCTTCACCGTGCTGCGCTTGGCGGCCTCGGTGGCGGCGGCCGTGACACTGTCGCCGGTGGGCTTGGCCACCTCGGCCGTCGACTCGTTCTCGAAGGGGTTGAAGACCTGCGGGAAGCCCGCCTGCGTCAGCGCGGACGTGGCCCCCGAGAACCAGGCCGGTGTCGTGTCCGGCATCGTCCGCTGCACGGCGCCGAGCAGCCGCGAGTCCCGGATGGCCGAGGTGACCAGCGGCGACGAGGACGCGCCCAGGACGCTCGCGGCCACCCACGCCACGATCAGCACGGCCACCGCGTTGGCCACGGCCCCGCCGATCCCGTCCGCCACTCTGAGCGGCCCCCGGTCCAGCTCCCGCCGCAGCCGCAGCGCGAGGCGCCCCGCCAGTTCGTGCCCCACCACCGCCGGGAGCAGCACCGTGAACACCGCCGCCACCGTCGCCCGCGTCGTGCCCGGCTCCACCACGTCCATCACCCACGGCAGGACCCACACGCCGACGACCGCACCGCCCACGAAGCCCGCCAGCGACACACAGCCGGCCACCAGCCCGCGCCGGTACCCGGACGCCGCGTAGGCCAGAACGACCAGCAACAGCAGGATGTCGAGCAGGTCCACGCACGCCGCCTTTCTCTCGGAACCCCTTAATACGCGGGGGGAGGGCCCGGTGATCAGTCACACGCGCACGCGATGATCGGAATCGGCCACGCGGGCGTGCACTCGGAAAAACGTCGCGGACCGTGACGATGGTTCCACCAGGTGGCACATCACACATCGCGGACGGACCGGATCAGGCCGACAGTGGAAGCATGCGTGTCTGGCGAAGACGGCGTGGCGCACGCAGGCACCCCGCCGACGGGACACCCGGCACAGCCGGTCCGCCGCGCGCGGCCCGGGTCCTGCTCGGCTGCCTGCCGGGTGTCGCCGCCGTCGTGGCGCTGGTCCTGTGCGCCCACGGCGTCGAGAACGCCGCCGAGACCGGCTCCCGCGCCGCCCCCGCCCGCTCCGAAGC